>JBPOIF010000039.1:0-9021 GCA_052034745.1 Candidatus Nomurabacteria bacterium | reverse complement strand
ATCAATGAATTTCGCAAAAGATACGAGGATGCATCTGTTGTTCCTCTTCCTGGTGTTTCAGCAGTTGTTGCGGCACTTTCTGTTTCGGGTTTTCCTGCAAGTCATTTTGAATTTCTCGGATTTATCCCGCACAAAAAGGGTCGCCAAACACTCTTTGCAAAGATTGCTGAAATAGATCATACAATAGTGCTCTACGAGTCACCCCATCGCATCATCAAGACACTCGAATCGCTCCAAGAGACGCTCGGCGATCGTCAGATAATGGTAGGGAGAGAAATGACCAAACAGTTCGAGGAGTATCCTCGTGGTTCAGCGGGGTCACTCCTTGCCTACTATCTTGGACATCCTGATAAACAAAAAGGTGAGTTTGTGATTGTTGTCGGGCCGCGCTCTACCGAAAGAGACACGACTTTGGTACAATAGATTGATGCTCACGAAGTTAAAGATTCTCTTTTGGATAGGGATAGTACTCTTGTTTTTGCCATTTATTGGCGTTGCAAGTTCTATCAAGACAGCAGTTGCAATAGCGCTCGGAGCGCTTGTTGTGTGGATTGCTCTTCGCATGAAAAAGCAGTACAAAGAACTTCGTTTTCGTTTGCGCAAATTTGAAGAACCTACCAATACGATGGATGGGGAGATTCATCTCCAATAGTTTATGGAACAGACACCTCAGCACATAAAACAAGGAGTGAGATTTGCCATTGGAGTGGCGGCGATGGTCGCTGTCTTTTTTGCTGGTGTATCGATAGGATATGAAAATCGTCCGGCTGCCGCAAAAGTCGTTGGGCTTGTACACAAGGAGACTCCTGAAACACTTGAAGCAAAAACTGATTTTAATACGTTTTGGAAAGCATGGCAGATTGTCGATGATAAGTTTCCTGCCGCTGACGATACTTCGGACACTGATCGCGTCTATGGCGCTATCAAGGGCCTTCTCGCGTCATTTGGGGACCCTTATACCACCTTTTTCTCACCTGAAGAAAACGAAATATTTCAAACTCAGATTTCTGGTGAATTTAACGGTATCGGGATAGAGATTGGTCAAAAGGATGGACTGCTTACTGTTATTGCTCCTTTGAAGGGGACACCTGCGTATCAAGCAGGGATAAAAGCAGGAGACAAAATCATAAAGATAGATGAGACGGTCGCGTCAGATATGACTATCGACAAAGCGATAGGGCTCATCCGTGGTGCATCTGGGACAAAGGTCACCCTTACTATTTTGAGAGAAAAGATTGATGAACCACTCGTGTTTTCTATTACACGGGCAACAATCACACTCCCAACAGTAGAAACATCGGTGAGAGAGAGTGAAGGGGTATTTATCATCAGTCTCTACAATTTCTCATCTCATTCAGTTGAATTGTTCCACAATGCTCTCGAGGAATATATTGCTTCAGGGAAAACAAATCTCATTCTTGATCTCCGTGGCAATCCAGGCGGCTATCTTGAGGCGGCTGTTGATATCTCAAGTATGTTTCTTCCTCAAGGAAAGGTTGTGGTCAAAGAGGTAGGCAAGACTCCTGATGACATCAATGTACACCTTACTCGAGGCAGGAAACTGTTCCCGCAAGGACATAAGCTCGTTATCCTCGTAGACAAAGGTTCTGCATCAGCTTCTGAGATAGTAGCGGGTGCACTTTCTGAGCATCAGGTGGGTACACTCGTAGGTGTGCAAACATTTGGAAAAGGTTCTGTGCAAGAAGTCATCAACCTCACCTCAGATACTTCGATGAAAGTCACAGTTGCAAAGTGGTATACCCCGGAAGGAATATCTATTTCTGAGAGCGGGCTGTCTCCAAAGGTTGAAATAAAACAAGGAGATACAAAAGGTGTCGATACCCAGCTTGATGCGGCAGTGGCGTTATTTAAGAAACTCTAGTATAACTAACAGACTATGAAAGTTATTCTGCTCAAATCCGTTCCAAAACTTGGAAAGGCCGAAGAGGTGATCGAAGTCAGTGAAGGTTTTGCTCGCAACTCACTCTTTCCTCAAAAAAAGGCTATTCCTGCGACCCCTACAGCTCTCGCCGATATCATACGCAAACAACACAATCGCACCGAAGAAAAAGCGGTCAAACAGACGCTCCTCGACAATGCAATCAAAGAGATCGAGGGTGCCTCGATTGCATACAAAGCTCCTGCAAACGAAAAGGGAGTTCTCTTTTCAAAGATTACCGCAAAGGATATCGCACAATTTTTGCTTCAAACATCACGTATCGCGATTGACCCTAAGTGTATCCGTATCCCTGATACTGCGATAAAGCAGGTGGGCACGTACACGATCGGTGTCGAAGATGGTTCGTACAAAACATCTTTTGCTTTTACGGTAGAATTAAAATAACCCTCGAGATTCGAGGGTTATTTTAATTATCTGCTTGAAACAATATTTGCAGTCTTTCGGGTGGTGGTGGTCCCATCGAAGTTCTGTTTGCGCTTGTGAGAGAATTTTACAAATCCTTCTTCGAGAGCGTAAAGGGTGTGGTCCTTACCGAGACCAACGTTTGTTCCTGCGAGAATCTTTGTGCCACGTTGACGCACGATTATAGCGCCTTTTATAGCCTTTTCTCCATCATACAATTTTGTACCAAGATATTGTGGCTTTGAATCGGTAAGGTTCTTTGCCGCACCTTGGGCTTTCTTATGTGCCATAGTGCACCTATAGTAGCCTAAGCTTCTTTTTTTGTCAATAAACCCTTATACTGCAAGCACATGGGAACCTTTTTGGAAAAGTATTATAGGTATATTGCCCCTTTACTTATGATAGGAATCGTGGTCTTATCATTTCTTCTTGGAAGAGAGGAGGGGAGGAGCTTTGGGCGCAATGCAGTGGTACTGTCTTGTGACGCTTCTGTGCTTGAGGGGCTTGCTATGACACAAGAAAAGCAGCAGTCGGATTCTGAAAATGAACTGATCGATACTGAAAATGCCGTTCTTGGAGCGACGACGACAGGTGAGGCGCTCGGGGCATTTCTTGGATCAAAAAATGGGACAAAGTATTATAGACCTGATTGTCCAAGTGCAAAGCGAATAAAGCCAGAAAATTATATTTGGTTTTCTGACGAACAAGATGCACAATTACAAGGGTATACTCCCGCATCCTGTTAAAATAGTCTTTTTATATGAAGCGAATCATTTCAATCGCAATAGCAGGCATGATAATCCTCTTGGGAGGAGCGCTTTTGTGGCCCAATCGTGCGGAGGAGATTGCTTCAAATATCTTCTCTTCTGACGTGGTAAATGAGGTCATGTCAGGCTCTCAAACTCCACCAGCAGAACGGACAGTGGGAGGAGATATCGATACGGCGCTTTCAGTACTCCTTCGTGACAATAAAAAAGAGGGCAACCGACTCGCAATCGCTGATATTGTCGATGAGACAAATAAAGAGCGGATCAAGGCAGGCTTTGAACCACTCCGAGCAAATGTGACGCTTGTCGAATCTGCAAAAATAAAAACTGAAGACATGATCGACCTCGAGTATTTTGAACATCAATCTCCTTCAGGAAAATCAGTTTCAGATCTGGGCAAAGATGTCGGGTACGACTACATCATCATGGGAGAAAATCTTGCGATGGGAGATTTTAAAAATGCAAAAGATTTGGTCACTGCATGGATGAACAGTCCTGGTCATCGTGCCAACATGCTCAACCCTGAATATCAAGATATCGGTGTCTATGCTGCAGAAGGGCTTTTTGACGGACAGTCTGTATGGTTTGCAGTTCAGCACTTTGGGACACAACGGGCAGTCTGTCCTACAATCAGTAAAACATTGAAAAATGATATCGATACTTTGAACGAAGATCTCGACAAACAACAGCAAGCAATTGAGGATTTAAAAAATGAATTGGAGGAGTTTAGCGTTGAGAGCGGGGGATATGATGATAAGGTCAACCTGTTCAATGCGATGGTCACTGCTTACAACAAACAACTTGAAGTTTCAAAAAATAAAATAGTTGATTACAACAAACAGGTGGCAAGTTTCAATGCATGCTTGCTGCAGTATCAACATTAGACAATCAAAGGCCCCTCGATGGGGCCTTTGTCTTGGTCGGGAAGAGGGGTCTTTCCCGAGAGAACAATGTCGCACAATATATCTTTTACGACATTATATATGGGAAAGGGACTGCCCCGGACATATTTTGTTTTTCTAGGCCTTGCTTGTGCCTTTGACCTTTTGCGTTCTTTATTTGCGTGAGATTAATTTCTTCTCCTCTCCTTCTACACACATGAGATAGATGCTCAAAATGGTCATTTGAGACCCCCTCTCCAAAACACGCTTTTCCTACTCCCCGCTCAATATTGACGATTCCTATATACGTGTTCTTATTTTTTATCTCAGTTCTTCGATGATTTCTTCGAGGTCCTTGTGGCGCTCTTTGATGGTTTGGTGCTTGATGAGCCAAAAGACCTTTGATGAGAGTGCTTGGATGAACTCGTAGTCGTGTGTCACGAGGAGGATCGTGCTGGTCGTGTTGTTACAAGCATCCAGGAGTATCTGCCAGGTAGTTTCGTCGATGTGGTTCGTTGGTTCATCGAGGATGATAAAGTCTGGCTTTGTGCCAAAGACAAGTGCAAATCGCAATCGCATGCGTTCGCCACCGGATAATTCACCGGTCTTGGTCTCCATTTTTTCTTTGTTGAACTTCATCGCGCCGAGTGTCGCTCGTGCAGCTTTGTCGCTACAGGCAAGGAGTTCCATCACCACTTCGACCGCAGTTTTGGTCGGGTCAAACTCTGCATGTTGATCAAAGTAACTTCGAGAGACATTGTCAGCCCAGACGATTGTGCCGTGAGTAAGGTCGAGGTTGCCCATGATTGATTTGAGAAAGGTAGACTTGCCACTGCCGTTTCTTCCAAGAAGAACGATGTGTTCACCAGTGCGAATATCAAGAGAAAGCTCGCGGAAGATATCTCCTCGGGTGCCTGGATAGCCAAAGGAAGCATCGCTGATGCGACACAGGAGCTTGCCTTCATGGAGGGTGCTTCCACTTGTTTGGAGTTTTATCTTTGTCTTGCGGTCTTCGGGTCGAGGACTTTCTTTGTGACGCTCTTTGAGTTCTTGTAGTTCTGCTTTGCGTTTGAGATATGAAGCTGTTTCTTTGCCTCGGAAGGCTTTTGATTCGAGGATGGGCATCATCGCTTGGAGCTGACGGATGCGCTTTTCTTCGGTATCGAAACTTCGTTGCAATCCTGCGATTCGTGAGAGTCTCGAGTCGATATAGTCCTGATATCCTCCTTCGGACAAAAAGAGCTTCCCAGAGGTCATTTCAGCCACTTTTGAGGCTATCGAATCGATAACGAGGCGGTCATGGGAGATAAAGACTACCCCGCCTTTGTACTCTTTGAGCAGGTTGATAAGCTCGAGACGACTGACAATGTCGAGGTGGTTCTCAGGCTCATCGAGGAGCAAAAAGTCTGGTGCGGTTGCCATGCCGACACTGACTGCCAAAATCTTTTGTTGTCCACCAGAAAGTGACCCGCACTCTTTTGTGAGGACTCGTTCGATATTGAACCCAAGCTTTGTGCTGATTGAAAATGCTTTTTTGAAGTGAGCAACGCTCGCATATTTTTGGATGAATGCTTCAACGGTGATACCCATGTCCTCTTTGTTGAACTCTTGTGGTACATAGTAGGTACGCGAATGGCCGAGACGTTCGATACGACCGTCATCAGGCTCAAGGACTCCGACAATGATCTTGAGCAGTGTCGATTTGCCAGTACCATTCTCTCCGACGATACAGAGCCTGTCGTTATCGGTAAATTTAAATGAGATGTCTTGGAGAATGGGACGCTCAAGAAATGAGTGCGATATGTTTTTGAGGGAAATAGTCTTGGACATCGTAGAGTCTTTATAGCATGTTCTCGCCTACTATTCTATAGCTGTATCTTGACAAAATGCTATTTAGCTATATAATCTGTCTCAGAAATTCCTTGTAAACAACCCCATAAACTATAAGAAAATGAAAAAAGTTATCATTTCTTTCTTTGCAGTAGTAATCTCTATTAGTATTTACGCACAACAACAGTCTACCGTGACAGTCATCACGACGAACAACGGTATTGGACTGATCCCTGCGTTCAATCTGAACGACCCAGCGACGCTGGTGTTCGCCAAGCTTAACCTCGGAAAGCATCTGGAGTTTTCTCCTGACGCAGCCATGAATACGCGGACCGGCACAATGTGGTTCGTGGATAGCTGGATCCGATGGAATCAGTCACTCGATACCGGAAATCGCTGGGTGGCAACAGTAGGCTTTGATTACTCCCCTTTCTTCCAGCCACTGGAAAAGAATGGAGAGACAATTAGTCAGTGCGTGATCTACAACGCCTGGCAGGCAAAGCTAAGGTTTTTTCAAAACAAGAAAAATACCTTTACGATGGATTATTGGTACAACAAAACCATCAAACGGGATGTCGCTTATGGCATCAAAGGAAGCTACCTGAGCCTGATGTACTCCCGGGAACAATCCTGGGAAAAATGGCTGGCCGTAGGAAACACAAACACTTTCTTTATTTCGTTCTCTGATGGGTCAAAAGGTTTTGGTGTCTCGTATGATGCCATGCTGATGCACAAAAAGTCAGGAATCTTTGCCGGCGCACAGCTGGCACATTCACTGAGTGCTCGTTCATCCACACGGATGAAGACGAACTGGTCAGTGTCTGTCGGGGTAACTCGTAAAGTGTTCTGATAATCGAAAAAAGCTACTTCAATCCTCCTTTTAAAAAGGAGGATTTTTCTTTGTGGTGTAGCTAGACATAAAAGGTGTTTTGTTTTACAATACGAAAGACACAGTTTTTTCTTACAAAACCCAAACCGGAACCGTTATGACAGGATCAAATTCAAGCTGTTTTGACCGTTGGCTCAACAACAACCCAGGAAAGACGTACGAACAATTTCTGAAAGCATTAGCAGAGTTTAAAAAAGGAAAAGATTTTTCTCCTCCAAAAGTGACTATGCTCCCTGGTGGTACCATCGTTAGTGCCGCAGGATTGTCTCCTGCTGAAATTTCCAACATCAATGCTGAGTACAGCAAAGCAGCTGCGACGAACCAATGACGTAAAGAAAAGGGTCCGGACCATGTGAAAACAAAGCCCCGAGTAGATAGCTAGTACTCGGGGTTTCTTTTATTTTGACATCGTTACTTTTTTGTGTTATTTTAAATAAAATAAAAGAAATGAAAATTGAAAATTCAAAAGGAGAAAAACTGGATGTTCTCGTAAGAAATCTGGAAGGAAAAGAAACAATACTTTTTGTTCACGGTTTTGGAACCAACAAGCACGAAGGCTTCCAACTATTTGATGATATCGCAGATGCATTATCCCCTACTTTTACAACAGTACAGTTTGATTTTTCAGCGTACGGTGAAAGTGAGGGTTTGGAAGAAGAATCTTGTCTTTCAAAAATGGCTGATGACCTATCTTGTGTGTTGAGCTACGCAAAGTCATTTGGTAAGCCAGTGTCAATCATTGCTCATTCAATGGGAGTTTTTGTAACCAGTTTGCTCAGTCCGAATGTGAAGAAGATTATTTTTACAAGTCCGCCGGGGTTAAAAGCAGATATTTCGTTGGCAAATCTCAAAAAGCGAATCCTATCAAAAGGAGGGGTTGTCAATGAAAAAGGAATTTCCTTATACCCCAGGTCATCAGGCGGTGTCCAGAAGCTTGGATCTAAGTTTTGGTCAGAACGTTTGGTTTTTTCACCACTTGAGCATATCAATCGTTTGGCATTCCAAATTTCAATTACTATTTTTCAGCCACTGCAGGATGACGTCGTACTCAACGATGAAGATGGGTATAAAAAGACGATTGCAAAAGTGGTTGAACTTTCGGGAGATCACAACTTTACGAATCTGGAAGATCGCCAGTTGCTTATCGAAAAAATAAAAGCTTTTCTCTAACTAAAAAATTAGAAACAACAAATCCCTGTAATCACACAGGGATTTTTTAATATTTTCGAATGACAGCCTTTACGACACCGACAATAGAGAATGACTCGGTGGGATGCATAGGCTTGAATGTTTTGTTTGCAGGTTCGAGCCATGGTTTACTGTTCGTAAATCGGAGATACTTCATGGTGTGCTCTCCATCGATTTCTGCGATGATGATCTCCCCTTCTTTTGCTTTGTCTGTTCGCTCGACGAGTACCATATCCCCGCTTTCGATATGAGCATCGATCATGGACTCACCATCCACTTCAAAGAGATAGGTGTCAGCTTTTTTGCTCCCGACGAGCATCGATTCGAGGTTGATACCTTCACGTACTTCTTCTGCTTGAGACGGAAATCCTGCTTTGACTGAGCCGATAAAAGGGATCTCGTCAAAGAGTGTCGTTGGGATGAGTCGCCCGAGAGAGTCCTTTGCCACAACTCCTGCGTCGAGCATCTTTTGAACGAGGCGAAAGACAGCGTTTTTTGATTTGAAACCAAAGAGCGTCATCATTTCTGAATACGACGGCATGTGACGATGTTTCTGGTAGAACGATATAATGGTTTCTTTTGGATTATTTTCCATACGAGAGTGATTTTAGTGAAAAGAGACTCCGGAGCCAATCGAAATGATTGATTCGAACCGGTCGAGCACGGTAGTAGTATCGCATAGTTGAGTGTGACAATCGAGATGCAAAGTCTTGCCCGTTGTTGTCTGAGGTGTTCAGTGTGAGCTGTTGCTTCTGGATCAAATCGAGGCGTTGGAGCTCTTCACGAAGGATCTGTTGGAATCGGTAGTTCATAGTGGAGAGATTAAAATAATGAAAATGCGGGGAAGAGTCGACCAAAGCCTGTCACCTTTTTGTTTTGGTGTTGGAGTTTGCGCAAGAGTTCTCGGTGACGTTTTGAGTCGTCTTGGTAGCGCTCGCCACGGAGTATCTTGAGATCAATCTTTTGATTGACTCTCTTGATCTCTGATGCCAGTACCTTTTTGTATTCTTGTGGTGTCATATAAATGCCTCTTTTTTAACAACGTTTGTATAGTATGAGTATACGTGAACGACCGTTCACCTGTCAAACAAGTTATCCACACCC
>JBPOIF010000032.1:0-8932 GCA_052034745.1 Candidatus Nomurabacteria bacterium | reverse complement strand
AGCTCAAAGCCCGCTTTCAACAAGGAGAATCTCTCGAAGTACTTCTTCCCGAGGCTTTTGCGCTCACGCGTGAAGCCGCACGTCGTACTATGGGAAAGCGACACTACGATGTTCAACTTATCGGAGGGCAAGTGCTTCATAGTGGAAAGATCGCCGAGATGCGCACGGGGGAAGGAAAGACACTTGTTGCAACACTTCCGGTATATCTCAACGCACTCACGGGTGAAGGAGTGCATGTGGTGACGGTGAACGACTATCTCGCACGTCGAGACGCAACATGGATGGGGGAGGTATATAGCTTCCTCGGTCTTTCGGTTGGTATCGTCAATGATCAAAATCAGTCATTTGTGTATGACCCTACTCACGAAGAGTACGATGAAGAGCGCGATGAAAAAGGAGGCTTTAAGGTAGTGAAGCAATTCCTCCGTCCCGTCTCTCGCAAGGAAGCATACGCAGCAGATATCACGTACGGAACCAATAGTCAGTTTGGCTTTGATTATCTTCGAGACAACCTCGCGACTGAAAAAGAGATGGTCGTTCAACGGGGCCACTCATTTGCGGTTGTCGATGAGGTAGACTCTATCTTGATTGATGAGAGCCGTACCCCGCTTATTATCTCTTCGGCGATTGCTGAGTCTGAGGACTTTTACAAGAGTGTTTCAAAGGTTGCTCGAGCGCTTGAGCCGGAGACTCACTACACCATCGACGAAAAACAGCGAGCGATTCAGCTCACTGATGAAGGGATCACCAAAGCAGAACAACTCCTCGGTATCAAAGATATGTACACCACTGAAAGTGTGCGCTACGTGCACTATCTTGAGACCGCTGTCCGTGCACAAGCCTTGTTCCACAAAGACAAAGATTATGTCATCAAGGATGGTGAGGTTATTATCGTTGATCCGTTTACAGGGCGTATGCAACCAGGTCGTCGTTGGAGTGAAGGGCTCCACCAGGCGATTGAAGCAAAAGAAGGGGTCAAAGTAGAGCAGGAGACACGGGCTGTTGCTTCGATTACCTATCAAAACTACTTTAAGTTTTACAAAAAGCTTTCAGGGATGACAGGAACCGCAAAGACTTCTGAGGAAGAGTTCCTCAAGGTGTATCGATTGCCTGTCGTGACAGTTCCTACGCATCGAAAGAGTCAGCGTATCGACCAGACAGATCTTATTTTTATAAATGAAAAAGGAAAGTTCGAAGCAATCGCCCGCAAAGTAAAGGAGCTCAATGCAAAAGGGCAGCCGGTGCTTATCGGGACAGTTTCTATCGAAAAGAACGAGCTCCTTTCCGCGTATCTCAAGCGTGAAGGTGTTCCCCATCAGGTGCTCAATGCAAAAAACCACGAACAAGAAGGTTCGGTTATTGCACAGTCCGGCAAGAAAGGAAGTGTTGTTATTGCGACCAACATGGCAGGGCGAGGGGTGGACATCATTCTTGGAGGAAATCCTTCTACAAAGGAAGAGCAGGACGAAATCCGTTCTCTCGGAGGGCTCTACGTTATCGGTACCGAACGTCATGAGGCACGACGTATCGACAACCAGCTTCGAGGACGTGCAGGGCGTCAAGGGGATCCTGGGGAGACACAGTTTTATGTATCGCTTGATGATGACCTTATGCGCGTGTTTGGCTCTGAGAGAGTCAAAGGAATGATGACGCGGATCGGTATCCCCGAAGATCAACCAATTGCAAATAGTTTTGTTTCTCGGGCACTTGAGTCAGCTCAGAAGAAGATCGAAGGATTCCATTTTGATGCTCGAAAATACACCCTCGAATATGACACCGTGCTTGCGTACCAGAGAGGTATCGTTTACGGGCGCCGTCGTGCCATGGTAGAAGGGGATCGCGGGCATATCATCAGTACTTTCTATGCATTGGGGGACCAGGAAGCGCTCGAACCAATCGTCAAAGAAAAGGTAGCTGACGTAGGGGAGGACTCGTTCTGGGAGACAGTACGTCGGGTAGTGCTCTATGTAACCGATACACTTTGGGTGGAACACATCGATACGATGGAACATATGCGTCAATCAGTTGGTTTGCGTGCTTATGGCCAGCGAGAACCTCTCGTTGAGTACAAAAAAGAGGCAACACGACTGTTCAAAGAGATGGAAAGTCGCCTAAAAGACCAAGTAATTCAAAGTGTTTCGACAATTTCTAAGAAATAAAGTCAAATTTTCCTAAACAGTCTTTATCGGGCGCTTTATAAGACAAGTTTTTAAAGTATTTGTCAAACAGGAACATCGAAAATACCCTTATTTTATAAGGGTATTTTAAGTTTGACACGGTCATTTTGCATGGTATAACTATTGACTTTTATTTACGTTTATGCTATTATATTGACAAGTTCGAGTAGCCTTATGGTTCACTCGAATTTTTACTTTTATAGCCGAAAGGCGGTAACGGTAAGTGCACTACCACGGAGTTCCTCCGGAGCTCAACCGGAACTTATGCATAAAACAAAATCAATCATTAGAGCGTTCATTATTGTTCCTATGCTCGCATCAAGCCTCTCGATGAATTCCTTTACGGCTTCTATCCAGAGTGCAGTGCTTGCAGCGGGACAGTCTGACACTGTCGCACTACTTTCGCCCGAACAGCTCAAACTCCAAAAGGAAAGAGAGGAGATTGCTGCCAAAATCGATGCGTACTACACAAAATACGACCTCCCGCTTGCAGGATATGGGATGACGATGGTACTTGCTGGTGAAAAATACAGCGTAGATCCATACCTCATTGCCGGTCTTGCGATGCGAGAAAGTACTGGAGGTAAATTTGCGTGTTATAACAACCCGTTCGGATGGGGAAGTTGTAAGATCAAGTTTCAGAGTTTCGAAGAGGCTATCAATGTTGTCGCACGACACCTTGGAGGTCACGACGAAAAGACCGCTCGCTATTATGCCGGCAAGGATACTCGAGGTATTCTTCAGACCTACAACCCGCCATCAATCGTACTTCGGTATGCTGATGAGGTGATGGGGATCATGAAGAAGATCGAAACCATGCCTGTCTAAAGCACAACAACACTACTCGTAGTCAAAAACACCCCTCTCGGGGGTGTTTTTGCATATGAGAAAAGACCCATCACATACAAAGCAATGGGTCGTTAGGATGTACGTTTTCTTTTGATGCGCTCGGGTTCCAGGTTTACGAGTTGGAAGGTGCCGGGCGAGACGATATCTTCTCTCTGGTCTCCGAGGGTCGCGGCTTCTTCGCGGAGATGGGCCAGTTCTGCCGAGGGAATGAAACAAGATGTTTTCTGTATCTCTTGTCTCTTCTTTTCTCTTTTCTCATCCTCCGTTAGGAGTCCAGGGATCTCTTCTCGGTGTGTCATGGCCTGCCACATACTCAGGCAATTCAAAGCCTTTTTGTAGACTTCAGGAGACACCTCAGGAAAAAAGCTTACACTACGAGTGCCTATGGTGATGAGGTCTTCGAGGTTTTTTGCCTCTCTTTCCCATTCTTTGTGCACATGAGAGAACCATAGCTCAAACAATTGGAATTTCTCCAGAGAGATTGCCTTTCCTGCTGTTTTCAGAAAAACGTACTGATTCAATAGATTATCAGTTTCGAGCATAGAGAGCGTTTTCTCTATCGTACCGGTTAGACCACTACCTTGTCAAAATTCTTTAAGAAAGGACCTTGATGTTGTCGATAAGGAGTGATTTGCGCTCGTCTCGATTGGTTGCAGAGCACTGGATGGCAACGACGGCTCCTTCGATGAGGGAGGCCCCAATCTTTTTGTATGTCTCAGGAAATACGACCGCTTCGGCGATCCCGCTTTTGTCTTGTACTTGTACAAACGCCATTTTGCTATTTGATTTGGTGAGAATTACTTTGACGGTGTCGATATGAACAACAAGGAGGGACTTTTGTACTTTTTGTTTCCAGCGTTCTTTGACTTCAGGAGTTGCTGTTTTGAGTACCTTTTCGATGGTGGAACCTGCTTTTTTGATCTGCAGTTCATATTCATCAAGAGGGTGTCCGGAGATATACAGTCCGAGGAGTTCTTTTTCCCAGGAGAGGCGTTCTTTCATGGTTGCAGGAGGAACTTCCTTGAGAGGGAGTGTGTTTTTTGGTTTTGAATCGAGCCCTTCAAAGAGAGAGCTTTGGTTTTCATTTCCTGCTTTCACTTCTTTGTTAAACGTAAGGAGTGCTTCGATGCTTGCAAGGAGTTGCCCTCGTTCACCAAAGGAGTCCATTGCGCCACAGAGAATGAGCGCTTCGAGGGACTTTTTGTTGAGATTGCGATGCTGAATTCGTTCGAGGAAGTCTTCGAGTGAAGAAAATGCCCCGCGAGTTTTTCGTTCAGCGATGATTGCTCGGCCGATTTCTTCGCCAAAGTTTTTGACATTGCGAAGACCGAAGCGGATCTTTTTTGTTACCTCACCATCTTCTACAACTGCCGTAAAGTCTGAAAATGACTCGTTTACATCAGGAGGCAGGATAGTAAATCCCATGCGCTTTGCTTCATTGATGTATTCACTACAGGTTTCGATATCGCCAGATTCTGCGGTCATGCAGGCAGTCATGTATTCTGCAGGATAATTTGCTTTCAGGTACGCAGTTTTGTACGCGACCATACCATAGCTGGCAGCGTGTGCTTTGTTGAAACCGTAGGCCTGGAACGGTTCAAACAGCTTCCAAAGCATCTCCGCAAATTCTTTGGTCTGTCCGTGCTCGACGATACCTTTTTGGAGCTTTTCTTTTTGTGCGGCCATTTCAGCAGGAATCTTTTTTCCGACCGCTTTTCGAAACTTGTCCGCTTCGAGCCAGTCGTACCCGGCCAGTTCTATCGCACTAAAGAGGAGATCGTCTTGGTACACGATGAGTCCGTAGGACGCCTGAAGGTATGTCTCCATGCGAGGATCGAGATAGCTGACAAGCGCAGGGTTATTTTTACGCTTGATATATTCAGGAATCACATCCATAGGTCCTGGTCGGTAGAGCGCAACCATGGCCATGAGGTCTTCAACTTTTGTTGGCTTCAGTTCTTTGAGGTATTCGGTCATTCCATCGCCTGCCATTTGAAATACTCCGACGGTTTCGCCTCGCGAGAGCATGGTAAAAACCTTTGGATCATCAAGAGGAATCGTATCAATATCGATTTTGATGCCTCTTATTTTTTCGATACGATCGATTGCCTCAGAAATGAATTGGAGGTTTCTGATGCCGAGCATATCAAACTTAGGGAGATTGACGACACCGTCACGACCGCCTGAGAACATGTCATATTGGGTAATGATCTTGTTTTCTCCTTTTGGGTCGTATTGGATAGGCGTGTAGTCAGTAATATCTGGTGTTGGGGCGATGATCACTCCTGCTGCGTGGATTGAGATATGGCGAACGTTCCCTTCGATCTTTTTTGCCATATTGATAATCTCTTTTGTTCCGCGGTCGGTTTCATAGAGTGTTTTGAGTTCGGGTTCTATTTCGATAGCGTGTTCGATGGTCATCGGAAATCCTTGGCTTCCCATAGGGATGAGTTTTGCAATCTTGTCTCCGACTCCATACGGATACCCAAGCGCGCGTGCAACATCTCGAACCGATCCTCGGGCAGCCATTGTTCCAAAGGTACATATTTGCGCAACTGCTCCTGTACCATAACGTTCTTTTGCGTAGTTGATCAAATCATCGCGACGGTTGTCAGCGATATCAAGATCAATATCAGGGATACCAGGACGCAGTGGGTTGAGGAATCGTTCGAAGGGGAGTTTGTATTTGATGGGGTCTACGGTGGTGATCCCTGTCAGGTATGACACGAGTGATCCCGCAGCCGATCCTCGAGTATTGGTATAGATACCCATGTCTCGGGCGGCGCGCACAAGGTCTGCCTCTACGAGAAAGTACGAGGAGAATCCTTTTTGTTTGATAACATCAAGTTCAAATTCAATACGCGCTTCCACCTCTTCAGTTTCAGGGTAGTTTTTTTCTTCGATTCCTTTTTCTACCGCTTTTCGGAGCTCGCTATCATAGGTTGTTCCTTCGGGGATAGGGTAATGGGGGAACTTCCATGGTCCAAGTTCTATCTCGAGATTGACAAGGTCTGCAACTCGAAGAGTGTTCTCCACCGCACCAGGAATGTCTTTAAATATTTCTTGGGCTTGTTCGGTATTGATGAGTGAATAGTTCCCTTCGAATTTGAAGTTTTGATTGTTCGTATTGATTGCAAGGAGTGTGTTGTGTGCTTCTTTGTCATCTTCATGGAGATAGTGTGAATCCCATGTTCCGACAATTGGAAGATCGAGTTCTTGCGCGACACTGACGATGTCTTTTGTAAGAGGTGTGTACCAGGTCACTTCATCGTGTGACATGATTTCAACAAATACGTGTTCTTTGCCAAAGATACGGATGTATTCTTTGACGAGAGCAACTGCTTCTTCTCGGTTGCCGTTTTTGAGATGATGAATAAATCTGCTCCCCGGACAACCGGTAAGACAGATGAGCCCTTCGGCGTAACGTTCGATGAGCTCTATGTCCATCCGAGGTTTGTAGTAATAACCTTCGAGATGGGCGATACTGACGAGCTTCATCAGGTTCTTGTACCCGGCGTTGTTTTTGGCAAGGAGTGTCAGGTGGTAGCGTTTTGTATCAAGTCCTGGTTCTTTGTCCGTATGCAAACGCTCCGCGATGTAGGCTTCGACACCAATGATGGGTTTGATACCCGCTGCGTTGCATTCCTTATAAAATTCGATTGCTCCGTACATGACACCGTGGTCAGTGAGGGCAAGCGCTGGCATACCAAGCTCTTTTGCGCGTGCTACCAAATCAGGGATTTTTGAAAGCCCGTCAAGGAGTGAATAGTGGCTGTGGGTATGGAGGTGTACGAAGCTCATGTGGAGGAAGTATACCAAGGAACAAGGGTTGACAGAGACGGCAAAAACTCGGTGGTTTTGTTATAGTATTTGGGTGAAAAAATGGATTGTTGGGGTAGACGAGGTAGGCAGGGGTCCTCTTGCGGGGCCTGTCGTGGTTGGTGTTGTGGCGATGCCGATGGCTTTTTATAAAAAGATGTCTTGGGAGAGAGATGGGGTTCTTCTTCGTGACTCAAAAAAGATGTCTCCCGAAAAACGGATTCGTTGGGCAAAGGAGGCGACCATGCTTGAAAAAGAGGGTGTATGTATCAAAAAGATTATTGCTGTATCTGCAGGAAATATCGACAAAAAAGGGATTGCGGTTTGCATCAAAGATGCGGTGTTTCAAGGAGTTATCGCACTTGGTCTTGACCCAAAAGAGGTAGCAGTGATGCTCGATGGGGGACTTAAAGCACCTCCGTTGTACAAAGATCAACAAACAGTCATTCGTGGTGATGACGCGCACAAGATTATCTCGCTTGCATCAGTAGTTGCAAAGGTGTATAGGGATCGTCTGATGGAACGACTTCATAAAAAGGTGCCACAGTATGATTGGCAGGCAAATAAAGGGTACGGGACGGCCTACCATCTGAAGGCTCTTCGAACCCATGGACCAAGCCAGTATCACAGAAAATCCTTTATTTCCAAGGTATTTTAGTTACTTTTTCAAATCATTTTTTATACTAAAACAACAAGAATGACGATCCCGATGATGATTCGGTACCACCCAAACCACGCGAGTGGTTTTTTTGTAAGGATGTGAATGAAAAATTTTATAGAAAAGAGTGCAACGATAAACGCGGTGAGTGCACCGATACCGATGAGTCCCCATTCTGCTCCTGCGAGTGTTGGTGCGTGCTGTAGTTCAACAACAGATGCTCCAAGGATAGTAGGAATAGCAAGAAGAAATGAAAAGGGGACGATAAGTGTCCGAGGTATTTTCATGATACTGCCACCGATAAGGGTTGCACCCGCCCGGGATACTCCAGGGACGAAACTCAAGACTTGTAGACAACCGATGAAAAACGCTTGTCGATAGGAGATGGCGGCAAGGGGTGTTTCTTCATCCTGTGTCCTTACAAAGAGGAGTGCTCCACCACCAATGATAAGGGCAAGTGCAATCGTGAGATTATTTTCAAACAATGGTTTGATGATGGGATAAAGAAGAATCCCTGCAAGTCCTGTTGGAAGAAACGCGAGTACCACTTTGCCTATAAGATGTTTGTGATGCCAGACGGTATGCCAAAAGAAATACACCGCTGCAAGGATTGCTCCGCTTTGAATCGCGATTGAGAGCGTCCCGAGGAGCGCAGTGTCCGCAAAACGCATGAGATGTCCTGCGATGAGCAGATGTGCAGTTGAAGAAACAGGGATAAATTCGGTAAGCCCTTCAATGACCCCGAGGATAACCGCTTGGAGAATTAGTAGAGTCCCCATAGGAGTTGATAGGCACCGACAATAGCAGCGGTCTCAGTACGGAGAACTCGTTGACCAAGACTTGCAGTAGCCACACCAGTTTCTTGAAACAGTTTCCAGTCTTCGGTATCCCAACCTCCTTCGGGGCCGATATACATGACGAGAGATTTTTCTTTTTTTGATGCACTCAAGATCTCGCCTTCAGGACTAAAGACGATCGAGGGATAATGAAATTGTTTGAGACATTCAGACAGGGGCATCGGTTCATGAATGGTGACCCGTTTGTTTCCGCCGCACTGTTCTAGCGCTTCGTCACTGATAGCTTGGAGTCGATCGATGCGCACGCCTTCTTTTACTGTACGTACTGAAATGATAGGGACGATGTGACTGACACCAATCTCTGTGAGTTTTTGAACAATGGTTTCAAACGTAGACCCTTTGGGTATACCGACCGCCGCAACGAGCCAGCAGTCAGAGTTGGTCCGAACATTGATAGTGCGGTTTTTCTTTACCGTGACGGTCGATTTGTCGATAGATTCGATAGTGACGACTTCGTCATCGCCTCCGTCAGTAAAGAGGATGATTTCTTCAGAGGGTTTGAGTTCGAGTACATTTGCGATCTGGTGGGCAATACGTTCGTCAGCCAAAGGAAATGATTCGACTGAGGGGAT
>JBPOIF010000020.1:0-13764 GCA_052034745.1 Candidatus Nomurabacteria bacterium | reverse complement strand
CTATGGACGCGCGATTCATCCTGATGATGTCCACAATGAGTTCTTGGGGTATGCATAACATCAACACCACAGCATTTTATTCGATATATCAATGGGCGGGGAGGTCGCAGTCTTTTGATCAGGCGATTGTTCTTTTCACTTCAGAGGTGACCTGGAGTGTGATTATTCTTATGGTCATTTTTTTACTCTTTATCAAACCGTTTAGAACGGGCGATGTAAGAGAACGTCTCCGTCGTTTAGGGCAGGGGTTTCTTGTTGTTGTTTCTCTCTTTGTTACCTTTTGTGTGACGGTGCTTCTCAAGGTGCTCGTGGCGCACCCTCGACCGTTTGTCGTTTTGGCAGAGGTGCGCCCCTTGGTCAGTGAGATGCCTTTTGAATCATTTCCTTCGGCACACGCAGCACTTACCATGGCGCTTGCCGTTCTCGTGCTGGCGATCAATAAAAGGCTTGGTATCATACTTGTTTTCTTTGCAGTTATTGTAGGGATTTCTCGTCTCTATGTGGGAGTGCATTATCCTGCCGATATTGTCGCAGGGTTTATCATAGGAGGGGTGGTTTCTTTTGGAATGATGAAAATATTTAGAATACAAAAGTAGGCGAAGTCAATTAATTGTTTCATTGATTTATAGGGGGAAAAAGCATAGAATAGGCCCTACATATGATAAAACGACGGATTATTGCAGTAGCCGTACTCGTGCTTGGAGTTATCCTTGCGCTTTCGGTGGTGCGACCAGTGACCCCTGAAGCAACCGGGTTTTTTGCTCGACACCCATTTCGGCTCGGACTTGACCTCTCTGGTGGGAGTCATCTCTTGTACAAGGCAGATATTTCAAACGTACCCCAAGGACAAATAGATGAATCAATGGACGCGCTTCGTGATGTGATAGAGCGACGTATTAACCTCTTTGGAGTTTCAGAACCTACTGTACAAGTGCAGACAAGTACACTTGCCGGTACAAAAGAGCACCGTCTTTCAATCGAGCTTCCAGGAGTGACCGATATCACAAAGGCAATCGAGATGATCGGGCAGACCCCATTTCTCGAGTTTCGCATTCAATCAGACGCTCCACAAAAGGCAACCGTCGATGCAAACGGAGACCTCTCTGTTGATCCACTATCAAATTTCATCCCTACTGATCTGACAGGGAAGTATCTTGATCGTGCAACACTTATCTTTGATCCAAATACAGGAGAGCCAGTCGTTTCGCTCCAATTTAACAAAGAGGGGGCAGATCTTTTTGAACAGATTACTCGAGACAATGTGGGCAAGGTAGTCGCTATTTATCTCGATGGGGCGGTGATATCTGCGCCAGTGGTGCGAGAAGCTATTTCAGGAGGGCAGGCACAGATCTCAGGAGGATTTACTCCTGTTGAAGCAAAAGAGCTCGTAGGAAGACTCAACTCTGGTGCGCTCCCTGTCCCTGTCTCACTCATGTCAACACAAACAATTGGGGCAACTCTCGGTGCTGATGCAGTGCGTGATGGACAAACCGCAGCACTTGTCGGTTTTGCAGCAATCGCCTTCTTTCTCTTGGTGTGGTATCGCCTTTCAGGACTTGTTGCAGTGCTTGCACTTGCGCTCTATGTGATCATCACATTGACCCTGTACCGTATTATTCCGGTGACACTCTCGGCTGCGGGGATTGCAGGCTTTATCATCTCAATCGGTATGGCGGTAGATGCGAACATTCTCATCTTTGAACGCACGCGTGAAGAGCGTGGAAGAGGGAAGGGGACAACAGAGGCGATGAAGGCAGGATTTTCTCGAGCATGGTTTTCTATTCGTGATGCAAATACTGCTGCAATCATTACCTCCGTCATACTGTTTTGGTTCGGCACGACACTTATTAAAGGATTTGCGCTTACGCTCGGACTTGGAGTTATTGTGAGTATGATCTCAGCGATTACGATCACTCGACTCTTTTTGAACGCACTCCCAACACTTGAAGGAACAAAAGTAGGAAAAGTACTGTTTAGTAGCGGCTTTGCCAAAAATCAAAAAATATAAAACGCGTATGTGTGTCATCAAATACAAAAAACTTTTTCTTGGAATCTCAATTGCCTTTGTTGTGCTCGCATTATTTTCAGTGTCACTGTTTGGCTTGAAACTTGGTATCGATTTTACTGGAGGAAGTGCGCTTGAACTTTCCTTTACCGGCGTACGTCCGGAAGTTGCTCTTGTTGAGGATCGTTTGACCAATATTGGATTTGGAAAGTCCCTTGTTCAGCCGACTGGTGATGACGGTATGATTATCAAGACTCGCGTGATCTCTGATGAAGAGAGAGGGGTCATTATCAAAGCAGTGACTGACAATGGCGCAATTACCGCATCTCAGGCAAGCTTTACCACGATCGGTCCTTCTGTAGGAAAAGAGCTCAAAAACAAGGCCATTGTATCGATCGTTCTTGTTCTTGTGACGATTATCATCTTTGTGGCCTATGCATTTCGAAAGGTGTCACAGCGGGTGTCTTCGTGGAAGTACGGATTTGCAGTTATCTTGGCACTTGTTCATGACATCATCATTCCTACAGGATTTTTTGCGCTCTTTGGGTACTTGTTTGGAGCTGAAGTAGATACGCTCTTTATTGTGGCTCTCCTTACGACACTTGCGCTTTCGGTTTCAGATACGATCGTTGTTTTTGATCGTGTTCGAGAAAATATCACTCTTGATACGCATCAGGATAAGTCATTTGAAGAGATTGTCGGGGAGAGTCTTTCTCAAACCTTTGTCCGATCGATCAACACCTCGCTCATGTCCCTTGTGACTGTCGTTGCGCTTGCGCTCTTTGGGCCAGCAAGTACCAAGTTTTTTGCAATCATACTCGCGATTGGTATGTTCTTTGGAATCTACTCATCTATCTTTATGGCAAGTCCGCTCCTTGTACTTATGGGAGGTGAAAAGTCAAAAAAAAGCTAGAGAAACGGCTTCAGTAAAAGAGAGCGGAGGCATTGACACTAGAGGGTGATAATGCTACCGTTCGGGTATACCTCATGGTGGGGTTGTACAAAACCTTTTGGACACAGTTCAACAAGGTTATTGTTTGTTTTATTAGTTTTTATATATCACATGAAATTATTTATTTTTCGCAAAAAGGCCTTGTTTGTTCGAGCGGGCGGTGCACTCATTGCACTCACACTCGTTCTTGGTCAGGTGTTTTCTGGACCTTCAACTGTTTTGGCGGCCAGTATTCTGAGTGACTCGTTCGGTACAGGAAGTACTGCAAACGATGTTCTCGGATGGAAGGAATCAGAGCATCCAAATGACAACGCTACTGACGTAGTGGCCAAACAGTCATCAACAACTTCAACAAGTTCTGATTATCAGAGCCCTGATGGAGGACGTTTTGTTAAAATCGCTGGAGACAATGATGAATGGTTCTGTAGACAGGTAAACACTGCTGGCTACGAATCACTTTCTCTTAAATACTACTGGAGAGGAGAAGCTTCTGCAGAAGCAGATGATTTTGGTGTTGTAGAGCTTCGTGCAAACGGTACGAGTGATTCTTCTTGTAGTTCAAATGACAATGGGGGATGGTCTACGCTTGCAAGTCACCCGCTCGATAATGCATCAGGTGATAACAATCAGACACAGGAAGCTTGGGCACTCAACACAGTGAATCTTCCTACTGATAGTGATGGACTTTTCCTTGTTCGTTTCAGAAATCATTCAAGTGCAGATGCAGAATACTTCCGCGTCGATGGCGTTTCTGTGGACGGAACACTTATCCCTACTGATGTTTGTGAAAATATCGACGGTATGCAGAGCGAGGCTCCAAAAGGATACTCTATCAAATACCAGCAGGACCAGAGTCAATGTATTCCTGATACCGTAAATGTAACCGTTTGTAAGAAAGACGATGAAGGGAACCTTCTTCCTGGCTGGATGATCAATCTTGATTGGAATTCAGAAAATAATAACCACTGGGATGCGCTCACTGGTCAAGACGGATGCGCATACTTCAATGGTATTCATGCGCACGATTATGTGGTAAGTGAGATCAATAAGCCAAACTGGTCGCTTGTATCACTTCCAAACGAGACAGGACATATTCAAGCGTTTAGTGAACAAAATGGACCGTACTATATCGTCAATCGTTATACCCCACCAAACCCTACAACTGCGACTGTTATTGCAACAAAAGTGGTCTGTGACGCAGAACAGTATCTTCCAAACTGGGGAAAGAATGAAATTGATCGATCAATTTCCGCAACAACCGCTTCTGATTTTGTCGCTGCAAGTAATGGAAAATGTCATTTTCAGCCAGGGTGGCAGTTTGAATGGTCTCCTGTGTTTGTCGATGAGACCATGGACAACGCACATGATGGCGGTTCAAAATGGACAGATTTTTCTTTGACGAATGCAAGCGGTGTCGCAACAGCAACAGTTTCAACAGAAAGTGGTGTTGTGTGGGTTCGAGAAGAAATGAAAGACGGATACCTTCCATTTTCAGGTGATCATGACGGCACTGATGGTTGGGATGAGGTTTCAGCAGAGATGTACTGTGATGCTGATGTTATCAACTATGACAATATCGACTATATCAGTGAACCAAAAGCAGATTCGACCTATCATTGTGTCGCGTTCAATGTTGCCACAGAACAACCACTTGCTTGTAATCCAGAAGAAAACCTTATCAAAAACGGAGGATTTGAAACTCCTGATGTTTCTACAGGCGGATACGGCATCTTCCCTGAGGGCACGACAGGTCTCGAGTGGCTCGTTGATTGGGTAGCAGAGCAGACAAGTGGTATCAAAGGTCTTGAAATCCAAGACCACGCAGCAGGAGATCCTGCTGAAGGCTCAGGAGAACAGTTTGCAGAACTTGATGGAGATCATCCCGTCAAGATCTGGCAAGATATCCAAACGATTCCGGGCAAGGAGTACAAACTTACTTTTAAGTATTCTCCTCGACCAAACCAAGAATCTGGGACCAACATGCTTGAAGCATGGGCAAACGGTACAAAGCTTGGTGCAACACTCTCAGGTACTCCTGGAAGTATTACGAATTGGATAACAGAGACACGAACTTTTATCGCAGATAGTACTGCAACAAAAATCAAATTTATTGATACTGATGCTGACAATAGCTACGGTGGATATCTTGATGATGTAAATCTTTCGTGTGTTGGAGACCCAACACCTCAGTGTGAAGAAGAAAATGAAACAATAACCGACACTTTCATGTTTGATTGTAATCTTGCTGATGCAGGACAAACATGTGCTATCAATCATGAAAAGCAGGTAACCCTTTCTAAACAGGGAACAATAAATGCGTCGTACACCATCAATCCAAATCATTGTTCAGCAATTAAAATAGAAACGTATGTTGACGGAGTGCTGAAGGGGGCCACGGACTTTATCGGATGGAACGGAGACCCACTTGCTCGTTCTACAAGCGCAGCATTGCTTAACAATCTTTCAGTTGGCGCTGGAACACATACCATTGCGCTCAAGGCGATTGGAGAGGTGGGGGGATGTAATCAAGGAAACCTTGTTTCTTGGGGAGGAACAATGACAGTAGAAACACAAACAATGTGTACTGATCTTCCTCCTGTTGAAGAGGATACAACTTCTGATGTGACCATGTGTAAGATTGATGCAAATGGCAATAAGCTCTCTGGTTGGACACTCATGCTTAAAAAAGGTGCGAAGTTGGATACCCTTTCGATTCCTGCTAATGATGCGGATGGAGTAGAGACCAATGTCTCTCTTGATGGCGGGGCTTCATATGTTGCTGTTGCAAATGGAACATGGCTCAATAATCGCGGAGAACAAAATCTCGTTGACGCTGAATACTCAACCGTAAACAGTTGGGCAACACACATGGATGGATATGATGGCTATGGTCAAGATATTCTTGAGCTCAAAATAAACAATGTTCTTGGTGCGTGGGGTGCATACAACGCGCTTCACACCTATGCGCAAGGATTTACGCAAGCAGTTGCTGGAAAAGCAGTGTTTGGTATTGCAGATAGTTTCTATGGAGACAACCAAGGAGAACTCGCCGTTGATATCTACGAAGGATACGTCGGAGTTACCGGAGAGAATGGATGTGTGACATTTACTGATGTACCATTTGGAGATTACTCTATTGGAGAGGTGAATCAGTCAGGATGGTACCCTGTTAATGAAAATGCAACCCGTGCGGTGAATCAACCAGCACAGACAATTACTGTTGAAAATCACTATGATTTTTGTCCAGACAAAGAAGGTGTTCAAGCAAGTACAGAAGAGTGTGGAGGAGGAAGTGAAGAACCAATCGTCTATGCTTGTTCTGATGACAAGGACAACGGAGATGAGGAAGATACGCTTTCAGACGAACAGGATCCAGGGTGCCACACCGATGGTGACGTACACAACGCTGATTCATATGATCCAAAAGATAACGATGAATCAAACGAAGCAACACAGTGTTCAGATGGCGTAGAAAACGATAGTGACAGCCTCATCGATTCGCTCGATCCAGGATGTCATTCAGATGGAAATGCAACCGATGGTGATGATACATACAACGCTTCAGATGATGAAGAAAATAATGGAAGTAATCGAAGTGGATCAATTCCAAACGGAGGAGGTGCAGTTCTTGGAGCATTTATCGGGCCAGCAGTTCTTGGAGACAATATGTGCGGTGAATACATCACTGAGTACATCAAGTTCGGTGCAAAAAATGACTCCGCAAACGTTTCTCGACTTCAGACATTCCTCAACGAATATCTCGGTCTTTCTCTTACCGTTGATGGAAACTATGGTCCCGCGACTTTTGAAGCGGTAAAGCAGTTCCAGCTCAAGGAAGCAGGCGAAGTGCTTAACCCATGGGTTGGAGTTACTCTCAAGGACAAGATTGCCACCGGATGGGTTTACAAGACTACCAAGCGATGGATTAATATGATCAAGTGCCCTGAGCTCAATATCCCAAAATTTGAGAAGGGAGAGCTTACTGTTTACTAGTACGATATATACTCAAAATCCCCTGTATTTACAGGGGATTTTGTATTTTGGCAAAAATATGGTATAATACTCCAGATATGATACAACGGGCAGCGCGTCATCTACGGGAACATTTGACACCGACAAGAAAGAACGGATTTATTCCGCGACTTCTTCATGAGCAAAGTATCTTTGCAATGCTTGGAATAGGAATTGCGCTTTTTTCGTTTGTACAATTTGTGAGAATCAATAATTATTTTGGTCTTACCGCTGAAGTGTACCCTGCGGTTGTCTATACTTTGACAAATAGTGATCGTGCATCAAACAGCCTCACACCGCTTACCTTCAACAAGACACTCGAAGCGGCGGCAAAACTCAAAGCGCAAGACATGCTTTCGAAAGGGTACTTTGCGCATACCAGTCCAGAAGGAGTGACTCCGTGGTATTGGTTTGGTCAAGCAGGATATAAATTTATCTACGCAGGGGAGAACCTCGCAATCAATTTCAACGAATCAGATACTGTGCAAAAAGCATGGCTCAACTCGCCGACACATCGCGCAAATATCATGAATGAAAATTTTACCGAAATCGGTATTGCAGCGGTGACGGGGATGTATCGGGGACAGCAGACCACTTTTGTTGTTGAACTTTTTGGTATGCCTGCAACAGCCCGTACCGGGGTAACCACTCCTCCTGTATCTTCTGTACCGACACCAGTAGCAACCTCGTCAAAAGTGACAACGAGCGCACCCGTGCTCCCACTTGTTGCAGGAGAGGTCGCGCAACCTTCTTCCCCAATCAAAGTACTTGAAGAAACTGAGCAGTTTGTGATGGCCCAAAATACTGACAAAGCACTTGAGCCAGGCAATCCAGTGACCGCTCCCGAGCCCACCATCTCTTTCTTTGAACGGCTTCTTCTCAAGAGTGACAAGATAGCAGGTCTCATTATAGAGATTATTATCATAGGGATTATTATCAGTCTTGCCGGAATGGTTGCTCGTGAATACGAAAAGCATCACAAAAAACACATGGTATACGGTTCGTTTGTGGCAGTGATCATGTTCGCATTTCTCTTTGTAGGAGGCTTTGGTGTCTTTAGTCCATCAAACAGTATGCCTGTTGCTGACACGTCGAGCCTCACGCGCTAGTTTATGAGTACGAAAATCCCTCACACAGGGTGAGGGAGGCAGAGAGGGGCGAAGCACAATAAAATAAAAGCAATGACGCCAAGGATTACGACGCTGAGCCATTTTCCTGTTTGCCAGAGGATGACTCCGAGAAAGGAGGGTCGTCGCTTGAACAGTTTGTAAGGAAACTCTCTGCTATAAAAAGTATAGGCTATTTTGGCACATGCGATACTTGCCAAAAGCAAGGAAACTGAGGGGACATACAGGGTCAGCATTTCAGATACGTTTTTATTAATCTAAAGTAGATAGGGGGTATTGTCAATATACAAAAGGCGCTATACTAAAAGCCTATGACTATCCTTTTTATTATTGTTGGTGTTCTTGTTCTCTGGTTTGTCTTTACCTATAACAAGTTTATTTCTCGTCGCAACCGCGCAGAAGAAGCGTGGGCAGATATCGAGGTGCAACTGAAGCGTCGGTATGACCTTATCCCAAACCTCGTCAATGCCGTCAAAGGGTATGCTGCCCACGAAACCGGTGCCTTTGAAAAAGTGACTCAGGCACGCAGTCAAGCAATGCAAGCAGGTAATGTGCACGATCAGATGCAAGCAGAAAATATGCTCTCTGGTGCGCTCAAGAGTCTCTTTGCAGTGGCGGAGGCATATCCAGACCTCAAAGCAAATACGAACTTTCTTGAACTTCAGCGAGAGCTTTCAGATACTGAAAATAAGGTTCAGGCAGCACGACGGTTTTATAATGGGAACGTTCGTGACTTTAACACCGCGCTTGAGACATTTCCTTCAAATGTTGTTGCAGGAATGTTTATCTTTAAGAAGAAAGAATTCTTTGATCTTCCTGACAACGACGCCGCTCAAAATCCTGTAGAGGTGAAGTTCTAAGGCTAGCTTTTAGGCGCTAGCTTCTAGCAGTTAGTAAATATCATGCAAAATAAATTTGGGTTTTTTTGTTCAAAATTAAATACAATCCTTCTGTTAATACTTATAGTATTAATGGTGATTGCAATAGTTTGGGTATCTCGCAATAAACAGGCGTACATTTCTTCACTTGCGTTTTTGGGTGAACAAGTAAATAAAAATATTAATCCAAATAAAAGGGAGGAAATTTTAATGCATCAATCAGTGTACCCTTTGTATTCTGGTATATCATGGAGTGGAGAGGTACCTGATGTTATAAAAATTGGAGAAGTAGTTCTTCATGGTTTTAGAATAAGCTCTAGTAGTATTAAAAATGTAGATCCTCTTAATCCAATTAGTACTGAATTTGAAAATTATTACCATGACAAGCTTATTGCTGAGGGGTGGGAACGAGATAATAGTTATGGTGCTGGAGGTGCTGGAGAATCACAAGAGGGGTATACAAAGGGTGACGATGTCATTTTATTGAATCTTTACTCAAGGAGCTTAGCGGACAAGCCTGGTGAGGTATTTTCATGCCCTTGTGATGTAACTCTTTCTCTATTTTCTGGGAAAAAAGTGAAAATCATAACAGATTAATATGGCAACCATATATACCCATCAATCAAGCAATATCCTAAAGACCTGGCTTCTTGTCGGTGTGTTTTTGGCAGTAATACTAGGGATAGGAGCTTTTCTTTCTTCGTACTACAACAACCCTGGTATCCTCACGATTGCAATTATTTTTAGTGTGGTGATGAACATCACAAGTTTTTGGTTTTCGGATAAGATCGCACTTTCAATGGCTCGGGCAGTTCCTGCCGATACCGCGCGGTATGCAGAGCTGCATCGCTTGGTTGAAAATCTTGCCATCACTGCAGGACTTCCAAAACCTCGTGTCTATATCATTCCTGACCGTGCTCCAAACGCATTTGCAACTGGAAGAAATGCGAAGCATGCCGCAATCGCAGTGACCGAAGGATTGCTCGAGAGACTTGATCGAAGTGAGCTCGAAGGGGTCATTGCACACGAGCTTGCTCATATCGGCAATCGAGACATTCTTTTGCAAAGCGTAGTTGCAGTACTTGTGGGATTTGTTGCGATACTCTCTGATATGTTTACGCGAAGCATGCTATTTGGTGGAGGAAGTCGTGACGAAAATAACAAAGGAGGAAGTGTGTTGATGCTCATCGGGCTTGTCTTTGTGATACTTTCTCCCATTATTGCGACACTCATCCAGTTCGCTATATCTCGCAAGCGCGAGTATCTTGCCGATGCGACCGGTGCGCTTCTGACGCGATATCCCGACGGTCTTGCCTCTGCGCTTCAAAAGATTTCATCGTACAGCGCGCCGATGAGTCGTGCTTCTGATGCAACAGCACATATGTATATCGCAAGCCCTTTTGGATCAAAATCTTTGAAAGGTCTCCATCACCTTTTCATGACACACCCTCCAGTGGAAAAACGCATACAAGCATTGTCTCAAATGGCAGTGTAATGTATTTTCTTTGTGATATAATTTAATCATGTATCTAGGGAAAAATCTCTGTCGGTTTTCTTTGATTTTTTTGGTTGTTATCTTCTTCGTAACACCGACGGTTATTTTGGCGGGCAACCCGGCAAGTCCTATTGAACCTGCTGATAATATCCAAGATCCAGGAGATCCTGGTACTGCGTGGGGTGGTTGTGGGCCAGGTGACTCAAATTGTTACGTGACTGTTTCTGGAGGCGTAACTGACGGCGACAAAGGAGATATTACCGTATCGGGCAGTGGTGCCACATGGACGATCGATGCAAACACTGTCGCTCTCGGTACCGACACAACAGGAGACTACGTCGCCTCATTTACTGCAGGTGCTGGACTCACTGGTTCTGCGTCAGGTGAAGGATCAACACCAACACTTGCTGTTGTTTCAAACAACGGTGGCATCGTAGTGAGTGCTGACGATATTGCTCTTACACTTGCAACGAGTGCTGATGCACTATCAGCAAACACTTCAAGTGGAAGTGGATTGGAGATACTTTCAACAGGGCTCTCACTCCTTCAAGGATGTTCTGATAACCAGATTTTGAAATGGAATGAGACGAGTGATACCTGGGGCTGTGCCGCAGATGCAACTGGTGGTGGAGCAGGAAATTCTTTTGAGACAATAGCGACACCAGCGGGGACGAGCCCTGTTGCTGACGCATCAACAGACACACTCACACTCACTGCCACAGGAACCAACATCACCATCACAGGAAACTCTGCAACGGACACTGTCGATATTGATGTTGTAGAGTCAGCACTTGCGGGCGCCGGTCTTTCGGTTAATAGCTCTGCGCTTGATATCAGTACCGGCAACGGTATACAGATTGTTTCGGATGCAGTCGCACTCGGAGCGCTTGTTTCAAACTGGAACCAAACAGGAGCGTTTGATATTTCCCTCAACAATGCATCCGCAGAATTGCAGATTCTTGAATCTACGGGAGGTACGTTTTTTGGAACTTTTGATGTTGGAGATCTTTCCGCGGATGCGACCTATACTTTTGGAGGAAGTAGCGGGACAGTACTCACCACAGCAAACTATACAGGCACACTTGATAGTGTGTATGTAAATGTCGGAGAGTCTCCGAGTGCCGGAGATATTTCCGGCTCGTTTACGGGAGGGTTTACCGTTGGTGCAAACACTGTCGCTCTCGGTACTGACACAACAGGAGACTACGTCGCCTCATTTACTGCAGGTGCAGGACTCACCGGTTCTGCATCAGGTGAAGGATCAACACCAACACTTGCTGTTGTTTCAAGTAGTGGAGGTATCGTGGTGAACGCAGACAGTATTACACTCACCCTTATCTCTACTGCTGATGCTCTCTCCGCAACGACTTCAAGTGGTTCTGGTCTCGAAGTCCTCTCTTCTGGAATTACCCTTCTTCAAGGGTGCTCCGATGGGCAGATTTTGAAGTGGGATGAGGCGAGTGATGTATGGGCTTGTGCAACAGATGCCACAGGAGGTGGCGGGCTTTCTGACGCGGACTATGGAGATATTGTGGTGTCTGGATCCGCGACTGTTTTTTCGATTGACGCAGATGTAGTTGATTGGGCAGATATGGCAGATGCGACAACCCTCGACGCTTCGACATCTATTGGTTTTGGTGCTTCAACATATAATCTTACTTTTACAAATAATGGTTCGGGGAATGAAATTCACAATCTTTCATCAACAGGGGATTTTGTGATTCAAGATAACGGAGTAGGGGCGTTTACGGTGAATGACTCAGGAGCAACGACGCTTGGCACTGCTGGATCACTTTCCGGAGTATTAAACATTTCTGGATCGACATCAGGCACAATCACGATGCAGCCCCAAGCGGCGGCGGGGACATATAATTTCAATCTTCCAACTACCGCAGGAACATCAGGGTATGTATTGACATCAGGTGGCGGGTCATCAAGCCCTATGACGTGGACTAATCCTGCTTCGTTTACTCCATCGTTAACATCTACACAGATTGCTTTTGGTAATGGAAGTAATGTGATGACGAGTTCTTCAAAATTGGTTTTCAATGATGCTCTTTATCCGACAATGGTTATTACAGGAAGTGATCCTCTTATTTATATAGGTCCTTCTGGAACCCTAGCAAACAATCCCGCATATGGATCAGGTTCTGGTGCTAGTATCTATGGTGGAGCTACATATAAATCAATAAATCTTTACGATCAAATATCTGGAGGTTCAATGCTTGCGAGATTTTATTCAGGTTCGGGTACTTTGTATAACGAATTGAAGGGGTTGGTCACTGCATCAACATTATCTATTCCTTCAAATTATCAGGGAGCGTTTACGATTCAGCGTACGTACCCTTATGCAGCGACAGGAAATAACGCACACGGATACACCGATCAAACGATATTCCAAACAGGAGTAGCAGCATTTAACTCTTTTGGATCTTTCGTAGAGTTTGGAAACAGTACAACTGATCAGGATCACTATGCTGCATTTCAAAATGTGTGGAAAAAAAGCGGAACAAACAATATGTCCAAGGCTTATGGTTTTGTAAACGCAGTGTCAGAGATAACAGGAGGGTCTATTACTGATTTGTACGGGTTCTACCACTATAGCCCTACAATGACAAGCGGTACTATCACAAATCAATATGCTGTGTATGTACCAGCAGTGACCGGGGCAACAAATAATTGGGCGATATATTCAGAGAGTACACCTTCGTATTTAGGTGGAGAACTTCGTATTGGATCATCTACAGATTTGGGTTCCTATAATTTACAGGTTACTGGGGATTCTGTGTTTGAAGGAGCTGTCGTATTTAATGAGGCAGGTGCAGATAAAGATTTTCGTTTTGAAAGTGACACTATAACTTCAGCATTTGCAATAGACGGCGCAACAGGCAATGTGACTGTTGGTACTCTTGATACGGATCTTACTGCACCAACAACATCAGGAACAACCAAGATGGTTATCACTGACGGAAACGGCCAATTTTCTTTTGAAGATATCCCGGGTGGCGGCAGTGGCGCCAACACTGCTCTTTCAAACCTCGCTTCCGTTGCAATCAACACTTCTCTCATTTCAGACACTGACGTCACCGATGATCTCGGTTCAGCAGCAATTCGTTGGAATGATATATATGCTCAAACAATCGGTACTGGTGACACTGCAGCTGATACGTTTACACTCCGCGCTCGAGATGTCGATGGTGCAGTATGGACTGATTTCCTCACACTCACCGCAAACAACACTCCAACTGCCACAATGTCAGGTATCACTGCAAGTTCGAACTTCACCCCAACGACGA
>JBPOIF010000025.1:0-4655 GCA_052034745.1 Candidatus Nomurabacteria bacterium | reverse complement strand
GCTTCAGTGATCGAACTCAACGATCTCGTCAAAGCGATCGAAGAAAAATTTGGCGTTTCAGCAGCTGCTGTTGCAGCAGCACCTGCAGCAGGAGCTGCAGCAGGAGGCGCAGAAGAAAAGGATGCATTTACTGTTGTGCTTGCTGATGCAGGAGAACAGAAGATTGCAGTTATGAAAGTCGTCAAAGAGGTACTTGGCCTTGGACTCAAGGAAGCAAAGGACCTCGTTGATGGTGCACCGGCAACTATCAAGGACGGTATGAAAAAGGATGAGGCGGAAGCACTCAAGAAATCTATCGAAGAAGCCGGCGGAAAAGTCGAGCTCAAATAATAAAAAAGCCTCTCCTTTATGGAGAGGCTTTTTTATTGCTCGCTTTTTCGCTGGCTTGGGAAAGGGGTCGGGAAAACGGGAGTTAAGCCATTTTCACAAAAACACTCGCGTGATGCGAGTGTTTTTGTTTTTTATCTCCTTGTGCTAGTGTTTGAAAAAACCAACCGTTATGAAAAAAATCATTTGTTCTTTGTGTTTGGTGTTCATCTCATGTGGACACTATACATATGTTGGGCGCTCAGCCCATTCAAACTTTTTGTTTACCGCAAAAGGGACTTTTTATGGACCAAAGGAATGGTTCATGGCACTTCTTGCTGATGAAAAGAAAGAAGTAATCCCTTTTGCTCTTTCTGATGACCTTTTGTTCAACAGAGAAAGCGAGCTGGGGACCCCTCGCATTGTGGTGCTCTACGCCATGCACCACAAGAGTCGCTATTGGCTCAAGGTTGCAGCTTTTCGAGAGGAAACTTTTCGAGTCTTAGAAACGGTAACCAGAATAGGGGATCGAGTTTCTCTTGTAATACGAGGGAAACCTCCAATTTATCTGGAATGGAAACCGAGACAGAAAGGCTTCTCAGAAAGGTGGGTCCAAGTCATCTAACAGAAACCGTGTCAGGGTCGTACTCTGACACGGTTTTTTTCTTGTCACAAGGCCATAAAACACTTTATAATTTCAGCATACTTCTATGAAAGAGAGTATCGACATTTTGGGAAAGCTCCTTGGTGGAGTGGCGCGAGTTAAAGTTATGCGGTTGTTTTTGTTAAATCCAACCCAAGGCTTTGAAGCGTCTGATATTGCAGATCGTTCGCGTATCAACCTTGCGATTGCTCGACGTATGGCAGGACAACTTGCGGGTATGGACTTGGTTCGCAAACGTTCATTTGTCAAAGACGTCACCAACAAGCGTACGGGCAAAATCCACAAAAAGCGTGTTCAGGGGTGGTTCTTGCGACCAGAGTTTCCTTATATCGGTGAACTTCGACAGCTTCTTGTTGAGGGAGACTTTTTCAAACACGAAGATATTGCAAAGCGATTTCGACCAGCGGGACGTATCCACCTCCTCGTTCTCTCAGGAGTCTTTATGCAACACTCAGGCAATAGGCTCGATATCTTGATCGTAGGGGACAACATCCGACGATCGGTGATTCAAAAGACAATATCAGTACTTGAAAGCGAGCTTGGGCGAGAACTTTCGTATGCAATCTTTGATACCAACGATTTCAAATACAGAGTCTCTATGTATGACAAGCTCATCCGAGACGTGTTTGATTTTCCACACGAACGATTGATCGCCTCAAAAGACTTTTCTTCTTTTGCGATGCCAAACTAGTTGAGGGCCTATCCATACTCATTCGACTCGATTTGGGGTATACTATAAGAGTACTGGCGGGGTTCCGACAGTAGCATTATTTAGTAGATTTTGATACCCTCTCCGCCTCGGGCGGAAACACAATATGCTTATTCAATCGTGGAGCCAAGTCTTTGCGCTCTCGCTCCAAGGCCTCTGGTATGGCTTTGTAGCAACTGTTCCAAAGATCTTGCTCGCAATCATTGTATTCATCATCGGATGGATCATTGCTTCGACCCTCGCAAAACTTGTTACTGCTGGCGTTGATGCGCTCAAGCTCGACAAGCTCTTTGCAAATGCTGGAGCAAACGAAGCTCTCTCACGTGCAGGATGGCGTCTCCATATCGGCGGCGTTATCGGATGGCTCGTGAAGTGGCTCATTGTTCTTGCATTCTTCATGGCTTCAGTAAATATCCTCGGTCTTGATCAGGTTAGTATGTTCCTCGGAGAAGTCCTCGCATACATTCCTCAGATCATTGTCGCAGTGTTGGTTCTTGTCGCAGGAACTGTTATTGCTGATTTTTCTCGAAAAGTCATCGCAGGTTCTGCTGCAATTGCAAATGTTCGATCAGCACGTCTCATTGGTTCTATTGCATACTATGCAATCTGGATCCTTGCGATTGTCACCGCGCTCGACAAACTCGGTATCTTCGGATACTTCGGACAGATTCTCTTTACCGGACTTGTCTTTATGCTCGCACTTGCACTCGGACTCGCATTTGGACTTGGTGGAAAAGATGCAGCTGCTCGTTGGGTAGGAAAGATTTCAGAAGATCTTTCAAGCAACAAATAGGCTCGTTTCTGGCTAGGAGTCTTTAACAACTAGCAGAAAAATAGCTCACAAAAAGCCCCCGTTTGGGGGCTTTTTGTATGGGGATAAGGTATCGCTTGACTTTTAAAATGGCTTCGGCTAGAATGTGCGAACCTATGGTTATCCTTAGCAACAAGCACTGTATCGGGGCGTAAGCCAAGAGGACATCTTGTTGCCGCCCCGAAAGGGCGGTTTTCTTTTGGAACCAGAGGTTGGGTTGTTTGAAAACAAAATTCTGTCATTTCTTTTTCGAGAGCGTAACGCCTCTCGGATACAACATTTTAAACCGATGTTGTAGCAGGTGAGATAGACAGAGTGTTCTTGTCAAAACAAGCGGTTGTGATGACGAGAACAAAACCATTTGCGCAAGCAAGTGGTACTCATCATTTTGTGTAAGCGAAATGATGAAAATGATTTCTAGATTTCCTAATAGGAAATTTATTAAGAGCATATGGTGGATGCCTAGGTTCTACATGGCGATGAAAGACGTGGGAGGCGGCGATACGCTTCGGGGAGGTGCCTAACGACCTTTGATCCGGAGATTTCTGAATGGGGAAACCCAATCGAGCAAACCTCGATTACTGCACACCGTAAGTGTGTGCGGAGCGCACCCAGGGAAGTGAAACATCTCAGTACCTGGAGGAAAAGAAAAAAATGTTGGTGTATACCAACAAGATTCCCTTAGTAGCGGCGAGCGAAACGGGATGAGCCCAAACCGGTCTAACACTGTGACTTCGAGTATTTATATTTGAAGTCACTGTGTTGGACCGGGGTTGTAAGGCAGTGGCGTCGTTTTACGAGAAAAGTTACAAAATAGGTGTATAGATGAAGTTGTTGGAAACCAACGTCACAGCAGGTGATAGCCCTGTAATCGAAATGCACCTATCTTTTCTGTCACTGTTCTTGAGTACTTCCGGACACGAATAGCCGGGAGGAATCCGCCAGAACTAACTGGCAAGGCTAAATACATTGTAGAGACCGATAGTGAACTAGTACCGTGAGGGAAAGGTGAAAAGCAGTCCGAGAGGACATTGAAATAGTACTGAAACCATATGCTTACAAGGAGTCGGAGCGGGTATTTATATCCGTCACGGCGTGCCTATTGAAGAATGAGCCAACGAGTTTATGTATGCTGCAAGGCTAAGGGACAACGTTCCGGAGCCGTAGGGAAACCAAGTGTGAATAGCGCGTCAAGTAGTATGCATAAGACCCGAAGCCAGGTGAGCTACCCATGAGCAGGGTGAAGTTTGTCGAAAGACAGATGGAGGCCCGAACCGGTATGTCGTGCAACGCATTCGGATGACTTGTGGGTTGGAGTGAAAAGCTTATCGAACCTGGTAATAGCTGGTTCTCTCCGAAATAGCTTTAGGGTTAGCGTTACGTGATCCCCATGGGGGTAGAGCACTGGAAGGTTTCGACAGGGAGCAATCTCGCGACACCTATCAAACTCCGAATACCATGTGGTTATAGCGTAGCAGTTAGTCTACGGGGGCTAAGCTCCGTCAGACAAAAGGGAAACAGCCCAGATCTCCAGTTAAGGTCCCTAAATATATACTAAGTGCATCTTAAGGAGGTGAGATTTCTCCGACAATGAGGAAGTTGGCTTAGAAGCAGCCATCTTTTAAAGAAAGCGTAACAGCTCACTCATCGAGAGATCTCGCGCCGCAGATAATCGGGGCTAAGTATATTACCGAAACTGAGGGCTTGTAGATTTCATAGAGGAATTAAAAATTCAAATGTTCTTTTTAAACGGTTTGTCAGGAACGTGACGAACATATTAGTTATCGCTGTTGGGTTCTGTTATATATATCGGAAACCGACTACTTTTTCTTCTCAGGAAAAAGGAAAAAGCATTTCTAGTTCAAGCGTTCCTGACACCCAATTGCGTGTTGAAAATAAAAAAATGACCCGGTAGCTCAAGTGATTAGAGCATCTGCCTTACAAGCAGAGGGTTGGTGGTTTGAATCCACCCCGGATCACAAAACTTTTTTGTTTTGTAATATTTCAACATTAAAACAGGTGATGCATGGTGGGCGGGTATGTAACCCGCTCCACCACATCGCTTCCTCTATGAAATCTATAAGCGGTAGGAGAGTATTCCACTCTCGCTGTGAAGGCAAAGGCGTGAGCCATGCTGGAGCGTGTGGAAGTAAGAATGTTGGCAC
>JBPOIF010000023.1:0-17991 GCA_052034745.1 Candidatus Nomurabacteria bacterium | reverse complement strand
ATTAGGAATCGGCTTAAGCGCTTCCTATCTCTAACGGGATGATTTTACTTCGTTGGTTTGTTGTTACGCTCGCTGTGTTTGCATTGCCATATTTTGTGACAGGGATTGCCGTCAATAGCATCATCACGGCGGTGATCGTCGGTGCGTGTCTCGTCTTTATCAATCTCATCGTCAAGCCGATCGTCTCTCTCCTTACGCTCCCTATCAATCTCATCACACTCGGGCTCTTTTCGCTTGTTATCAACGCGGTATTTTTCTGGATGGTGGCTCGTATCGTGACTGGGTTTACCGTTGATTCGTTTCGCGCGGCGTTTATCGGCGCGCTCGTTATCGCAGTGGTGAGCTGGATTGTTGGACGAATCGCAAAACACGATGAATAGGGAAGATTTTTCATCTTTTCAAAAAGATTTTTTTGCTCACATCGATCGAGGGCAGTCGATTGTTATTACTTCACATTTTTCTCCAGATGATGACTCTATAGGGTCAGTCCTTTTTGTATACACTTTTCTTAAAGAACGTTTTCCAGAAAAGAATATCCGTATCATCTATACAGGAGCAGTTCCTGATCGATATCGAGTCTTTCCACGGTTCGAGCAGATTGAATGGGTCAGTGATGTTGGGGAACATTTGCAAGGAGTTGATGTTTTGGTGACAGTTGATGCTAGTAGCTTCAAACGCTTCTCACACCTGCCAGAGATGCTCGCATCTGTTCCGGTACGAATTGGCTTTGATCATCACGCTTCTGAGGCAGATGAGTACACACTTTTGCTTCACCGAAAAGAGTATTCTTCAAATACAGAACTCCTCGTGCGTGCACTTTGTGGAGACGAGATTCTTTCGCGCGATCTTGCAGAGTATGCACTTCTCGGTATTCTCGGTGATACAGGGAATTTTGCTCACATATCTCCTGCACATTCTGATGTGCTCATACTTGCAAAAAAACTTATTGAAACCGTTGGGATGTCGATCGATCAATTCCGTTCAAGATATGGCGGTATCCCGCTTCGTATCATTCCACTTATTCAAGCCCTCGTAGCAAATACTAGGTATGTAACTGTGTCTGGGTGGCCACCAATGCAATACTCATTTATTGATCGAAAAACAAAAGAAGAAGGTTCGTATACAGATGAGGATATGAGTGCAGCAAGTCATATCTATATGGGGCAATATCTTACTCGTGTTGAAGGTTATGGATGGGGGATTGTGGTGACTCCGCGAGACGGTGACGGCTGTCGACAGTCAGGGAGATCTCTTCCGGGGAGTGTTAACGTGCGAGACTTTCATGAGAAGCTCGGTATTGGAAGTGGACACGACCGTGCCTCTGGTGGGTACGTGAAAGAACCAGAACCATCTGTATGGCTTGGGCAGATGCTTTTATGGATGGAAAACAATAAACCAATGATTGGGTAATCAGCCTTTCTTGTGTTATAACCTCTGTATTACTTATGGCATTTCTTGATGAAATCACAATCCATGCAAGCGCAGGAAAAGGGGGCGACGGTGTCGTTCGTTGGCGTCGTGAAAAATTTATTGCCAAGGGTGGTCCTAATGGTGGTGATGGTGGTCGTGGCGGGGATGTAATCATCCGCGCGATTCGCAGCCTCCGGGTCCTCGACCAGTATCGTGCAAAAAAAGAATTTTTTGCTGAAGATGGTGCTGAAGGCGAAGGCAAGAGTCTCAAAGGAAAAGCAGGGGAAGACATCGTCATTGATTTTCCAATCGGTTCGACGATCACCAACGTACAGACGAGCGAGTCATGGGAACTGACCAAAGAGCATCAAGAGATCACGATCCTCAAAGGAGGAGCGGGAGGATTTGGTAATGAACATTTCAAAAGTTCTACGAATCAAACTCCGCAAGAATCAACACCAGGGAGACCCGGTGAAGAAGCAGACCTTCGCATCGAAGTATCACTCATCGCTGATGTAGGGCTTGTTGGTTTTCCAAACGCTGGAAAGTCGAGCCTCCTCAATGCGCTCACCAATGCGACTGCAAAGATAGGCGAGTACCCCTTTACCACCATCGACCCAAACCTCGGCGACCTCTTTGGATTTATCATTGCAGATATTCCAGGACTTATCGAAGGAGCAAGTGAAGGCAAGGGACTCGGTCATCAGTTCCTCCGTCATATCGCAAAGACCAAGGTAATCGTGCACTTGGTATCATTTGAACAACAAAATATGATCAAAGCGTACGAGACTATCAGAGGAGAAATCACAAAGTACGGGAAAGGGCTCGATGAAAAAGATGAGATCATCCTTTTGACAAAGACAGATACCGTGCCTGCTGAAGTAGTGGATGCAACAAAGAAAAAGTTTGAAAAGATTGGAAACCCTGTCTTTGCAGTCACACTCTTTGATGACGAAAATGTAAAAGCATTTAAAGACGAACTCGTTCGCTTGCTCAAGAAATAAAAAAAAGAAGCCTTCCTGTTGGTTTTGGAAAAGCTTCTGGTTTCGGTTTTCATCGGTAACAATCTTGCGTAAAATTTGACATGTCATCATTGTCGATTGCTCGTGGTTTGTCTGAGCATTGGACAGTGGTGATGACAGGCATGCAGGATTGGTGGGTACGTGTGGCGTCGTGCGACGAAAGGGGACTTCCTTCAGCATTTTTAAAAACATGTTGACGATGAGTGTCCTTGGTGTCTTTTGTCGTAAAGTCAGTAAATGCATTTACAATGACTTTCTTTTTCTTTTTTGCCATGATACCGATTTTTGTTGGGTTAGAGAGATCGAATTCAAGTACAATTATACTCTTTTTTAAGCAAAAAGTCAAATTAAATATCCCCCACGAACATGGTTCGTGGGGGATTCTTAGCTTGTTTTAATAGCCCTCTTCTCTTAGTTTGTAGCTGTTTTCTTCATTGTTATGAAAAGGGAAATGTTTTTTCCCTGAAATAATTAATTCCGCTTTCTGTTCTTCTTTTGAATCTAAAAAATCTTCAAAAGATACAGAAGGGGATACAGGGAAAACTCCGATTGTTTTTTCAAAGGCGCCTTCAGATAGTTGGATACGTTTGCCGATAAGCGCTTGATGAATGTTGCTGATTCTTTCTTCGCGATTAAGTTTGTTCAGTTCAGCTGCAATTTGAGGGTTTTCTTTAAGAGTTTTGCTAGAGAACATGGTTGTCTGGTTTTGGGTTGTTCAAAATGGGTTTTCGTATAGTATTATACACTTTTTATCATCTATAGTCAACGACCTTTGTCTCAAAAGCTCATTCCTGTATACTCATTTGGTAATGGCAACATACTATCCAACTATTGGTCTCGAAATACATGCTGAGCTCAAGACAGAGAGTAAGATGTTTTGTAGTTGCAAAAATGACCCTGATGAGATGCGTCCCAACGTCAACATTTGTCCTGTGTGTATGGCGCATCCAGGGACACTCCCTGTTGCAAACAAAAAAGCAATTGCTTCAGTTATCAAGGTAGGTCTCGCCCTTGGATCAACGATTGCTGATTTTACTGAGTTTGACCGAAAAAATTATTTTTATCCCGATATCCCAAAAGGGTATCAAATCTCTCAATATAAGTACCCGATTGTCTCTGGTGGATCTCTGAAGGGGTTTGCGATTACGCGTATTCACCTTGAAGAAGACACAGGACTTTCAAAACATGACCGGGGGAATTTCTCTCTTGTCGATTTCAATCGCGCAGGTGTTCCGCTGATGGAGCTTGTGACAGAACCAGTCATTCATAGTGCAAAAGAGGCGAGTGATTTTGCGCGTGAACTTCAACTTCTCCTGCGCACTCTTGGTGTCTCGGAAGCAAACCTCGAAAAAGGGGAGATGCGTGTGGAGCCAAACATTTCAATCTCTGATGACCCAAACAAATTTGGAACAAAAGTAGAAGTCAAAAATCTAAATTCATTTCGAAGTGTTGAACGCGCGATCGAGTACGAGTTTGCCCGCATGCAGGCGCTCTATGAAGCAGGCAGACAAGACGAAATCGTCCAAGAGACTCGTGGATGGGATGAAAATACGCAGACAACATTTTCTCAGCGTTCAAAAGAAAACGCCCAAGATTATCGATACTTCCCAGACCCTGACCTTCCAAAGATGAAGCTCCATAGTGCGTTTGATATCGAGACGATGCGTGCTGAGCTTCCAGAGCTTCCGTGGGCAAAGCGTGCGCGTTTTGTCGACGAACTCGGTATAAAGAGCGCTGATGCAGAAGTTTTTGTTCAGGACCCACTTCTTGCGGGCTATTTTGAATCAGTGCTCGCTCATCTTTCGAGTCCTTCGTCTGCACAGACAGTGGCAAACTATATTGTTTCAGATCTGCTGGGTCTCATGAAAAAGGAGCCATCTCTTGTATTTCCAAAACCAGCACTTTTTGCTGAGCTTATTGAGATGGTTGTTGAAGGGGGTGTGACTTCACGTGGGGCAAAGGATATCCTCGCGCTTCTCATGAAAGAGGACACTTCTCCTCGGGCGCTTGCAAAGGAACACGGTCTCCTCCAAGAGAACAACGAAGAGTCTCTCAAGGCTCTTGTTTCAGAAGTAATCGCAGAAAATGAAAAGATTGTTTCCGATTATAAGGCAGGAAAAGAGGCAGCACTCCAAGGGCTCGTAGGGCAGGTGATGAAAAAAAGTAAGGGTTCTGCAAACCCAGGGATTGCATTGAAACTCTTGAAAGAGATGGTATAACAGTACTGGAAGGGTATTTTCCATGGCAATGACATCGACCCTTCTTTGCGAGCCCCGTCCCTCTACGGGGCTTTTTTATTTTGCTATACTGATGCAATGCAGAAAATAAAAGTAGCAATCAACGGATTTGGACGTATCGGAAGAGCTTTTCTCAAGATCGCATGGGAGCGCCCTGAATTAGAAATTGTTGCGGTCAATGATCTCGGTTCTATCGAATCACTCGCATACCTTTTGCGATACGACACGGTCTATCGTGCATGGAAACATGACGTGCAAGTACAAGGAACTGACCTTGTCATCGATGGAAAGACGGTAAAATTTGTCTCGGAAAAAGACACCACGAAGCTTCCTTGGGGAGAGCTCGGTATCGACGTTGTCGTCGAATCGACAGGACTCTTTACTGCGTTTGAAAAAGCGAAGTTCCATCTCGATCAGGGTGCAAAGAAGGTGGTCATCTCGGCTCCCTCAAAAGGGGATGGTTCATACCCAGGAGAGACGATTCTTCTCGGAGTGAATGAAGAGAAGTTTGGCACCTGTGCTATCACTTCAAACGCATCATGTACGACGAACGCCTCAAGTCCACTCATTGCTATCCTTGATGAAGCGCTCGGTATCGAAAAGGCGATCCTCAATACCGTTCACGGCTATACTGCAAGTCAGGCACTTGTCGATGGTCCAAGCAAAAAGGATCTTCGTGAAGGTCGCGCTGCAGCACAAAATATTGTGCCGTCTTCTACTGGTGCTGCTGTTGCGGTCACAAAAGCATTTCCAAAACTTGAAGGACTCTTTGATGGGATCTCTATCCGTGTTCCTGTTCCTGCAGGTTCTATCGCTGATGTGACGTTTATCTCAAAGAAAGAGACAACCGCACAAGAAGTCAACGATATCTTGCGAAAGGCAGCACAGGATCCACGTTGGGCAAACATCTTTGCCGTTACCGATGAACCACTTGTCTCAAGTGACATCCTCGGCAATCCTCATGCATCAATCGCAGACCTCGAGATGACCCGTGTTGTCGGTGGTACTCTCGTGAAAGTACTCGGATGGTATGACAACGAGATGGGGTATACCTATACGCTCGTAGAGCATGTGATAAAAACTGGAAGTACGATTAAATAAACTTAAACTAAAAATAAAAGAAAAAGCCCTGAAATAGGGCTTTTTATATACTATTGACTTTTTTCTATAAATATGATATTATAAAAACAAACAAGTTTCTTGGAGCATAGTTTGATTGGTGACTAGAGATTCTAATGGGATTTGTAGTCACCAATTTAAGTAAGCCCATGTTAGTAAGATTAGAACAAGTAATAAGTGCTTTACAGGGTACCTTTGCCAATGGAAGTGGCGAACTGGAAAAGGGTATAGGAACTGCTGACTCAACAACCGTGAAAGTAAAAATGCCGGATGGAAGTTACGAGCGCATTAACACGATTACTGTTGAAAAAGGAGAGGGTGGTGAGAACGAAGTAGTAATTACATTGGAGTAACTCTGGTATAATCTGCCAGTTTAAACGGTGTCCCAAAAGGGCGCCGTTTTTTTTGTTCTCGTTGATACTTGCAACATTCAAAAACCCCTTCGAATAGGGGTTTTTGTATTGGAATCCTGTATACTAGGGTCATAAACCGGGCGGAGTGCTGTTTCGGTTGTTTTTAATCATTAAGTTTGTATCGTATCTATGAAAAAACTCGTTATCCTCGTTATTATCCTTGCGCTTGTGTATATCGGTGTAAAGCTCTCTATCGGTTCTCCTGAAGAAGGTATCCCTTCGGCAACAGAACAGACTGCAAGTGCTCCTCAGCAAGAAGAAACGCTCGTCTCGCAGACTATCGACGCTATCAGCGCCGACCGCGTCACGGTCTCATTTACTGGATACGGCCCAGGCAAAGAACATACTGGCACTATCACAGCAAAAGAATCGTCACTTTCATTGCAAAATGGAGTGTTCTCAGGTGCAGTGACCCTCGATATTGCAAGCCTCACTTCGACTCCAGATAAGCTGGTCGAGCATTTGAAGAGCGCTGACTTTTTTGATATTGCAAAATATCCAACCGCTTCATTTACGGTAACAAATGCTTCAACGACTGAAGTAAAAGGAGACCTTACTATGAAAGGTATCACCAAGGCGGTTTCTCTTCCCGTTTCCTTTGATCAAGTAACAGGTTCGTATACCAGCAAGGTGACGATCGATATGGAACTCTTTGGTATCAAGCAGGCATTTGCAAACAAAGAGTTTGTAGTCGCACTTTCAGTAAAATAACATGACGATTCATCTTGCAGCTGATCATGCAGGGTATCTGCATAAAGAAGCACTCAAACAATACCTCGAAACAGCAGGACTTGAAGTCGTCGATCATGGAGCGATGAGTCTCGATGAGTCGGATGATTATCCCGATGTTGTTGTCCCTGCGGCTGTCGCACTTGCAAAAGATCAAGAATCGATGGCGGTCGTCTTTGGAGGAAGTGGACAAGGGGAAGCAATGGCAGCAAATCGTATCAATGGTGTTCGTGCCGTTGTCTACTATGGTGGCCCTGCTGACATCCTCACACTTTCTCGAGAGCACAATGCCGCAAACATGCTTTCAATCGGGGCACGGTTCGTATCAATCGAAGATGCTATCGAAGCGGTACGCCTATGGCTCGAAACACCTTTTTCAAATGACGAACGGCACGTGAGACGTCTCAATAAGTTTTAATCTATGAAAATAATCCCTGCTGTACTTCCGAAGCGCTATTATGAAATCGAAAACGCCGTTACCACTCTCGGTGATGCTGTTTCGACGATGCAGATTGATTTTGTTGATGGTCATGTTGCTCCCAATAGAACCTGGTGGTTCAACCGCAAAGACGAAGAGGTTCTCGGAGAGTTTGAACGTGAAGATCGAGGACTTCCTGCATGGGATAGCATCAACTACGAGTTTGACCTCATGGTCAAAGACCCGCTCCAATATATGGACAAGTTCATCATGCTCGGCCCGTCAAAGATCATATTTCATCTTGAGAGCTTTGAGCAGGAGGCGATGATTTCTTATCTCGAAAAACTTCCTGAGGTTATCAAAAATACTATTTCTTTTGGGATGGCGATCGGCGTCGGTACTCCTCCAGAAGATGTTGCTCCGTTTCTTCCCTATATAACGACCATCCAATGTATGGGCATCGCACAGATTGGCTACCAAGGCCAGGTCTTTGATGCACGCGCAATCGCACAGGTTCGTCGTACAAAAGAGCTCTATCCTGACAAAGTGATTACGGTCGATGGTGGAGTGAACAAAGCAAGCATCCCACTTCTCATTGAAGCAGGGGCAACGCAGTTTGTTGTCGGCTCTACTATCTTTGGAAATGAAGATCCTCGCGGTACAATGAAAGAACTCAAACAACTATGCAAGGAGATTTCAGCACAAGAGAACTTGAACTAAAAGCAAACGATATTCGTCAATCGATTATTTCGATGTTGACGGAAGCGGGGAGTGGTCACACCGCAGGACCACTCGGGATGGCAGATATATTTACCGCGCTCTATTTCGACATCATGCGACATGACCCGACACACCCAGAGTGGCCAGAGCGAGATCGCTTTGTACTCTCAAATGGTCATACAAATCCTGTTCTCTATGCGACGATGGCGCACGCGGGATATTTCCCTGTCGAAGAACTCCAGAGCCTTCGCAAGTTTGGCTCACGCCTCCAGGGGCATCCTCACCGAGACTTCCTCCCCATGCTCGAGACTTCTTCTGGACCGCTCGGCTCAGGGCTCTCACAAGCAGCAGGGATGGCGCTCGCTGATCGTATGGATCTCGGGATCACATCACCACGCTTTGTCTATTGCATGATCTCGGATGGAGAACTCAACGAAGGCAACAGCTGGGAGGGCATCATGCTCGCCGGCAAAGAAAAGCTCCGCAATCTCATCGTCTTTGTCGACCGCAACAATATCCAGATCGATGGCTATACCGAAGATATCATGCCGCTTGAACCACTTGCGGATAAGTGGCGAGCATTTAACTGGCATGTGCAAGAGATCGATGGGCACAACATGCGAGAGATTATCGATGCGGTGAACGAAGCAAAAGCAGTGTTTGAAAAGCCGTCGGTAATCATCGCACGCACTATTCCAGGAAAGGGTGTCCGAGAATTTGAACGCAAGTTCGAATGGCACGGCAAACCACCGACAAAAGAAGAGGCGAAGCTTGCCCTACAAGAACTCCGAACACTGGGAGGGAAGATAAAGAGCGAGCATAACTAATATGGAATCACACGTTACCAACGAAAAGATAAAACCTGGGCAGCTGTGGCGACACTATAAAGGTAAACATTATAGGATTATTGTACTTGGCAAGCATTCAGAAACAGCAGAAGAACTTGTTGCGTATAAACGACAGGAAGATGGTCACGTGTTCTTTAGACCAATCGCATTATTTTTTCAAGACGTTGAACGGGAAGGGCAGGTGGTTCCTAGATTTACGTTGGTGAGCGATAATTAAATTATGTTGAACCACGATTTAAAACTAAATACAAAAATTTTCAACGATGATGTCGAACAGGTGCCGATTCGTAAAGGATTTGGTGAAGGACTTGCGTTGGCAGGGGAGACAAACAAAGACATTGTTGCTTTGTCGGCTGACCTCACGGAGAGTACACAGATGCTCTCATTCAAAGACACGTTTCCTGAGCGTTTTGTCGAGATAGGTGTTGCCGAACAAAACCTCGCGACCGTTGCAAGTGGTATGTCTGCGATGGGGAAGTACCCTTTCTTTTCTTCGTATGCAATGTTTAGCCCTGGACGAAACTGGGAACAGATCCGTACGACACTTGCGTACAACGATAGGCATGCTGTTGTTGTCGGAAGCCATGCAGGAGTTTCTGTCGGGCCCGATGGAGGGACCCATCAAGCTATCGAAGATATCGCCCTTATGCGCGTCATTCCTCGGATGACGGTGATTTCTCCTTGTGATTCGATACAAGCAAAGCAAGCAACACTTGCCCTTGGACAGAGTCCTCGGCTCGCATACCTGCGACTCGCGAGAGACAAGACCCCGGTGGTGACAACGAGTGAGACACCGTTTGAGATCGGAAAGGGGCAAATCTTTTATCGACCACAAGGGCTCGCTCATGTGGCAATCATTGCAACGGGCTCTCTTGTTGCAAATGCACTTCGTGTCGCCAAAGATCTCGAAAAGAAAGGTATCAAGGCTGTTGTTGCAAATATTCACACGATCAAGCCGATCGACAAAGACCTTCTCGTTGCGCTTGCAAAAGAGACAAAGGCGATCGTCACCGTAGAAGAACATCAAATCATCGGTGGACTTGGTGGTGCAGTTGCAGAAGTACTTGCGAGTATGTACCCAGCACCGATTGAGTTTGTGGGTGTGCACGATGAATTTGGACAATCAGGAACACCAAACCAGCTCGTTGAACACTACGGCATGGGACGTGACGGTATCACCAGTGCAGTGATGAAAGTCCTCGAACGAAAATAAAAATACCCCTCATGCTTTATACATGAGGGGTATTTTTGTATTAAGAATTGATGAGTATCTTGGGTTGATAGTCGAGAGGTGCTTGGTCAAGAAGTGCGACGATCTTTTCTTTGGAGAGGAGTCCTTCTTGGGCACCGACATACTGTGTGACTGACATGGAGTTGATAGGTCCCCATCTGAGTGCGTCAGTAAGAGAGAGTCCGAGAAGGAGTGCTGCAGAGACGGTCGATGCAAAAGCATCACCTGCACCAGTTCGCTCGACAGGAGAGTGTGGATAGATAGGCATGAACCACTTTTCTTTACCATCATAGGCATAGGCACCTGCGATACCATCGGTGATAAAGACGAGTTTTGGCCCGAGCGCATGGACGCGGTCGAGGAGTATTGTCAGATCGGTCTCTTTTGTATCAAGGATGCGTTGCGCTTCCTCGACGTTGCAAAAGAACGCATAGGTGTGCCGATAGATGTCAGCAAGTTTTTCGGTACCGAGCTTGATCTGGAATGTTCCTGGTTGAAAGACGAGCTTGGTTTCAGGGTGCGAGGCAATATATGTGGCGATCTCGTGATGGTACTCTTCTGAATTTTCTGCCATTGAGGAGAGGTATATCATCTTGGGTGCGTTGGCGAAATCAGGGAGTTTGTAGGGGAATGATGCGTGTTTGACGAGGATGGTGCGCTCAACATCGTACCAGAGCACGTAGTGGTAGTTTGTAGGGATACCGTCGTGACTTTTCATAAACTGAGTATCGACACCTTGTTTTTTGAGTGTTTCGAGGATCTGTTCTCCTCGGTAGTCATGGCCAACATCGGCGAGAAGTCCGCTTGATAGGCCAAGGCGTGCAGCTGCAACCGCAGCGTTTGCGCTGTTGCCGACAGCGACAATTTCTTGGGCAGATTCATACGGTACTTTGTCACCAAAGTTTACGCAGAGCTTGCAGTTGTGTTCGTCGATATCGCAGTGTGCTTCTGCGTTTTTCAGTTTGATAAATACATCAGTCACGGTGTCGCCAATAGCGAGAAAATCAGGTGTTTGCATGCAGAAAGTATACCGTACGAAGAGAGAAGGTTCTTGTTGACTATTTTGTTTTTGTAATGTAAAGTTTTTCAAAATTTGAAACGATGGACCCGAAACAGTTTTTTATAGCTAATATCAAACAAGAAGATTCTGAAGTGATAGAGCTATTAAGTCCTTGTCTCTATGTTCTTGATCAAATGATTGAAGGTAAAAGGGAAAAAAGGCGACTTTATCACTGCTTTAATGTTCAAACAAAAAAAGAGTATTACAAAGTTGAGCTTAACATGGGTATGTCAAAACAGTTTAATGATATCGATGGTGCGTATGACTGCCTTTTTTCAGAGAAACCTTTTTAGCTCTTTTGTTATCAACAGCAGAATCCCGGCAATGGGGTTCTTTTTTGTTATACTGAGGAGGTGAAAACACTCCGAGAATATATCGTGGATGCTCGCAAGCGGAAGGTTGCGATTGGCCATTTCAATTTCTGCAATCTCGAAGGGCTCTATGCCATTGCTCGTTCAGCGCAGTCGCTCGGGGTGCCGGTCATTGTTGGTACTTCTGAGGGCGAGGAGGAAGCAGTCGGGACCCATCAAGCAGTCGCACTCGTCAAAAGTATCCGCGAGCGGTGGAATATTCCTCTCTTTTTAAATGCAGATCATCACTATAGTTTCTCGACCGTAAAGCATGCGATTGATGCAGGGTATGATGCGGTTATTTTTGATGGAGCAAAACTTTCCTTTGAAGAAAATATCGCACAATCAAAAGCTTGCGTTGCGTACGCGCAGAAAGTGAGAGAAGAGACCGGGCGAGACGTCCTGGTTGAAGTAGAACTCGGTTATATCGGTGAAGGGTCGATGATCCGCGATGTGATACCTCCTGGTGTTGTTGTCACCACAAAGCCCGAAGAGGCGCGTGAATTTATCGCACAGACACAAGCAGATATGTTTGCTCCTGCGGTGGGCAATTTCCATGGGATGCTTCGCAATGCCGAAAAGCCCCGACTCGATATCGACTGTATCAAGAAGCTCTCACAGACAGTTTCTGTACCACTTGTTCTCCATGGAGGTTCAGGTGAGGACAAAGATTTTGCTGCGGCAATTGATGCAGGTATCGCGATCATTCATATCAACACTGAACTTCGTCGTGCGTATACCGACATGGTGCGTTCGTACCTTGCCTCACATCCCGATGATATTGCTCCGTACAAGTACGGCACAAACGCGAGTCTCGCGATGGAAGCGGTCGTTACTGAGAAGCTCAAGATATTTAACCGCATGGTATAGCGTATGGTCCCTACACTCGAAGAAAAAATTCGCGCAGTTATGAAGGGAGACGTCGATAGTCGTCTCGCGACGAGACAGTACTACTCGCACGATGCGAGTCTCTTTGAGGTACAGCCTGAGCTCGTTGTCTTTCCAAAATCGTCAGAAGATATCCAGTCACTCGTGCGTTTTGTTGCACGGGAGCGCCTCCGAGACAGAGATAGTGCACATATCTCTATCACTCCTCGAGCAGCGGGGACGGATATGTCTGGTGGCCCACTTGGAGAGTCGATCATCCTTGATGTTTCCAAATACTTTACCCGTATCATCTCTGTTACCAGTGAACGTGCGGTTGTTGAGCCGGGAGTGCTCTATCGAGATTTTGAGAAAGAGACGCTTCGCCGCGGAGCTCTCATGCCGGCATACACCGCCTCAAAGGATATCTGTGCAGTGGGAGGTATGGTCGCAAACAATTCTGGAGGTGAAAAGTCTATCAAATACGGCAAAGTTGAGCAGTATGTTCGCAGGCTCAAGGTTATCTTTTCGGATGGTAATGAGTACGAAGTGCGCCCTCTCAATCGTGCAGAACTTGATGCAAAAATGTCGCAAGATGATTTTGAAGGGACACTCTATCGAAGCGTTGTTGCGCTCGTCGAACGAAACATCGGAGATATCGAACATGCTCGTCCGGGGGTCAGCAAAAATTCTGCCGGATACTATCTCTGGAATCTCTGGAACAAGGACAAGACAGTGTTTGATCTCACGAGACTTATCGTCGGAAGTCAGGGGACACTCGGGATTGTCACTGAGATAGAGTTTGCGCTTGTACCGGTGCCAAAGTATTCACAGATGGTTGTCATGTATATGCGATCGATTGACAACCTCGGTGATGTCGTTGATGAGGTGATGAAGCACGAACCGGAAAGTTTCGAGAGTTACGATGACTATAGTATGAAGCTCGCGATTACTTTTGCATGGGATCTCTTGAAAGTACTTGGTTTTTGGGGCGCGATCAGGTTAGGGATTCAGTTTATCCCAGACCTCTTCAAGATGATCACCGGAGGTGTTCCGAAACTTATCTTGATGGCAGAAGTCACGGGTGCTGATAAGACAGAGATTGCTCTTCGCGCAAAAAAGATTAAAGCATCGGTTGCTCGTTTTGGATTCAAGACACATATTGCACGATCAAAAGCATCGATTGAGAAGTATTGGAAGATTCGCCGAGAGAGTTTCAATCTCTTGCGCAAACATTCACAAGGCAAGCGCACCGCACCATTTATCGATGATATCATTGTCTCTCCGCATCTCATGCCACAGTTTCTTCCAAAGCTTGAGGTGATTTTGAAAGAAGCAAAGCTCATCTACACGATTGCGGGGCACGCAGGGAATGGTAACTTCCATATCATCCCACTCATGGATCTCGATAGTCCTCTTGCTTCTGATCTCATCCTTGATGTTTCAAAAAAGGTCTATCGTCTCGTTGCTGAGTTCAAGGGTTCTATCACGGCTGAGCACAACGACGGCATCATTCGTACGCCATTTCTTCCTTATATGTATAGCCCAAAGATGATTGAGCTTTTTGCACAGACAAAGGCACTCTTTGACCCGCAGGATATATTTAACCCAGGGAAAAAGGTCGGAGGGTCGTTTGATTATATTGCCGCCCATCTCATCAAGAAGCACGACACGGCACACGCGTCATAGCTAGTTGCAAAATACGCCTTTTTCAGTATAATGGAGGCCTTATGACTATGACACTTGAAGCGGTAAAAAGAGAGGGGGGACCAGCAACACTCCGAGCGCAGGGGTTTGTTCCTGCTGTTTATTATGGGGCTGGAAAGGATGCAGTTTCGATTGCTGTTCCTGTAAAAGAATTTGCAAAAGTATTGAAAGAAGCAGGTGAGACCACCACGGTCGTCCTTCAGATCGGTGGCGAAAAGATCAACACACTCATCTATGATGTGCAACATGATCCACTCACCGGTGCTATCGCACACGCCGACTTTCTCGTGCTTGATATGAACAAGACAATTGAAGTGGCAGTCCCTATCGAATTTACCGGTATCGCAGATGCAGAGAAGAACGGTCTCGGCAACCTCGTCAAAGTCCTCCATGAAGTAAATGTCAGTGCACTCCCTGCAAATCTCCCGCACTCTTTTGTTGTCGATGTGACAGGACTTGCGACACTCGATGATCAGATCCATGTGAGCGATATCGCGCTTGGAGAAGGAGTCACACTCGTGACCAGTCCTGATGAAGTTGTTGCGCTCGTTGCTTCATTTACTGAAGAAAAAGAAGAAGTGGCAGCACCGATTGACCTGTCTTCGATTGAAGTAGAAAAGAAAGGAAAGGAAGAGACTCCTGAAGAAGAAGCGTAGATCCAAACAAAACTTTTTAAACGACATTACCCCTCACTTGTCTATACAAGGGAGGGGTAATGTTTTGTTATACTATACGTCTCAATACTATGGTACACATTCGCCATCGATACGGTTATTTTTTTGTGGGAGTGATGATTTTTGCTGTCATCTCTTTTGGTGGAGAGGCTTTTGCTCAAACAAAGCCTGCTGTTTGTAACAATCCTTCATCTGCAGAGATACAAAAGGCTTGTGATGACTACGCCATTGAAGCGAAGAAGCTCGCAGAGCTCAACGCGCAGCTTGCTGCTCAAAAGCAAAAGACAGGAGCACTTCAGAGCAACGTGAACTCGCTCATCTCAAAGATCAATGCAACACAGAGTAAAATCAAGGGGCAGATCACTGCAATCGGCAATCTCACTCTCCAGATTGGCCAAAAAGCAAAAGCAATCAGCGACTTGGAACAAGAACTTGCTCGTGAGCACTCATCGCTCCAACAGCTCATCAAGCGCACCAATGAGATAGACCAAAAAGGGAGTGCTTACGTACTTCTCAGTTCAGAGTCAGTGACCGACTTTTATCATGACCTCGATAGTTTCTTGTCTATCAAGCGTTCACTTTATGCTTCAGTGAACAAGGTCAAACAGATAAAGTCACAGACCGAAGATCAAAAAGAACAACTCCAGGACAAGCAAGCCCAAGCGCTTGATGCAAAAGCTGCACTTGAACATGAGAAAAAGCAGGTAGAAGTTTCAAGACAAGAAGCGCAGAAAGTGCTCGCGGTGAGCAAGGACGAACAAAACAAAATCCAGGCAATCACCGATGAACAAAAAAAGAAAGTTGCTGCTATCGAAAGCAAGCTCTTTAGCTTCGCAGGAGGTGCGACAAAGGCAATTCCGTTCAAGGACGCGTATGCGTATGCTGTCGAGGCTTCAAAGGCAACAGGGGTACGACCTGCCTTTGTGCTCGCTATTCTTACCCAAGAATCTCGCCTTGGAGCAAACGTCGGTACTTGTAATCGCGCAGGAGATCCGCCATCAAAAAGCTGGGTCAATGTGATGCACCCGACACGTGACCAGCCAGCATTTAAACGCATCACCACGGCGCTTGGTTTGAATATCGATACCACGCCAGTGTCTTGTCCTATTCCAGGAGGGGGATGGGGAGGGGCTATGGGGCCTGCTCAGTTCATCCCTTCGACATGGGAAGCAGTTCAGTCAAAAGTGGCTGCAAGCCTCGGTAAATCATCAGCAAACCCTTGGATCGCTCGAGATGCCTTTATGGCCTCAGCAACGTACCTCAAAGACCGTGGAGGGGTAGGAGGGGAAGTAAACGAGCGAAATGCGGCATGCCGATACTACTCAGGACGTGCTTGTGATGGCAAAAAGCCAGCAAATAGCTTCTACGGCAACTCAGTGATGGCGCTTGCCCGAACGATACAGGCAGATATTGACTATCTCCTAGAATATGGTGTATCTCGAAGATAGACAAAAACGAGCCCTTATGATAAAGTAATGCCCTATGAAAAAGGATATCCATCCCGACAATTTCAGAGACGTAGTATTTCATGACAACTCATCAGGTTCTGAGTTTTTGATTTCGTCGACTGTAAAGACATCGGAAACAACAACATTTAAGGGCAAGGAATACCCACTTTTCCGCGTTGAAATCTCGAGCGCTTCACATCCGTTTTATACCGGTAATGAAAAGGTGATCGACACTGCTGGACGAGTTGATCGTTTCAAGCGACGTGCTGCTGCTGGCGCAAAGAAATAACCAAGAAAAACCGCTATACTCTGTGGAGGAGTAAGCGGTTTTTCTATTGGACGCCTGCTTCAAAGATATATGGATATTGAAACACTAAAAAAGAATCCTCGCACACAATACCTCGCACAAGAGTACGAGAAGCTTTTGGCGCAAGAAAAAGAGCTCGATGAGATGCTCGAGGCAGATGCTAGTCTTTCTGATATGGTTGCAGAAGAAAAATCATCCATTGAAGTTCAAAAGAAAGCATTTGAAAAGCAGATACAGGACGTGCTTACGGTAGAGCAAGAAGAAGAGGAGTTTCCAAACGAAATCATTTTGGAAGCTCGGGCAGGTGCAGGGGGAGATGAAGCATCGCTTTTTGCAGAAGAACTCGTGCAGATGTACGAACGCTTTGCCGAGAGCCGTGGATGGAGTGTAAAGATTTTGGATGAGTATACTCGTGAAATACGAGGGAAGGATGTCTATCGACTTTTGAGATATGAGACAGGGGTTCATCGCGTACAGCGCGTGCCGGTCACTGAAAAGAGTGGGCGTATTCACACATCGACTGCATCGATTGCCATCCTTCCTATGCGTAAAAAGGTAAACATCGAGATAGATCCTACCGATATCGAAATGGAGTATTCACGAAGTGGTGGTGCAGGCGGACAAAATGTGAACAAAGTCGAAACAGCGGTACGTCTCATTCACACGCCGACGGGGATCGATGTGCGCTGTACAAGTGAACGCAGCCAGCTCGCCAATCGTGAGCGTGCAATGGAGATCTTGAAAGCAAAACTCCAGCAACTCAAAGAAGAGGAGGAAGCAAAAAAGTATGCAGGGGATCGAAAAAATCAGATAGGAACCGCTGATCGTAGTGAAAAGATCCGTACGTATAACTTCCCGCAGGATCGTGTCACCGATCACCGTATCGGGCAAAACTTTTCAAATATTCCAGGAATCATGCTCGGTAAAATAGACAAGATTATCGATGCACTTCAGAGCGGGGAAGTAGGAGAAGCAGAGGAGTAAGGGTACTCGTAGAGAGGAATGTTATTTTCTTCCTGTGGAACTCGCCCAATAACTTGTGGACTCAGACAGGTCCTCGGTGCAAAAATAACACTCCTCTCTTCTCGCTTGAAAAAGAAAGGTAAATAGGTATAATGCTGAGACCCCAAAGGCTTTTCTTCAATCTTGCCAAAGGGCGTGCTCGCACCGCCGAAGCTTTAGCGTAGGCGTGTATAGTTCAGTGGTAGAACGCTGTCCTGATATCCGAAAGGATACTGCAGGTTCGCTCGTTTCCAATAAAAGATATTATTCCTTGTGTGCGTGTATAGTTCAGTGGTAGAACGCTGTCCTGATAAGACAGAGGTCCATGGTTCGATTCCATGTACACGCACGGAGGGCGGAATATCTTTTATTGTTTAACTCGTTGCCTGCAGTAAGACAGAGGTCCATGGTTCGATTCCATGTACACGCACA
>JBPOIF010000008.1:0-5408 GCA_052034745.1 Candidatus Nomurabacteria bacterium | reverse complement strand
CAAAATATAATCAGCCCATGTCATCACCATTCCATTTACGATAATGAGGATACTCATAGTTTATGAATTTAATGGTTAGTATTTGGTTTAAAAGATCAATCTCTCTACAGAATCACGTCTCTCCCATGGTCCTGATAAAGAGGGAAAGGCACATGTGGCCTTTCCCAAAGCTTCTCCCTCTAATAATTCAAAAGGGAAAGGTTTACTCCGTCCCACCGAAGTTGCTTTTACCTTGCCAGTTCTTCGCCGACCTAGAGAATATCCAAGTTTTGGATAATCTAAGCTACTTAGTTTCCCTTGGGGCCTTTTCTTTGGGTATGAAAAGCTCTCGGATTGACTAAATTTTGGCTAGAGATGGTCGCCCTACACAAGCTCTTACAAGGAGCGGTTACTAGGAACATGCACCACGCATGTCTGGCTCGAGAGAGCTCCTAGTAACCGCTTCTCGTCGAGAGAAGACGTAGGGCGGCGACCATCAAAACTGGCTATCAAACAAGATTCTCTAGTAGGCGAGCTCCGACATTGGTTTTATATGCATATGTGAGTGCGAACCAGAGTCTTGTTTGTCGATATTCATTTTCAATGTTCTGACGACATAATAGCAGATAGATAAAAATTTGTCAAGTCTTTTTATCAAAATAGTCTAAAATAGCTAAAATATCCTTATTTTACAACAAGATAGCATATAATTTCATTTAACAAATATTGCTTTTAATAAAATAGATTGTTTTATAACATTGACAAAAAACCCCTACTCTGCTATGATACTCTCAGACCCAAATTCAATTAAAAACAAAAATTTTTTGATATATGCTCCTTAAACAACAAAAACGCGCCAGAGACCATCTGTGCGCAAACCATTTCTGAGACATAGTCAAACCCCATTAGCTAACCTTTAAATTATTAAATGATATGAGAGATTAAGAGTTTGTATGGGCGCCGGTCAGCGACTGGCCCCCATACCTCCTAGGAGCATTTCTCTTCATCATTTAAAAATTAAAAGCTATGGTTGACTAGTTATTCATTTCACTTGTTAAAAACATGTATGAAAAAAATCAGAAATCGAGGGAAAGCCCCACACATTTAGAAGAAAGACAAATCTGTTGACTTCTATCTTTGAATGTTGGCTATCCTCTCCAAAAAACCCCCGGCTTAAATGTGCCGGGGGTTAATTCATTTTATGTAGTTTTTGAACGCCAATTTGAACAACGTTTTGAGTGTGTCAGCGACGTCTTTGCTTTTAATATATATTGAACCCAACTTATCACCCAAAATATGAATCTGTACCCCATCACCATGGACACTGATGTCTGCTTTTACTGGGTATTCTTTTGAATCAATTCTAATTCGATCTCCGGTATTGTCTGGCGAGTACTCCCCTTTGTTATATGTATAAAAAGATCGAGATCTAATGTTTTTGTTTATTCTTAATTCTCTGGCAACCTTTCTTTCTTTTTCAGTAAACAAGTCTTCAAGAATATCTCTCGGGTAAATAAGATACATTTCTTCGTCACCGTCTTCCGATATGTTATAAGTCTTGGCCGCGTAAACAATTGCCTCTCTTCCCTCATGATATTCAATGATAGGTTTCTGTCCTTCTTGGCGCATGACCCCTTTGAGTTGTGGGATTATATCTTTGGCTTGATTTGTCTGCTCCTCGATTTTTATTTTTTGCTCTTGAAGATATGACTCTATGCGCTCCGGTGTTCGAGCTTTGTAAAAAACCTTACTGTCCTCCTTTATTTCTTCCACAAACTCTTTTTGTATAAGTTGTTGGAGTACAGGGTATACCGTGGTGCGGTTGATGTCGGTATGTTTAGCAATATCAGCGACATTGCCGCTATCAACTTTTAAAAGGTATAAATATATCGAGGCTTCCTTTTCTGAGAAGCCAATTTTTTCTAGAAAATCTTTCATGGGTTTATTATAACACTGCTTAGAAGCCTGCTCCCTTACTCAATCTTTGGACGATACTGCAGTGCTTCAAGGATGTGTGGTAGTTCGATCGGTTCGCTTTCTGCAAGGTCTGCAATCGTGCGAGCAACTTTGATCGTGCGCATATATGCACGGGGAGAGAGTTGCAATTTTTGTGCGTATGATTGGAGGTGTGTTTTTGCTTCTGGGGTGAGGTTGCTCATCTCTTGTACTTCGTTTGAAGAGAGTGCACTGTTGAGTTTGTTTTTGCGCGTGTATTGAAGCGTACGACAATGCGCTACGTGTGATGCAATGGTCGGACTTTCATTTTCTGTGTGCCCTTGATGCAGGGTCTCGTATTCGACATGAGCAACAGGAACCCACAGGTCGATACGGTCGATGATAGGACCTGACAATTTTTTGCGATACCGTGCGAGTTCGGAAGCAGAGCATCTGCAGTGTTTAACCGTACTTCCTCGATACCCACACGGACAAGGATTCATCGCGGCGAGCAAGATAAATCGCGCCGGGAATCGCTGTGATCCTTTTGCACGAGCAACCGTGATATGTCCTTCTTCGAGCGGTTCACGAAGTGCTTCGAGGACACGCCGATCAAACTCAGGAAATTCATCAAGGTACAGTACCCCGTGATGTGCAAGCGTGATATCTCCAGGACGGATTGTTTGACCTCCTCCGATAATTGCGACGTGTGATGCGCTGTGGTGCGGTGCGCGAAGGGGTGTGTCACCAGCGAGTACATCATCGATGAGTCCAATCGAAGAATAGATCGTTGCAACCTCGAGAAACTGTTCATTCGATAGTGATGGAAGGATAGAGTGAAACGCTTTTGCGAGCATTGTTTTTCCGGTGCCGGGAGGTCCATAGAGGACGATGTTGTGCGCGCCTGCTGCGGCAATAGTGAGTGCTCGTTTTGCTGATGACTGTCCTCGTACATCTGCAAAATCAAGTCCACGGATGTCTGTACTTTTTCGAGTTGGTTCGTACTGTGAAACGGTGATGTTGTGATTGTCTTCACCGGCGAGGTGTTTCACCACGTCAGCAAGTGTAGGGACGAGATAAAAAGTGATCCCTTCGACAAGTGATGCTTCTTGCGCGTTTGCGCTCGGGATATAGAGTTCGGTGAAACCTTGTTGTTTTGCCCATGATGCAATCGAGAGGAGTCCTTTGACAGCACGGAGTTCGCCGTTGAGTGCAAGCTCTCCCACAAAAACTTTTTGTGTAACAGTCTCTGGGGCGATTGTGCCTGTTGCGGTGAGGTATCCGATTGCAATCGCAAGATCAAAGTACGCTCCCTCTTTTTTGAGCTCTGCAGGTGACAGCGATACGATTACTTTTTGATTTTCTGCTTTTGGATTTTTGCCGAGGCTATTGCGAAGCGCACTGATGACGCGCTCGCGAGATTCTTCGACGGCTTTGTCAGGAAGTCCGACGATTTGAAAGAGGTAGAGTCCACGACTCAGGTCGGTCTCGACGACGACACTGGTTGCCCCGAGTCCGGTGAGTTGCGCGCTTTGTACGCGTGAGAACATAGTGAAAGTATAACGTGATACAAAAATAAAATAAATCAAAAATTCTCCATGGTAAAATGATGCTATGAATATCCTCGGAGTGTTTCATGAAAATGATTTTGAGCCAACAGGTTATCAAGAGAGACCAACAGTAAAAGCTGTGGTTGTAAACGAAAACGATGAGGTTCTGCTTTTTTCTGGTGGTCTTCCGGGCGGAGGTGTTGAAGAAGGAGAAACGAATGAAGATGCGCTGAGACGAGAGTTGCTTGAAGAGGTTGGGGCGACAATCGATATCGTTCGGGATCTTGGAAATGTGATCACTTATCGTGACCATATAAAAAGAAAATATATTTTTACAGGATATGAATGCAGGCTCCTCTCGCTTGATGCACCAACAACTACCATAGAACACGAAAAGGACGCACCATTTGTGTGGAAAAAAAAGAGTAGATGCTATTTTAGAGATGAGTCAGTATATTGAGCATATTAAAAAACAGAAAGCCGAATACGAAGGAGATCGATATCAACGCCACCTTTTTAATACTGAGGCAGCAGTAATCTTTTTGAAGAGAATCGAAAGGGAAGTTTAATAAAAATACGGATTAAATACTTTTTTTAATTTATTAGCTTTCTTTTTGCTATGGGTGATAGTAATAGTCGTTTTTCCTTGAGTGAGTAGCTCAGTGAGTAGTTGTGCAGTTTTGTCTATCACTGTTGTGTGGGTGTTATAAAAGGCATCAACTTTTTTTGCAACCTCTTCATCAATGCGTGCTTCGATAATGTAAGTGCCAAATATGTTGAGATAGTAATTGCGTGCTTCAAATATTTCGTCACGAGCCATATAGAACTGTAGCATTGATCCATCAAAATACTTGGCAGTGTGTCTATCAAGTTCCGTTGCGCCTCCGCAAATAAGCCACACTTTCTGGTTATTTGTTTGTAGCTTTTTGAATAGAAACTCCTCACTTTCCTTTCGGGCAAAAAAGAACCATTCGTGCGGGTTGTATATATAGAGAGGTTCTTTCTTTGCAAGCATTTCAACAAGTACAGTAAATGCGTGCGCCCAAAAGCGGTCTGTTTCAACTGGGCTTTTGAAAGAGTAACTAATCTTGTCTCCATCAGAGAGTGAGAGGAAATCATTGCCGGCTCGCTCATCAACACCGTACTGTTTCCCCGCAATTGCAAAAAAGTCACTCATCCGGGTAATCCAGAGATGTGATAGAGAGAACTGTTTTCCATGTTTTACAACAATTTCTTGTTCAGTTAGTTGTCTGAGGATATGGTAGAGCGCCTGTTTTGTAAATGTACTTTTGTGATTACGCGCAATACCGAGAAGTTCTTCCCCCGGGGCACCCCTTTTTGCGAGGTGGGCAATAATAGATTCTTCTACTGTTTTTGGGTTAGCAGGGTCCATAGGTGGAACATATCATAAAAAGCTTAAAAAGTAAAATATTATTTTACAAATATACAAAAATAACTATATATTTTGACTAATACCGAATATATTGCATAATACACACAGAAAAAATATTGTTCACTAAAAATAAAAAAATGAAAAAGATATATCGCCTACTAAATACAAACCTCTCCTGCTTTTTATGGTTTTTGTTAACTACAATAATTAGTTGTAACCATCAGAAGCACTTTTGGCCTTTGTACTGTTATATAGGAATCATGGTGCTAGCAGCTGCGGTTTGTTTTATAAGTTACATTTTGGCGGAAGACAAAGGATCTCTTACAAAAAGTATGATAAGAGCTGATATTATTACCGCGTACCGTACGGTTTGGTATATTCCTGGTGTAATCCTTATTTTAGGTACCTTAGCGCTTTAGTAAACTTTTTTGAGGGAGTATATCTATACTCCCTTTCATTATTCAGCTCACGAATTTCGCGAGTTGATTGTGAAAAACAATTTTGTTCATTTTAAATAAAATACTATGCCTCCTCCTATTTCAGTTTTTCAG
>JBPOIF010000035.1:0-17056 GCA_052034745.1 Candidatus Nomurabacteria bacterium | reverse complement strand
AAGCGAGTCAAAGGTGCAAAGGGTGCAAAGTACAAAAAAGTATTTTCAAAATCAGAAGAGACGGACCTCGTCCAAGACTACACACTTGCAAGCTTGTTATAAAAGAAAACCCCCGCAATTGCGGGGGTGATGTCTTTTCTGGTTTGGTTTTTTAATTTCCAGCGTTGATCCAATCGGTCAGCTTCGGATACAGAGGGAGAAAATCATTTGAATGCCGCCATTTTCTTAATCGGGAAATGTGGCGGAGCTTTGATTTTTTCAGTTCGTATTCTTCAACTTCCTGGTATTCGACTCCTTCATGGCCACTCTTGTTTTCGCCAAAAAAGTAGCAGCGGATGTAGCCTTCGGTGTTGATGGCCAGGGTTACCTTGCGAGAATTTTTTACTGGATGAGTCTGCTCTAAGTCAAAAAGGTGAAGTATTCCCTCTTTTCTGTCGAGCTTTTTTCTCAGTGGTGTTACGGTTAGCGGGTCATCTGTCTGTTCAGAGATAGCTTTTCTGAATGCTTCCATTCCGTTTTGGAATTCTTCTGCCTGTCTTTCTGTCCTTTTTTTGAGGTTTGTTATCATTTTTTGTACAATTTTCCACGATACTACCGTTTCATTTCAAAAAAGTCAAAAAACAAAAAAATCCCCGCGTGCGGGGATTGGGACTTTTAATACGGTAAATTGAGATCGAGAACCTCATCTTTTGAAAGAGTGATCCTTTTGAATGACCCATTTTCCAGGATAACTTTTTCTTTGTAGTCATCATAGGTTCCGATGAGGACAAAATCGCTTGTGGTCATTTTTTCATAAATGTCCTGAGCGACCTTGTCCGGGTTGTGTCCTGAAGCGCGGAGGTCTTGATAGACCGCACCCTTACGAATCATTACCGGATCTGTTTCGCTTACAACCGATGCTTCTACAACAATCTTTTTCCTCTCATCCTCTTTTCTTGTTCCGTGAGTTCTGTTTTTTGTGAAGATGAGCCCGATTGCTGTGAGAGTTTCGTCCAGCCATGCATACGTTATTTCTTTTTTCATGCGAATGATTTTTCTTGATACTACCGTACTTGTTGATTCTGTCAAATGCGCCGTATACTTTGGGTATGCTTGAGCTTGTCGCGCTCGCCGTTACTATCGGAGCGCTCCTCGTCCATACACTCGGTGCCACTGTTTTTGTCCTTGGACTGTGGGCTGGATCGATTGGAGTGTTTGTACTCTTGTGGTTTCGAACCTATCGAAGCGTGCTTCTGGCTCTCCTTGTAGGCTGCGCACTTTTTGTTGGAGGGTATCGTGTCGCTTTGCAGACAGAAGGAGTACCTGCCGACTTTTTTGGAAAGAAACAGTTTGATGCAACCGTTGTTGCCATTGATCGCAAGCTCTCATCTACGACACTGACAGTTGCCACGCCCGCTCGTCAAAAGATCCAGTTATTTATACGAGGAAGGAGTCAGTTCCTTCCAGGGGATACGATCACTGTGTCGGGGAGTGTCGAGGCACCCGGAATATTTCTCACTGATGCGGGGCGAATGTTTGATTATCCGCAGTATCTCAAATCAAGAGGGGTGGTTGCTCTCATGTATGACCCGGCGATTACTCTGAAGCAAGAGGGATCGTTCTCTCTCGTTCAGATTGCGGTCAAGATTAGATTTTGGATTGCGGAAACTATTGCGCGCTACGTTGTTTTTCCTGTTGATGGACTCCTTGCGGGGATGCTTGTGGGATATCAAGGAGCGCTCCCACAAAATATCCAGGATCTCTTTCGAGATACGGGAGTGCTCCACGTGCTCGTGCTCTCCGGGTACAACATCACTCTTCTGGCAGGGTTTCTCGGGGTGTTGTTTCGAAGTGTTCCTTTTCGTTTGCGCACCGTCCTTACTCTGGTTGCAATAGTGCTCTTGGTTGTTATCAGTGGTGCGGGTGTTGCTTCGGTACGAGCCGGAATCATGGGCGGTATCGCACTTTTTGCAGGACTCGCACTGCGTACCTATCGACCGCTTCGAGCACTCACGATTGCATACCTTTTGTTTTTCTTTGTTTCATCAGAAAGTATTTTTTCGGATCCGGGATTTCATCTGTCATTTCTCGCTACTGCATATATGGTGCTGATTATGCCAAAGGTGATGATGTGGGTGCCAAAGGCGGTCCGCATACAAGGGTTTGATGTGAGAGAGCTCTTTGTTCTTGCCCTTTCGATTCCTCTGTTTATGTTGCCATACACGATGTATTTTGCCGGTGTCGTTCCGCTCGCTACCGTGCCGGCAAACATCCTCCTCGCACTCGTGGTGCCATGTTTCATGGTACTCGGTATCGTTGTTGTGGCATGTTCATGGGTAGCGCCCCTTGCTACGGTCGTCGGAGTACTCCTTTCACACGCGGGAACACTTGTTGTCTCTGTCCTTCAATGGCTCGGCACGTGGCCCATGTACAACACCCCAGCCATACCATGGTGGGGCGTTGTGATCTCATATGGTGTCTTTGTCTGGTTCTTTTTTCGAAACGAGATTAGGAGATTTTTTGCGCATCTGCAAAACGCTTTTCTACCACGGACCAATTCAGATTTTTGAAAAAGTCTTCGACGTACTGCTTCTTGCCAGAAGGGTGATAGTCAGCGACGTAGGAGTGTTCCCACATATCAAGTGCGAGGATCATCGCACATCCATTTAGTTGTCCGAGATGTTGTTCGTCTACCCATGAGGCGAGCACCTTTTTTTCTTTTGTGTCGTACCAAAGCACTGCCCAACCGATACTTCGGGTAATAGCGAGTGAGGTGAACTCACGCACAAATGTTTCATAGTTTCCAAAAAGTCCGAGCAGCGTCTTGCCAAGCTCACTCTCTGCGTTGAGCGCGGTTGCGCCACCTTCGAGTGATGCAAAGTACACTTCGTGGTTTCGCATGCCGTTGTATTCGAAACTAAATCGTCGGAAGAGTTCTCCGAGTATATATGCGTCCTTTTCGCTGTCGATAGTCGCCATTCTCTCGACGATACTGTTCGCGTTTTTTACATAACCACTATAGAGCTTCACATGTTCTTCGATCGTCTTTGCACTGATACCTTCAAGAGGGGGGATGTTAAATTGTTGTTCGGTAAACATGGGCTTATTGTACAAGGTTTCCCCGCAGAAATACATTCTCGAAAAAAGCACGAAATTTTCCTGCTGAAAAATTTCTCTGTCCGTCGTCAGACACTCCTTCCAAGTCTTTTTTCGAGAACGTATTTCTGCGGAGCTATCCCTTGTTATACTGCAGGAATGATTCCTTCTCGTTTGTCTCGCCTCGGATTTTTGTTTGTTGTCTGTTGTGTGCTCACACTCGCTTATACCCTCGTCCGTACTCCTCTCCAAGAACTTTCTCGAGTGAAAGTATCGTTTCTTGATGTGGGACAAGGGGACAGTATCTTGATACAGGGGGCAAACGGAACGCAGATGCTTATCGATGGGGGCAGGGGTGATAGTGCACTGCAAGCACTTGCGGACATCCTTCCTCCAGGAGATCGATTTATCGATGTGGTGATCGCGACGCACCCTGACGCAGATCATATCGGAGGGTTGCCACTTATCATGTCCAGGTATGGTGTCGGACTTTTCCTCACGTCAGACGTCGATGCTGATACTGATATCTCTCGAGAACTTCGCGATACGATTGATCGCAAACGCATCCCTGCGTATTTTGTGAGAGCAGGAATGAAACTTTCATTTGAAGATGTACTTGGAACAGAATTTACGATTCTTTTTCCTGATCGTGATACCACAGGATGGGAGACCAACAATGCTTCTGTTGTGGGGAGACTGCAGGTGGGGGCGCGGAGCGCACTTCTTACAGGAGACGCACCGGTGTGGGTAGAGCAGTATCTGACTGCGCTTGATCCAAAGTCTGTCGATGTCGACATTCTCAAACTTGGACACCACGGTTCACGTACGTCGACGAGCGCGTCTCTTTTGAAAGCAGGGACACCGTCGCTTGCGATCATCTCTGCAGGGCGTGACAACTCGTATGGGCACCCACACAAAGAAGTGCTCGACCTTCTCAAACAGTTTGGCATACCCACAGCTTCAACTGCCCAGGAGGGGACCATTACGCTCGAAACAGACGGCACAAAATGGTGGCGTACTCATAAATAAAAAAACACCGCCGGATTGATTTTTGACAAAAAGGACTGTCGGAGTAGTATCTCTTCAAACAGTATAAGTATGCTCAATCAAAAATCACTGGGACATTTTTTGTCTCTCATGCCAGGTCCGATATGTCTGTGCGATGGCACAATGCCGAGGTTTTTTCACGAAGAGGCGATGGAGCGAGCACTCACAGCGCTCCATATCCCTTTTGAAACCGCCTACAATCTGTATGATTTGCCGGGACTCTTTGAACTTACGCAGTATCCTACACTTTCGTTTGGTACGCAGGATGATTTTTTGTCTACAAAAATCAGAAAAGTGTTTGGTTTCGACAAGCAAAATCTTCGCTGTATCGTGGCGCAAAGTAAACAGGCCTGGGAGCTGTGCAGGGAGGAATCAAAGGAGCGGGGAGTTACGGTTATCGGATTTGATTGCCATTTTCATAACCGTTTTGATTCGGTTCCTTACGACACTATTTTTGACCACCCCTTCTTTTTTCCGGACACTGACCCGCACCCCAAGATGTGGAAGTGGTAAAAACAAAACCCGCCCTTCGAGTTTCGAGGGCGGGTTTTCTTGTGTGAGATTTATTTTACGATTCCTGCTTCGCGGAGTGTCTTGTAGGCACCATTTTTCTGGATGGTCTTGAGACCACGAGTTGAAAGGGTGACCGTGACGGTTTTGTTGAGTTCAGGAACAAAAATACGCTTCTTTTGAAGGTTTGCATACTTGCGTTCCATCCCTGTTGGGTTGAATTTGGTCGCACGAACTTTGGTAGAGTAGCCTCCACCCATTTGAGATGTCTTTTTTGTAATAGCGCATGTCTTTGCCATAGTGGACCGATAATACCATAGCTATTTTCTGATAGCAACCCCCGCATTGTGCTGTTCTAATGGTGGTTATACAAAGGGGCGATACTGCTATACTGGTACTATGTCAGGACCACTTTCCATTTTTTATTTTATCGTTCTCATCTTTTCTATTATTGTGCACGAAGTTGCACACGGGCTCGCCGCTGAGAGAGAAGGGGACCCGACGGCGCGTATGCTTGGTCGTATCACACTCAACCCACTCAAGCACATCGACTGGATGGGTTCAGTGATCCTTCCACTTCTCCTTATCCTTTCAAATGCAGGATTTGTGGTGGGGTGGGCAAAACCAGTGCCCTACAATGCTGACAACTTGAAGCGTGGGAACAAGAGCATCGCGATTGTTTCTATTGCGGGGATACTCGTGAACCTCGGTATTGCTGTTGTCTTTGGGCTATTGCTCCGTGTTACGGTCGGGGCAGGGGTCGCGACGTCGGCATTTGCTGAGATCGCAAGCATTATTGTCCTCGTCAATATCATTTTGGCACTTTTCAATGCGATTCCACTCGCACCGCTCGACGGATTTCGTTTTTTGCAGGCAGTCCTCCCTCGACGTGCCGATTCGTTTATGCGGACCTTGGAGATGTACTCGCTCCCACTTCTGATCGCCTTTATTTTCTTTGGTTGGAGGGTCGTGGCACCCCTTGCATTTCACTTATTTTCGTTCCTGACGGGGGTCTCTCTCTAGGGGGCACTTGCGTAAGTCCGCGTCATGTAGTAGCATGGCGGGACATGGCAACATTTAGCCAACTAATCAAAAAGCCCCGAAAGAACGTTCGCCGAAAGACAAAAGCGGTGACTCTTTCTCGTGGAATGAACTACATCCACAATCGTCCAGTACGATACGCGTCTCCATTTAAGCGTGGCGTGTGTGTGAAGGTTTCAACAACCACACCAAAGAAGCCAAACTCAGCGATCCGAAAGATTGCCCGTGTTCGTCTCACCAACGGTGACACCGTGACTGCATATATCCCAGGAATGGGTCACAATCTCCAAGAACACTCAGTCGTCATGATCCGAGGAGGACGTGTGAAGGACTTGATCGGAGTTCGGTACCACATCGTTCGTGGTGTGCTCGACACACAAGGAATCGAAAAGCGACGAAAGAGTCGTTCGCTCTACGGTACCAAGCGACCAAAGGCAAAAGCGTAATCTCATCTTTTTAATCAACACACTATGCGACGACCAGTAAAAAACAGAAATATGGTAAGTGCCGACATCAAGTACGGCTCTGAGAAACTCGAAAAGTTTATCAACTCAATCATGTGGGATGGTAAAAAGGCGACCGCACGAGCAATCGTCTACGGTGCCCTCGAGATCATCAAAGAGAAGGAAAAGGTAGAGGACCCAATGGAGATATTTGAAAACGCACTCAAGAACGCAGGTCCGCTCGTTGAAGTTCGTTCACGACGTATCGGAGGAGCAAACTATCAAGTTCCTCGCGAGGTTCGAAACGAACGACGCATCGCGCTCGCATACCGATGGCTCATCGATAGTGCTCGTGGCCGAAAGGGAGTCAAGATGGCAGACGCACTTGCCGAAGAACTCATCCAGGCATCAAAAGGAGAAGGAAACGCTGTCAAGAAAAAGAAAGACACTCACAAGATGGCAGAATCAAACAAAGCATTTGCTCACTTCGCTTGGTAAATACAAAAATCCCACGTCAAACGTGGGATTTTTTGTTATTGACTTTTTGGTGTCTTTATTTATAATCGGAGAGAATTTTCATAGGAAGGTTTAATGCAAGGAGTGGTCTTGCAACTTCTCCTGCAATGTGAGTCCTCCGTTTTCTAACGAGAGGGCTCTTTTTATTTGTTCTATTGCGAAAAAGGCACCAATACAGTATATTTTCGGGAGCGTAAAAGCACCCTAGCGCCTAGCAACTAGCATCTAGTGCCTAGCTTTATCAAATAATTTTTCTTGACTTGCTGCTAGTGGCGAGTCGCTAACAACACCACTTATTTATGGAACGAGAATTTCCTTTGGAAAAGGTCCGAAACTTCGGAATCATTGCACACATCGACGCCGGCAAGACGACAACGTCAGAGCGCGTCCTTTACTATACTGGCGTCAGTCACAAGATCGGTGAAGTTCACGAAGGTGAGACAGTCACTGACTGGATGGAACAAGAGCGAGAGCGTGGAATCACGATCACTGCTGCTGCGGTGTCATGTACCTGGCTTCCAACGTACGCGCAGGGCGACAAGAGCAAGCGATACAGTTTCAACATCATCGATACCCCAGGGCACATCGACTTTACCGTTGAGGTGAAGCGTTCTCTTCGCGTGCTCGACGGTGCGGTGGTTGTCTTTGATGGAGTGGCAGGTGTTGAGCCACAATCAGAGACCAACTGGCGCTACGCTGATGAAGCGAGCGTGCCTCGTATCTGTTTCGTCAACAAACTCGACCGAACTGGTGCTTCGTTCGAACACTCATACAAGACTATCCTCGAGCGTCTCTCAAAAAAGGCGGTTCGTGCGCAGCTCCCTATCGGACTCGAAGAACACCATGAAGGAGTCGTTGACCTCCTCAAGATGAAGGCTTACTACTTCGAAGGTGAGATGGGAAACAAAGTTATCGAAAAGGATATTCCCGAATCAATGATGGCAGATGCGACCAAGTATCGTGCAGAGCTCATCGAGCGTATCGTTGAAAATGACGAAGCAATGATGACTTCATACCTCGAAGGCAACGAGCCATCACTCGAAGACCTCAAGCGCCTCCTCCGAAAGGCGGTGATCGCAAACGAAGTTTTCCCTGTGTACGCCGGAAGTGCGCTCAAGAACAAAGGGGTACAGCTCGTACTCGATGCAGTGGTGGACTACCTCCCTGCACCAACTGATATCAAAGCGGTGACCGGGACTGATCCCGAGACCGATCTTCCTGTGGAGCGTCATGCAAATGACAGCGAGCCGTTTTCTGCACTCGCATTCAAGTCGATGAACGACCCATTCGTTGGTCAGCTCGTCTTCTTCCGTGTCTACTCGGGAACAATCGAAGCAGGCTCATATGTATACAACCCACGCACTGGCAACAAAGAGCGCCTCTCTCGTATCGTGCGAATGATGGCGGACAAGCGTGATGAAGTGAAGAAAGTGTATGCCGGAGAAATCGCCGCAGCGGTTGGTCTCAAAGAAGCAAAGACTTCTGACACACTCTGTGACGAAGCAAAGCCGATCATGCTCGATCGTATCAAGTTCCCAGAACCAGTGATCAACCTCCGTATCGAACCAAAAACAAAGGCAGACCAAGAAAAGATGGGTCTCGCACTTAACCGTCTCGTGGATGAAGATCCAACACTCAAGGTTTCAACCGATCCTGAGACAGAAGAGACTATCATCGCAGGTATGGGAGAACTTCACCTTGAAATCATCGTTGATCGTATGAAGCGTGAGTTCAATGTCGAAGCAAACGTCGGCAAACCACAAGTGGCATACCGAGAAACTATCACCGGTACTTCAGAAGCAGAAGGCAAGTACATCAAGCAATCAGGAGGGAAGGGGAACTACGGTCACGTCAAGATCAAGATCAAGCCAATGGATCAGTCTGTCGATCCAAAAGACCTTCCAAAAAACACCAAACGTTCGGAAGGATTTGAGTTCATCAACAACATCAAAGGAGGTGCTATCCCACAGGAATACATTGCTCCAATCGAAAAAGGTCTCAAAGAAGGTCTCGATCGTGGTATCGTCGCAGGGTTCAAGATGGAAAATGTTTCTGTTGATCTCTATGATGGAAGCTTCCACGAAGTGGACTCAAACGAAATGGCCTTCAAGATCGCCGCTTCAATGGCGATCCAGGATGCAGCATCTCGTGCGCGCCCAGTGATCCTCGAACCAATGATGAAAGTCGAAGTCGTAACCCCAGAGAAGTTTATGGGAGATGTGAACGGATCATTGTCATCACGCCGAGGACTTATCGAAGGAATGGAGACTCGCGGTATGAACCAAGTGGTCAACGCCGTTGTCCCACTTTCTGAAATGTTCGGATACATGACCACACTTCGTTCGATGACCGAAGGACGTGCAGGATTTACCATGGAGTTTCTCCGATACGATATCGTCCCACAAAACGTGGCCGATACTATCGTCAAAGCTCGCAAAGGATAAACTCTGATTTACAAAACCCCCACATCCGTGGGGGTTTTGTGTTGTGTTGACTTTTTGCGTTTCGTGGGTAGAGTGAGTACAAACTTAACAACAATGAATAATAATCAAGATCAAATGGTGCTTACTGCCGATATGGCAAAGCACGGACTCACTAAACAAATCTTTTCTTTTTTAACTGGCTCTACAAAGAGTTTAAAAGGAGAGCTCTTGTCCTGGGCCGAATTTTTCTTTCTGTTTCAGATAATCGGAGAAAAAGAAGCTGAAAAAGCAACCTGGTTCAAACAGAAAATGGCGCCCTACCTGACCATGAAAAAAGGCTCTGCCGGGGAAAAGCTCTTCGACGAAATCCAGCTGCTCATAGCAGAGGATGATTACAGGGAAGATTTTTTCTTCAAACGCATCCCGGTAGTATTTGCCGTACGGCTTTGTTCGGTGGTCTATCAGTGCGCACGTCTTCTTGAAAGGTGTGCAAACAAGACAGAGCGTTTTTTGGTCAGCAAAACTGCCCGGGCTATCGTGCTCGCATCAGCAGATAAGATTGAAATTGATGCCGCGGCGTGTTTCTACAAATCATTTTCAGAAATGTCACCGGTCGATGAGCAGATCGCTCGGACAATTATCCAAAAGAGGATAGCAAAAGAGCCGAAATTGCTACTGTCTGTGGCAGGGAAAAACCTTTTTTCTATAAGCGATGAGCTTATAGAATCATTGCCGGACAGTTTTGTTGAAGGTGCGTATCATTCTGACTTTTTTACTCTTTGCAGACAAACAGGGAGTAAGCATGTGATGGATCTGCTGATAAAAAAATACGGTACGGACAAACATTTTCTCGGGCGTATCACTGATTATATTTCCAATCATTCCGGAAAAGAAACCTCAGTTTCACGCAGGAGGATGCTACCGATGATTTATCACCTGGCATTTGTTTCAAAAGTTGCTGATACAGACAGGCATGCCCTTGTCTCGTTATTGCCGGAGTATGGCTCACGCGAGAATACGGTAGAAGAACAGAACCTTATTGAGACCATACTTGATAAGTTGGGCGACCTGTATAAAGAAAACTTTTTCTTTGAAAGGTTTGAGTGCTGGTACGGTTACGCACCAAAAGTTAATACGATTGAGTTGTACGTTCAGTATTGGAACGAAACTCCCGATGGTCGCAGTATCAAAGATGCGATGAGTGCATATACACTCTGTAAAGATGAACGCTTCAAACAGTTTGCAATCGATCATTTGTATGGAGCAAAAGAGGTAACTTCGGGCATGGTCGAACTCCTGGATTGGCTCAAAACCAACGATAGCCTGCAGTACCACGATGTCAAAAAAAATATTCTTTCTCAAAACCTCATTGAGAAGTGGTGGGCTGCTGTTGACAAGGAGTATCCCTGGCGCAGCGATCATAAAGTGTTCATGCAGTTTGCCCAGCATTTTGGTTGATATTCACATTCTTTTTCTTTTAACCCCCAACAGCAGTTGGGGGTTTTGCTTTTCCAGGAATACCTGTTAGGATGAGCGCAAACAAAATATAGCTATGGCAACGATTCCTTATTTCAAATTGACTGCTACCCCACTGTTTTCCTTGAAAGATATTCCCAAGGAGAGACTTTCAGAAAAAGTGCAAAAGACACAACAGGCTCTCGAAGAAAATCTTTTTTCAAAAGACACCTCAATCGATGAAGCCCCTCTTATCATTGGTTGTATCCCCGGAGACGACTGGATGATATCGGGGAACCGGAGTGAGTCTGCAGAAAAATTCTCTCAGCGTCTCCAGAAAAAGAACATGGTGCCCGCTCCGAGCGCATATCTTGTTGGGCTTTTTGCCAAACATTACAACGGGCTCATCCGTCGGATGCAGGACTTCACTTTCATTGAAGTGTTTGATTTCGCCTCAAGTTTTGTTGATGGTGAGACTGTCCGGCATTTGTGCATTCGTCGTGTGAAAAGTGAGTTGGTGCTTGATTTCTCATCGTATGTGGGCAACAACCAAGTGAATTACTTGGGCGGTATCAGCCCCAAGGTGGTTCGGGGAATATTTTTTGAACCATGGCGGTATAACGCACTTGTTCATTCTTTTGAGCCGGATCTGTCGCACCTGTCAGGCAAAATGATAGGGTAGGGGAACTGAACGAAATGACACGCTTCTCGAGAGAGGGCGTGTTTTCTTTTGACAAAATCGCATTATGATGTATAATCGTTCAAAATGTTCAACTATGAAAAAAGAAAATGCAATAGTAGCAAGTCTTATTGATTTGATGAAACACCACCGTTCTCTGAAAGGTTTTGAGAATGTAAAGGATGATTTTAAGCAATTTCCTACAATCCCAGGACTGGTTGATCTCTACCGGTTTTATTTCAAAGAGAAGTCGTTCAGTATCGTTTTTCACACCGAAGACGAAATAGGGTTTGTGTGTAAGGTATACGCCTCCGCAAACCCTCTGGATTACTTTAACCGAGAAACAACAGGCGGATTTAAGAAATTTTTTAGTACAAAGGCCTATCGCCAAAATGACCCGGCCGTACTCAAGATCGTGCACCACTCGCCTGATGCAAAGAAGGAGACATGGGTAGAATCGCAGGTTCAGGTAGGCAAAGACCATCTGGTGGTAGCTGAAGCTATCACTATTGTTCAGAAGTTGATTTTTAAGGTCATCGAATAAGTCCGTAACTTCTTTTAAGCCCCCTTTTCCAAGGGGGCTTTGTTTGACTTTGGGTCCCCAAGTGCTATTATAAAACTCACGCAATTTGTTGCGTTGTTTTTGTTCCGCTTCACGCCCAAAAGGCGTGTTTCGGCCTGTTCTTTTGTACGTATTTATTAGCATCAATTACAAAGTAATTTTTATTTATGGCAGAAGCATTTAATCGTTCAAAGCCACACGTAAACGTCGGTACCATCGGTCACGTTGACCATGGAAAGACGACTCTTACTGCGGCAATCCTCCATGTTCTCAACATGTCAGGAAACCAGGTGAAGCTCAAAAAAGTCGATGAAATCGACGGAGCTCCTGAAGAAAAGGCACGTGGTATTACGATCAACATCTCGCACAACGAGTACGAGACTGCAAATCGTCACTACGCTCACATCGACGCTCCAGGACACGCTGACTACATCAAGAACATGATCACTGGTGCAGCGCAAATGGACGGTGCAATCATCGTGGTTGCAGCAACCGACGGGGCAATGCCTCAGACCCGAGAACACATCCTCCTTGCAAAACAAGTTGGTGTGCCAAAGATCATCGTGTTCCTCAACAAGTGCGACATGGTTGATGATCCAGACATGATCGACCTCGTGGAAGAAGAAATCCGTGAGATTCTTGCAAAGCAAGGATTTGACAAGGATTGTCCTGTGATCCGTGGATCAGGCCTCAAGGCGCTCGAATCTACCTCTCTTGATGACCCATGGGCACAGAAGGTACTTGAGCTCACCAATGCCCTCGACACCTACATCCCAGAACCTGTTCGCGACCTCGACAAGCCATTCCTTATGCCTATCGAAGATATCTTTTCTATCGAAGGACGTGGAACCGTGGTAACCGGACGTATCGAACGTGGTATCTGTAAAGTTGGTGAAGAAGTTGAAATTGTTGGTATCAAAGATACTGCAAAGACAACCATCACTGGTATCGAAATGTTCAACAAGTCTCTCGACCAAGGTCAAGCAGGTGACAACGCAGGAATCCTCCTCCGTGGCGCCAAGAAAGAAGACCTCACTCGTGGACAAGTGCTCTCAAAGACTGGCTCTGTTACCCCTCACACCGAATTTGAGGCAGAAGTATACATCCTCAAGAAGGAAGAAGGTGGTCGACACACTCCATTTATCAATGGATACAAGCCACAATTCTACGTTCGAACAACTGACGTGACTGGGGAAGTAACTCTCCCAACTGGAACCGAAATGGTTATGCCAGGAGACACCGTCAAGATGGTTGTGAAGCTCGTGGTACCAGTTGCACTCGAAGACCAAATGCGTTTCGCTATCCGTGAAGGAGGACGAACTGTTGGTGCTGGAGTGGTAACCAAAGTTATTAAATAATTGCTGATGGTGCAGGACACCGCGGGAGAAATGTAGAAACACAAGAACCCATGTTTCTCCGCCAGCAGTCCGTACCGAGTTCCCTTATGGCAACAAAAACACCAAAAGCAACTTCAAAAAAGGCTGCAAAAAAGGATGATGTGCAAAGTATGCTCCGCATCCGAGTCCGCGCCTATGAGAACAAGATTCTCGATGCAAGTGTGAAGCAGATCATCGATACCGCCGCTCGTTATGATGCAGTGGTTCGTGGTCCGATTCCGCTCCCAACCGAAATCAAGAAATATACGGTCAACCGCTCTCCGTTCATCTACAAGAACTCGCGCGAGCAGTTCGAGATGCGCGTACACAAACGCTTGATCGATATCGAAAATCCATCACCAAAGGTGATTGAGGCGCTCACAAACCTCTCAATGCCATCTGGAGTAGATATCGATGTGAAGATGATGTAAATCATCGTTCAGCAAAAAATCCCACGTCAAACGTGGGATTTTTTGTTTCCCCTAGGTCCGACCTAGGGGAAGGTTTTTGCTTGCGCGCCCTTTCTCGTTTTGTGTATACTTTTACTATTGTGAAAAACAACCGACTGATAGGTTCGATTGTCCTTGCATCACTTCTTAGTGTCTCTTCGTTTGACTCCGGCGCGCTCATCACGAGCGCGTTTTCTTATGTCGGAGCAGGTGATGGGTTTCGTCTTGATTGGTGGAATAGTACTTGGGAGCAACAGACGATGATCGCACCTGATAGTACTGTTACGATCCCTGTCGAAAGCCAGCCTGGTTATATCGATATCGCAACCACAAAGGCGGGTATCTATCGCGGGGAACTTTTTTTGATAGAAGGAGGTGCCCGTACATTTATTGCAAGCAATGAAGACGAGCTCTCACTTTCTGACGGAGATTATGAATTCGATATTTATAAGTTGCCGATTTTTCAAGTCAGGGGTGGGCGCGTAAATGATTTTGCGCTGTTTGAATCCATTGCGTATGCAGGGCAGGTGTATGACGATGAAAACTACGTGGGGACATTTCGTTTCAGTGTCGGAGCACCGCTTGTGACATGTTGTTCAAATGTTGCATTTTTTCCCGGTCTTCAGGCAAGCAGACTTTATAGTGCGGGAGGGGCAAAACGGTGGGAGCCAGCAGGAGCTTCCGATACTCGTGCGCTCGCGATGACTACTGACGGCGCAAGTGCTGACACAACGATATATGCTGGAGAAACGATAGACACGTTCAAAGTGTTCGGGATAAATACCATCGACCTGTATAAAGGATTTTCACAGACAATGGAAACACTTGTCGCCGATGGCTCTATCAAAGAATGGAAAGCGTTTCCTTATGATTGGAGGAAAAATGTGCTCGATATTGTCACCGGTGGTATCGTCTATGAAGACAGAGTCATCAATCTCAAAGAAGAGATAGAGTCGCTCGCCGCAACATCTGATACAGGAAAAGTGACACTCATTGCTCACTCAAACGGAGGTCTTGTGGTCAAAGCACTCATGCGCAAGCTCGAAGCAGAAGGAAAAGGGGTACTTGTCGACAAGATAATCCTTGTTGCTGTTCCACAGCTTGGCACTCCCGATGCGGTCAAGGCGATATTGCACGGGATGAGTATCGGATTTGGTATGGTACTTGATGCACAGTCAGCGCGTACGCTTGCTGCAAACATGCCAGGCGTCTACGGGCTCCTTCCTTCGAATAGATACTTTGATGTTATCTCTGATCCCGTTATCTCTTTTGATCCATCGGTGGATGCGGTGAACAATTTTGTTGATAGGTATGGAGGAGAGGTAACCACAAAGGCAGAGCTCGATGATTTTCTCCGCGGTGCTGATGGGAGAGTACAACCGTCAGTACTCAACCTCAATGCCCCAAGCGTTGCAAACGCATCGCTCCTTGCGCAGGCGGGTGTACTGCATGACGGTATCGATACATGGACTTCACCAGAAGGTGTCGAGCTTGTGCAGATTGCAGGATGGGGGATCAATACCATCAAAGGTATCCGCTATGTTGGGAAGTTTCCTTGTTCGAGACTCATCACTGTTGGCGACTGCTCGCCGTATGTTGACCCAGAGCCAATGATGACTCGAGAAGGAGATAAAACAGTGGTTTATCCAAGCGCTATCGCATCTAATGCTCAAAGTTTATTTTTTAACATAAGATCATTTAATCAGATTGAAAGAAAAAACTTAGACCATAAAAATATTTTAGAGGCGTTTCCTGTTAAATTATTTTTAGAGTCTTTAATTTTAAATACTAATTATACTGATCAATATATTTCTGAATTGAAACCAGAACCAGATAACACTGAAGAAATGATACATATCGCTATGCATTCTCCTGCGTCAATCGATATCTATGATAGTGACGGTCGGCATACGGGGATTGTCCCTGGGACGGGGGACATACAGCGATACGAAGAATCTATTCCAAATAGTTACTACTTTGAACTCGGGGAATCAAAGTATGCAGGAATACCAAACGATGTTGGGACAGATATAAAAATCCGAGGAACCGGAGCAGGAACGTTTACCTTTGTTGTTGAGGAGCGAGAGGGTGAGACGGTAAAAAGTACGACAACATTTACTGACATTCCTGTCACTCCTGAACTCCAGGCGACATATGACCCCCATGCGACAACACCAACACTCGCTGTTGATAGTGACGGCAACGGAACAGTCGACTTTTCTGTTTCACCTGGTGAGAACATTGATCCTACTGTATTTCTTCAGATGTTTAAAAAGACTATCGTCTCGCTCAAGCTTCCTAAAATCATGGAGCGACAGTTGCTGCAAAAAGTGGACAAACTTATCGCTATTATCAAAAAAGACAGCAAGAAAAAAGAAAAACTCATCTTGGCTATACAGCATTACAAGAGAGAGCTCGAAGGAAGAAAATGGAAAAAGACAAGGAAGCTTTCACTGGAGCAAAAGGCGGTGTTGATTGTGATGATGAATAGTTTGTTAGATAATATAAAGTAATATGACTGCAAAAAGAAAAACGGTATATTTGTTTTTGTTCAACATCTTGGTTTTTATAGTAAGTATTGTTTTAGATAGTTCAGAAAAAATAGGAATTTGTTCTTCAATGAGTTGTGGAGATTTATTTATTTTTGCGCTAGGTCGGCCACTTCTTCAGCTCTTCTCACTTCTTCTTCCTTTCACCCTCCTGCTCTCTCTCTTCAAAGAAGACGCTCTCCGATACTGGCTTCCAAAAGTTCTCTGGACCCTTCCTATACCTATTGTTCTCACTTTTCTCACCCCGATGAATTGCAGTGGTTTCCTCGGATGTATCCCTTCGCGTGAGCAGACCGCGTGGCTTACGGGGGCTATCTATGTCGGCATCTTTATTTTTGTTATAGCACTTCGTGCAATCAGGAATCGTTCTCAGAAACCGCAGGTATAACAACTTCCCCTAGGTCCGACCTAGGGGAAAAAGTTCGATTGTTCTTGCTTTCAGCGTTATAATTACAAGATGGAAAATAAATCTACAAACTTTAAAGGAGCAGGGTTGCTAGGAGTGCTGTCTCTTTTACTGGCTTTCCCGGCCGCGTATGTCTCAATATCAGTTATAACTTTTTCTTCATTGTCTGGAGGTGAACCCAAAAGAGCTGTTTGGCTCATTTTCTTGTTACCGCTTTCTTTCCTCGTTGCTTCTGTTGGTCTTTTTCTGCGTAAAAGTTGGGCATTTGTGTTTTTTGTTGCACCCTTTTTATTCTTATTTGTGAGAATTTTTTTATTTTAATTAATTTAAAAAAGCATTACCTTTAGAAAAAGCACTTTTGACAAAACCTAAGATTCCGATAGAGTAGGGGGAAACTGTTTTTTATGAAAGAATCTACTACAGAAAAAGCCTTGTTCCAAAAGGATGACAAGGTAAGTATTCACAGACTCGAAAAAGGTGGGTATACCGATGAGGGGGCTGTGCTCACAGCGAACCCTGAAAAAC
>JBPOIF010000018.1:0-8750 GCA_052034745.1 Candidatus Nomurabacteria bacterium | reverse complement strand
ACCAGACGATAAGGTGTCAGAGACAAAAGAGGAGATAAGAGAGTTCATAAAAAGCATTGCTATTGATTTTGGACAAGAACAAAACGCCGGCAAGCCAGAGTTGATGCTTCGGAAATAAAAAAACCGGGCAGGTGTCCGGTTTTGGAAGGGGTATTTTTTAGCCCGCAAGTTCCCTCGGCTGGTAGCGTTTATCGACGATTGCAAACCCTGCGATGTTGCCTGCGATTGCTGCAAGGAGTACCACCAGGAGTCCTGAGGTCTCATTGAGAAATGCGATACTGATGCCGATTCGTTCGAAAATAACAGTGGCGAGGGCCCCGATTCCAATCAGGGGGCCAACGATAGTCATCGTTAAGGCAAAGATGGCAAGTGCAATCAGGACAGCGAAGAGTAGCGGAAAGGGAGCCATCGCGATACAGGTCGGTGCAAGTGCTGCCATCCAGGCAAGGATGCTGAGCCAGTAGTATTGCCTCCCAACTGCGAGACTGATAGCAAGTACTGAGAAAAATACCACCATAGGCGCGAGAAGTACTTCAAGTAGTTTAAGCAGCTTAAGTAATTCAGGGATCATAGATTTTCTGTTTGAGGTGAACAAAGAGTTTCTTCTAGGGTACAGGGGATTGCTTGTTTGTCAAACGATGTGGCGGCGGTGGTATACTGGGGATTATGCATGAATCATTTCCAAGTCCAGAATCAAACAAAGTAGAAAGACAACAGGTTGTTGATGCGCTCAGATTAAACGGCAAGGATCACCCCGAAACATTGGCGCTCCTTGTTCAATTTGTACAACAAGAAGAGGCGATAGTAGAACAACATATGGAGAAGCGGTCGTTTTATCATGAAGCAGTTGCTTCTGCGATACGAAATGCAGAACTTTATTTTGAAGCAGGGTATGTCAGTGAGGCAGTCGCTGAACTTGAAGAGAATCTTGAGATTGCATTCCAGGCGAACGAACAAGAACTTTTTGAAAAAATAGAAGCACTTCTTGTTCAGATGAGAAGTGCACAATAAAAAAATTCCCCTCGGGTGAGGGGAATAGGGTCACTTTAGTTCATAGAACTTGCAAGAACAATTGTGCGAGGAAGGACGCCTTCTTTCATCGCACGGAATACCGTGGCCGCTAAGCTGTCTGCGCCGAAGTGCTCTTTGATTTTATCGCGATAACTCTCTATCGTTCGAGGGCTTAAGCCCAAGATAGAAGCAATCTCTTTTGTTGTTTTGTCCTCACAGTAGTACTGGAGGATGGCGATCATTTTGTCAGTCAGAACTACGGGTTTTTCATTTTTAACGAGAACAGGCATGGGATGAGTTTTTTGTTTTTGGAATCGTTTTTCGCATAGATTAAAGCATTAAAATTAGCAATTGTCAATCATGATAGATAATATTGACATTTTCTATATTTTTAGTATAAATGAGCAAACGGTTATTTTACAAAAATCTATAAAATATAAACAAAAAGGAGGGACACACAATGGCATTACAGATCAAAGGTCCGTCAGGGAACATTTACGAAGTAGTAAACGAGAAAGGTGCTATCGGTGGAACCGAGCATTTTTCTATTTATGAATGTAATCTCCCTGGAGGGCAAACCGGTTTGCTTAAAATCACAACCGCTCCTGAGTACAATGGACTTCTTGATAAAGAAGCGTACGTTCTTGAACAACTCACGTCGTATGCCAAAGATCTTGAAGCAGATTATGCTCGGGAGACAGGAGGAGCTAAGCCACCACTGAACAATCATTTCTTTTTTCCAAACCTTGTGGAAAGTTTCATCGACTCAGCGCAGAATAATCGCAGAGTACTTGTTGTAGACATGGGCAATGTCGCAAAAACGCTTTCTGACCTTGTTCCACTTTCGGAATTTGGGGAAGGGAAAGTGTTGGTAGATCCAAGATCCAGTGCATGGATTATGGGGAAGCTGTTGAAGCTGCTCGTGTTTACTCAGTCAAATGGAGTGCTGATCAATGAGGCCTTAACTGATGAAAACATCCTGATCAACAAAGAGAGACACTTCGTCTGTATTTTTGATTGGTCTACGGCCACACTCGTGGACACGATGACGCAATTCGAAAAAGCAACAGAAGTTTCTTCTGTTGCCAAGGTAGTGCTTGCACTTCTTGGTGCTGATGATTTGGGAAAGATTCCCAGCCATGAACAACTCGTGGACGATCGTTACCAGGATCTGTACAAAGAACTCTTGTCAGGAGCATATGAAGGGGACACTCTTACAGTGCACACAAGATTCTATGAACTGATCCGGTCATTATGGCCGAGAGGGTTTTACCCTTTCACTACTATTTCGTAAACCATTCTTAAAAACAAAAAAGGAGGAAACAAAACATGCCAAAAGACATGGACATCCTTTCTTCGGACGCATATACACGCGTCCGTGAAGAAACAAAAAGAAAAGGTGGCTCTGCAACTTCAGCAGGAGAACAACGTCACCGCGAAGGAAAAGGGTTACACCCCACTGTTGACCCGAAAAGTTATGGAGTGATCAGAAGATCACTCAATCGTTTCGATGAGACAGGGAAACATCCGGTTTTGACTATGGGGGTAGCAATGCTTGTGGAGACACGGTTTGATACCACCAGTTCTATGGGGGACAGTTTGGACCAGGCGTTCGAATCGTTGCTCCACTTCTATGATCTGCTGAAGACCGGCAAAAATCCGGTGCTCAAACGGTACGATGCTCAACTGATCACTTCCATGTTCAATGATGTGGGAGATGATTATGTGCTTATCCGGTCAATGGCCGAGATGGGTGCAAAGATCGCAGAGCAGATGACATTGATGGTACCTCAAAGGGCCGGTGGAGACGAACCGGAAGATCCGCAGTACGGTATCTTCGGCGGTGCGTATTTAACCGCTGCCGATATCAACCGGTATGGATTGAAATCCTACGACTTCACGGTCAGTGATGCTCCCGCAAGGGATGAGATTGACCCTGATGTGCTGGTAAAAGTGTTCGGCAAGGAGGTCTTTGAAAAAGTGGAAGAAAACGGTTTTAAAGGAATCACCAAAGACAAGGTTCCTTCCACAAAAGAAACGGTAAAAGCTCTGCTGCAAAGAGCCCATGGGTTTTTCCTGCAGGTAAGAGGCCGTGAATCGGTCTCCCATTTCTGGACATCATTGTATGGACGTGAAAGGGTAGTTAAACTCCCTTCCGCTGAAGTGCTTCCGCAGGTGCAGGCTTCAATTATTGGCCTGACTGAAGGAGTGCTGGATCTCCAGACTCTGGAAGGATATCTGGTAAAAGAAGGCGGTCTCGAAAAGGATATGGCACAGCAGATTAAAAAGGCAGTCGCCAATATCCCGATTGGGGTGCAAAGTATGTTGCCCAATTTCACCAAGTTGCCTGAAGCAGGTTCTCTGTTTGCCAACAAGCGTGATCTGTGGCCAGCAACAGAAGCTTCTCTCCATGAGGGGAAAGATGAAAGTAAAAAGGAAACCAAAATCTGGAAACGGAAAAAAGGGTAACCGCATTCATCACATTAAAATAATAAGGCGGGGATAACCCGCCTTTTTTAAAAAATGGAAAAAAAACTATTTACCGTCACTGACCTTGGAGGAGGTGATGGAGGAAAAGGTGGAGTTGTACACAAGATCTGTGTAGAAGAAGGAGCGCACACGATTATCAAGGTCGGTGGGGCACAAGCAGGTCATGGTGTACGAACCGCGCACGGACAAAACTTCATATTCGCTCAGTTTGGATGTGGTACTTTTGAAGGAGTACGGACACACTTGTCAGATCTTATGGTGATAGAACCATATCGACTGATACGGGAAGCCGAGAACCTTCATTATAAGTGGCAAATACCGAATCCTTTTGACTATCTCACGATAGACGAAAATGTTCTGTGTGTGACACCTTTCCATACATTTGCTTCTCGATTGAAAGAGTTGCATAGAGGAAAGAATCCAAAAGGTACTGTTGGTGTTGGTGTCGGGGAGGCGGTCTGCGATGCAGAACAATACCCCGATCTTGCAATCTATGGGAAAGATCTTTCACACGCAGAAATTCTAAAAAAGAAACTACAAAAGGTACAGGAAAACATGATTGTTGCACTTGCGCCTATTACTGATTCTCTTTTGGAACTTCCTTCTGAAGACAAGGAAATTGCCCTTGAGTTTGCAAGATTACTCAAAGACCCTGAGATGGTCGCACGCACCGTTGCTGAATTTACTGCGCTTGCAGCAAAAGCAACGATAGTACGCTCCGATTATGTGGAGAATGAAATCTTCAAAAAAGAAGGAGTGGTCGTTGTTGAAAGTTCTCACGGCATACTGACAGATCGTTATTACGGATTTCATCCGCATACAACAAGGCTCAGAACTATTCCTCAAAAAACAATCGAGTTTCTCGAGAGGAATAAGTATGACGGAGAGGTATATAAACTTGCAGTAACTCGTGCGTATCAGATACGACACGGCGCAGGGCCTATGGTGACAGAAAGCCCTATGCTCAAAGAACAGCTCTTACCAGGAAGTAACAAAGATGAAAATCGATGGCAAGGAAAGGTTCGGGTTGGTCCTTTGGATATGGTAATGCTTCAGTACGCACTTGATGTTTGTGGAGGTGCTCATTTTTTTGATGGTTTTGCAGTAACATGGTTTGACCAAATACAAAAAGTGGGGAGGTGGGATATTTGCAATTCCTACAATGTCACTGATCAAACATTCTTTGAAGATGCTTGTACGGTAAAAGTGCGCCACGGACAGGATGATGAACAGTTGAAGTACCAATCGGCGCTTGCGAAAGAACTTTTTTCTTGTACACCAGAGGTATCGTCACATCTTGTTGCCGGCAAAACTCAAGATGAACTCATCACACTCTGTGATGAAGTTCTTCAGAAAAAGTTCGGTATCGGATTGCGTATGATCTCCTTTGGTCCAACTGAAAACGAAAAGTTTTGTTTATAACAACAGACAGGGAACCTTCCCTGTCTTTTTTTATGAGTAGCCTTGACAATATATCAAATTTAGTATATAAAACGCACAAACAAAAGAGTTTCTTTATATTTTCTAAACAAAAAAAAGGAGGTTATTATGACCAACGCAGAAGCCCTCGCGATGCCCGGATGGGTAGAAACGGTGGGAGAATTTGCAAAAGCAACAGGAGTAGAGGCCGAAAAAGTCCTCTCGCTCCTCATCTCTCTTATTGGAGAACCATCTGAAGCAGCCCTGTTGGTACTGGCAAATAAAGAAGCCGTACCTGACAAAGACATCAAAGATGTTTTGAAAGAACTGAACATCCCTTCTGGGGTGTTTAACATGAATGTCGCCAAGCTGCGCGGAAAGGTAAAAGAAGAAGTGAAAACATCTGTATCAACGCCGGGGCGGCTCTCTATGCTGCCATCATTGCCTGATGAAGCTTCGTTCCTCGCATCGCTTCAGGTTGGTGGTGTTCTGAAAGTGGACGTCGCAGAAGTGGTTGCCACTGTAAAAGCGGTGTTTGCAAGCAGGATCGGCCTGTTCGGCGTCCCTGATAAAATCAGGGAAAAGATGGAAGCTTTTGCCCAAAAGCAGGAAGAGCCCTGTGGTGAAGAGTACTACCACATCGAGCGCATGCTTACCGAGAAGCGCTACGGTGATGTACTGGCGGTGCTCAATCTGACCACCAAGTTCGTCAGTGAGGGAAAGAAAAAAGAATTCCTGGAAAAAGCAAAAACGAAGCTCTGGCCGGCTCTTATTGCTTTCAATGCCCAGCTGATTGGATGGCAGAAAAGCTGGATGGATGGAGTAGCGAACCCTGGTATGGTAATGATAGCCCTCGCAGCAGAAAAGTCAGGCGCGCAAATGCCACCGAACATTATGACGCCGCCGGATACAGCCATGATCCATGCCGCCGCTGAAGCGGTAGCAGATGATATCAACCGCATTTTTGCGGGTCCCGGTATCCCGATCGCCAGAGCTCTCGGCTACGATGCCACCCGGATTATGGGGATCCTCGCAAATGAGAAAATCCCTGCTCAGATGGGTCTGACCACGAAAGAGCAGATGCTCAAAGATCTCGGTATCAACGTGGGCAGTGACCTGGTAAGAATGGAGCAGGCAGTGGTACGGTATGTGCTGGCAATCATGGAACTGAAAAAGGTTCCGCAGGAGGACGAAGCAGTCTACCTGAGCTCGATGGTGCAGCTTTCAACAACGATTCCCTGGGACCAGTTCTCTGGTACTAAGAGCCTGGGCCAGCTGTAGTTTTTTGTTTTAAGGGACAAAAAGAGTAAGAAGAAAACTTCTTACTCTTTTTTTTATTTGAAATAAAAAAACGCAACTTTTTAAGTTGCGTTTTACCTTTTCGGAAGAAAACTCTTTACAAATAAATTGCTTGCCAGGAAACGAAAGGTGCTATCCCAGAATGTTTGGCCAGGAAGTACCGGGTAGAATCGAGAGAAGCCTTTGTGGAGTAAGCGATACAGAATGATGTCTCTTTCGAGTTGTTCTTGCCATACTATCCTTTCCGGAACGTCGTAGAAGTAGGCGGGAATCAATCCGGTTATAAGTTTTTTACTCACACATCCTGATCCAAGAAAAACTCCATGGAAAAGGACGTGAATAAAATGACTTTCTGCAACGTGAGAATCACTCGGTATAAAATCTCGTACGAAATACCCATAATTACTCTCTCCAACCCAAAATTCTAACGGCACTATCGAAAGCCCAGACTGACGAGCACACCTTGCTACTGCTTTGCGTAGTCGAGAACGTTCAGAAAAAGACACTTCAGGCTTCACAAAAATCGCAACATCATCATCTGCATACCGTGCCGCATAGCCTTTGATTCGAGAACCAAAGAGGACAACCGTAGGGAATACTCGCTTCTTAAGTACAGTATTGGTTTGCAAAGATTCCACAAACAAAATTAAGGATCTGTGTTGAGGAGATTGATAGAGGGTCGTTTCAGAGAATGAATGCCATAACTTCTCGGGGAAGAGGCGGCATTGTTTTGAAATTTTCTCTGGGAGCAGCCCCGTGTTTGCAAGTTGTTGTACTGTAACCTCAAAGCAGTCAGTAACTTCTGACCCTTGAAAAACGTTAAACGTTTTTCTGACTTTCTGTACTAGCCTTTTTGCGAGTGCCTTTTTCTTGTAAGGACTTAGGTTTGCATGCACACAGAAAAGTTTCAGCGCGGTCATAGCAATACAAACGAGAAAAGGTGTTTGTTTTGAGTGCATCAGTTTCAGGAGTTCTCCTTGTGTTGTTTTGTTTTGCTTGAGCGAAACAAACAAATCTGTTGCATAATCAAATACCAAATCTTCATGTTGTTTTTGCTTTTCCCAATGGATACGTGCTGCACTTTTTCTTCCCCCGTTTTCATAATTGAGAGAAGGGGAGGGAATGTTTTTTGTTTGGAAAACAATTTGATCAAGTGTCAGTACTCGTCTTTCTGGAAAATTCCGCAAGGGATTTTTTGTAAAGGATTTTGTATAAAGAAGAATGCCTTCTTTGATACTTTCTCTCAACAAATCATCCCCTTCGGCACTTAGTTGTTCGACATGTTTTGGCTCAAGGACACCTTTTTGTAGTAGATAAGGGATAAGGTGCGCTGCTTTTATAACGCGAGGCGCTGATGCAATCGGCACCTCTTCAGGAAAATCTCCATCAGAAAAATTTGCTGCTACATCACGAACGGTGAGTAGTTTCTTCCACATGTTCAAGTACACTTCTTTAAACCGCAGTACTGCTGTTTGAAGTCGCGTACTTTTGGGGGTCCAACTTTGTTCAGGAATAATCTCAAACGGGAGGTAAAGCACCAGTCGTTTGTGATTTTCTTCTAAACAAAGGAAAATAGAAAGTGCAGTATAGAGATCAATGGCTTCTGTTTCGGAGATAGCACCTTGAGCGAGTAACGCTTGAATGTCTTTTTTGTGCGGGGCAATTCGGGTCAGTGTTTTGGCAATTTGTAAACGAAGGTTTAATTCTTCCAATGTATCTTCTCCGTCAAAGGGGATAATGGGATCTTTTTCAAGAATCATTTCCAGTAATGGACGAAGGAGAGAAAACCGGTTTTTTTCCATGATGAGTCGGTTTTTTTGAAAAACTATTTTTGTGAGAATAACACGAAAAAATACTCAAGTCAATATTTGTCGGAACTGGATTTTTGAAGAAAAAGGCCTTGGAAGTGGTGGTATACTGTTTCGACATGAATAAAACAAAAACAATCATTGGTCTTGTTGCTATCGCGGTTTTCCTCGTCGGGGCAACGTATATCATGACTATCCCTTCTGACAAATACGAGTCTCCTCGTCTAGAGAATGAGACAGTAGCGTCACCGACAGCACAAGGAGAGACAGCTCCTGTGGCGCTCAAGACAACAACAAAAGCTCCTACGGTGACTACTCCAAAAGCTCCTACAACTAGCGGTTCAACATCGACCACTCCCGCTACTCCAAAAAAGGACACTTATACGAGCACTGAAGTACACACGCACGCATCAAGCAGTAGTTGTTGGACTATTGTTGCTGGAGGAGTGTATGACCTCACGTCATGGATCAGTCGTCATCCGGGAGGTTCTGGTGCTATCAAGTCGATGTGTGGTGTCGACGCAACCGCAGACTTTGCAGATCAGCATGGTGGAGAGCGTCAGGCGGAGCAAGCGCTCAGTGGGTACAAGATAGGTTTTCTTCAGTAACGAGTAGTCATCTATGAATGAATCACGTCGTATCACATTTGGATTTGCATTGCTTCGTATCGGACTCGCGTTTGTATTTCTCTGGTTTGGATTTAGCCAGCTTCGCGATCCGCTC
>JBPOIF010000024.1:0-7104 GCA_052034745.1 Candidatus Nomurabacteria bacterium | reverse complement strand
AATCCACCACTATCGGTCATCGTGGGTCCGTGCCAGTCCATAAATGGGCCAAATCCTCCCGCTTTTGCAACAAGCGTATCTCCTGGTTCCAAATAAAGGTGGTATGTGTTGGCAAGTACCACCTGTGCACCAAGCGAACGAATCTGCTCTGCGGTGAGTGCTTTTACGGTAGCCTTTGTTCCCACCGTTACAAATGCAGGCGTCTGGAGAGATCCATGAGGAGTTTCGATGGTTCCTGCTCGAGCAAGTGTCCCTTCCATTTTTTTTTCAATCAAAAACTTCATCTCACCATGACAAACTTAAGCGCTGCAAGATTGACCGGAGCTTTTGCGAGCAATCGCTGAAATGGATCACGAGGATCAGTCGCGATATGCTCTATTTTCGCAAGAACTGCGGTCTCCATTGATTGATAAGAAATAAGTTCTCCAAGTGTAAAAGAAAGATCTCTTGGCATACGAACCTCATACTCCCCAGAACCTCGTCCAATCAACGTAATCGAGAGATCGCTCCCTTCAGCAGTACCTGATGTTTGTCTTCCTGGCGCACTAAAGAGTTGTACTGTCGATCGATGGTCTTGTACGTCAGTAATAGTACCAATAAGGATAGTATCAAATGCAAACACAAACTGTTCAACTGTCACACCATCAGCACTCCCCACATCAACAATAATAGTGTCATAAAAAGATCGATTAGGGAGTGTCAGTACTCGAGCAAGAACTCCTTCTGAAGTATGTACCCGTCTACCCAACTGCATTTTGAGTGATTCGTTCTCTTTTCTAAGCATGGCAGCCTCTTCACGAAGAACACGAGATGATTCTTTTTCCTGTTCAAGATCAGCAATATGTTTTAAAAGATTTTTTCGTGAAGAAAGTGATTGCAGGAGCGCTGGCCCGCGAAGTGAAGGGACACGAATCGCATCAACAATACTTCCGATAATCAAAAAAAGGAGAATCGTAGCAACTACTACCAACCCTCCTCGAATAAGGATAGGGATAATAGATGAAGATCGTCGTGTTGGCTTATATGGCTGCATAATCGTCAAGCGCAAGAAGAACACCTTTATATTCATCAAATTGCTCCAAAACCACTCCCGTCCCTCGAGCAACAGCAGAAAGCGGATCTTCAGCAATAAAAACAGGAAGCTTCAATTCTTGTTCAAGAAGATTCGAAAGCCCCCGCAAAAGAGCTCCTCCTCCTGTTAAAATAATACCGCTTCGAAGAACATCAGAAACCATCTCAGGAGGTGCAGTTTCAAGCACTTCTCGAAGACCTGCAACCAGAAGAGATACCGGCTGTATAAGCGCCTCACGAACATCCCCATCGGTTGCAATGAGCGCACGAGGGAGCCCTGTCGTCAGATCTCGTCCGCGGACTTCTATCTCCATATACTCTGTCTCAAGCGCCGAACCAAGTGAGAGCTTCACCTGCTCAGCAGTCTGCTCTCCAATCAAAAGTTTAAATTCGTCTCGTACATACTCGACCACTCGTGTATTAAAATGATCCCCTGCGATACGAACATTGAGCGAGCGAACGATTCCTCCCAGCGCAATGAGTGCTATATCAGTTGTTCCTCCGCCGATATCGACGATAAATGATGCAGCCGAAGAAAGCACAGGGAGTCGCACACCGATTGCAGCAGCCATAGCCTCTTCGACGAGGTAGACTTCTCGGGCACCCGCATCGATTGCCGCATCATAGACTGCACGCATCTCCACGTTGGTGATACCGCTTGGTACCCCAATGACTACTCGTGGGCGAAAAAATTTTTTCGAAATCTTTTCAGCCTTTCGGATAAAATACGCGAGCATCTCTTCGGTCATTTCAAAATCAGAAACAACCCCTTCAATCAACGGACGAACGATACGAATGTGTTCAGGAGTCTTGCCCCACATCAACTTCGCTTCATGACCGATCGCAACAATCTGGCCCGTCTTTTGATTGACAGCGATGATTGACGGCTCGTTGATGATGATACCGTGTCCTCGAAGATAGACGAGAGTATTTGCGGTACCGAGGTCGATACCGATATCATTTGAAAATCGACTATAAAGCTTTTTGAACATGTGCGACGACTTCATTAAGAGCAACAATCACTGATTCGGTTTCTGTTCGCTTTTTTATTTCAGCACCACCATTTTCAAGACTTCGTTTTGAGACAACGACACGAAGTGGCATACCGAGAAGGTCTGCATCGGCAAATTTTTCTCCTGGCTGCACGCCAGAACGATCATCAAAAAGTACTTCGACTCCGCTGTCGACGAGTTTTTTGTACAAGGTTTCTGCTTCAGTCATATCTTCTCCGAATGCAACGAGATGCACCTGAAATGGCGCGATACTCTTTGGCCAGACGATACCTTTGTCATCTGAAAATATTTCAACAATAACACCCACAAGACGAGTAACCCCGACACCATATGAACCGAGATACACAGGCTGCTTTTTGCCTTCTGCATCGGTAAATGCAAGTCCCATTTGTTCACATTTTTCTGTACCAAAGGTAAAAATGTTTCCTACCTCTGCAGCTTTCTTCATCTCAAAATCATCTTTTTGTGCACCAAGCTTCGCAAGGGTCGCATCGGTAAAGATTTCTTCATTCACTGCATAATTATCTTTTTTGTGTACATAGATCGCGTCTTCGCCTGCTTCACAGATAGTTTGAAATTCATGACTGAAGTTATCCGTAAACGCTCCCCCTGAGGCAGAAGTAACATAGGTAATATCACCGAGTCCAAGGCGCTTGCATACCTGTAGATATGCATCGGTTGCTTTTTTATAAAAATCCGTATGCGCCTCTTCTGAGGCACAAAATGAATACATATCTTTCATAACAAATTCTCGACCGCGCATCACACCACTTTTTGCTCGTACTTCGTTTCGCAACTTCGTTTGAAATTGGTGAACATACACCGGAAGATCTTGGTAGCTTGTGATATATGATTTCATCATTTCAACAATCGGTTCTTCATGAGACCACCCGAGACCAACTTCAGTCCCGTTTTTCAATGCTGTCTTAAACCAGATATCAACTTTTTCATCATCCCAGCGACCAGTTTTTTCCCAAACCTCTTTATTTTGGAGAGCAGTCATAATCAACTCTTGAGAGCCGATAGCTTCCATCTCTTCTGCAACAATCTTCTTGATGTTACTGACCACCCGCAATCCTAGTGGAAGCCAGTCATATGCGCCTGCCATCTCTTTATGAATAAAACCTCCTCGGATAAGGAGCTGAGCGTTTTTTGCGACCTCATCTGCTGGGTTTTCCTTGCGTGTACGGGTAAATAGCTGTGATTGTCTCATCACCCTTATAATCGCATATTTAATGTAATAAAAAAAGCCTCCTAAGGTTTTTTTATAAAACCAAACGAGAGTAGTATGCGATCCAGACTCCTTGCCATCTCTCCTAAAAAGTGCTAAAGTGAAGCGTCCAAAAAACGGACGAAATTATCCAGTAATCCCTGTATATGACAGGGGTCCTGCCTCAGGTAGGATTAAGGCTCTCACCCGCCTAATTTCTAAAGAAATTTTTCGGGCAAGCCTCGTACAGATTGTATGAATACTATATCTCATGACAGCCTCATGGCTTCTGGCGTGCACTACGGTTATAGCCGTACTCGTCGCCACCCTTCAGCAACACCTTTTATTTATGGAAACAAAGCGGGTGTTGATATTATCGACCTCGAAAAAACAATCGCTCAGATCGAAAAAGCAAGTGCGTTCCTCAAAGAACTCGCTGCCTCAGGAAAAAACATACTCTTTGTTGGCGTCAAACCAGAAGCACGAGCACATATCACTGATATTGCTCTTGCCCTTCACCAACCAAGTGTCACCGAACGATGGATCGGTGGTATCCTTACCAACTTCTCTGAGATCAAAAAGCGTATCCAGAAACTCGAAGACCTCAAAGAAAAGCGCGCATCTGGTGAACTTGCAGCAAAATACACAAAGAAAGAGCAACTCCTTCTCGACCGAGAAATGGAACGTCTCAGCAAATACTTCAGTGGTTTGGTCGGCATGACAAAGATGCCTGACGTACTCGTGGTTATCGATCCTAAAAAGGAACATATCGCTGTCGCAGAAGCACACAAGATGAACATCCCTGTGATTGCACTTGCAAACACCGACTGTTCTCTCCGAGCCATCACCTACCCTATCGTTGGAAACGATGGTTCTTCTTCAAGTATCGCAATGATTCTTGGTATACTCAAAGACGCGTTTACAAAATAAAAGAACTGAAGAGCAATCAACGGTTCACTTAAAAACACAACATATGGCAATTACAACCGAACAAGTAAAAGAACTTCGAGACCAAACAGGGGTATCAGTCATGCAATGTCGAAAAGCGCTTGAAGAGGCATCAGGAGACATGGAAAAGGCCCTCATCATGCTCCGCAAAAAAGGAGCTGAAATCGCTGAGAAAAAATCTGACCGCACTGCAGCAGATGGACTCATCGTCATCAAAAATGATGGAACTCGTGCACTCACCCTCATCCTCAACTGCGAGACTGATTTTGTCGCCCGAAATGACGACTTCGTCACCCTTGCAAACAAGCTCGTTGAAATCGCGTGGAACGAAGGCGAAGAAAAAGCTCGCGCAGATGCGCCTGCAATGATAAACGATGTCGTGCTCAAAATCGGCGAAAACATCCAGCTCGGATCGATCACTGAGACTACCGGAACAACAGTTGGCTCATACGTACACCACAACGGAAAAACAGCGGTCATTGTCTGTATGACCGGCGGAACGCAAGAAGTTGCTCGAGATATCGCAATGCACACTGCAGCAATGAAACCTACTTATCTTTCTGGCTCAGAGATCACCGATGAAGCAAAAGCTCAGGTGATGGAAGTACTCCAAAAGGAAGTAGACGAAAGCGACAAACCTGCTGACATCAAAGCAAAGATGATGGAAGGCAAGATCGCCAGCTACTTCAAAGAACAGACACTCCTCGACCAGCCATTCTTTAAGCAACCAGAAAAGACCATCGGTCAGTATGCGCAAGACAACGGAGCAACTGTCGAAAAATACGTTGTGTACACACTCGGATAACATAGACAACAGTGCACCCTCGTTGTGATGAAATGGTACACTGTACTCACCTATGAACACCCTTATCATTCTTTTTATTATCTCGCTCCTCCTCTCGTGGATGACACTCATGAGGATTTGGTGGAAAAAAGAACGTGGACTTACACAAGAGTTTTCAGAAGAACATCTCTTGTCCTATAGCAAAAAAGGCGTTCGACTCACTCGACGTCTCTGGTACCGTTTCACTTTTTATGGACAGCAGGTACTCACCTGGCTCCAGAGAAAGCTCGCAAAAGTATTTTTTTCTATTTTCCCAAATGCAGCACCGGCCTTTGCAAAAAAAGATGACCTCGTCGGACTCAAACATGGACCTTCTTCTTTCTTTCTAAAAACAATCTCAGAAAAAGAGGAGAAAAAGACGAGGCGTCGCCAAGGCCCTATTGCATAAAATCAAAAATCGGCTACTATGTAGCCAGTGCCGCCTTAGCTCCCCGCCCGACTGAACGATGTCAGTCGTTCGGGCGGGAGTTGGTAGAGCAACAATGTATTACACATACGTTTTACAAGATAAAAATGGAAAGTTCTACAAGGGATTTACAAATAATCTTAAACGTCGTCTCTATGAGCATAAAAGTGGTCACACAAAAACCACAAAAAATATGCTCGATATAAAAATTGTATATATAGAAGAACATGCTACAATCAAAGACGCTAGAACAAGAGAAGTTTATTTAAAATCTGCAGCAGGAAGAAGATTCCTGAAAACAAAACTACTGCCGCCTTAGCTCAGTTGGTAGAGCAACGCTTTTGTAAAGCGAAGGTCCTCGGTTCAAGTCCGAGAGGCGGCTCCCATAACAAAACGCCTCCTGTAATAGGAGGTGTTTTGTTATGGGGATTTAATTTACTCGATAACTATACGTCCTTCCATTTGTCAAAGGGTTCGTGTTGTCCGATGCTGAGAAGAGAAGAATCGTGTTTGATCCATCGTTCCAGTGACTGAAGCGACCTTGACCATATTGCTGGACATCTTGGTGGTATGCATGTGCAGGGCCAATCTCAACACTGTTTTCAAAGAGTCGAAGGCCTGAAGCAGAACCATTTGCAGCAGTATCTGCAGTCGCTCCTCCAAATGTACCGATTACTTGATAGCTGTACCCTTGATCAAAACTCATAGAAGACACAGGAATGGTCGTTGTTGGGGCCGCATTCACTGTCACTACAACTGCATCAGCATTTGTTGCACCAGCATTATCAGTCACTGTGAGCCAGAATGAGTAGGTACCCTGAGTAAGACCAGTGATAGTGGTTGAAGCAGATGAAGGTGAGGTAATCGTTGCTGACCCTCCCGACACCTTCGTCCACGCGTATGAAGCAATCGTGCCATCAGAGTCTGTACCACCCCCAGTGAGTGTCACTGAGTTTGTAGGGAGGGTGATGGTTTTGTCTGCGCCTGCGTTTGCGCTTGGTGCGGTGTTTACCGAAGGAATAGTGTAACTATACGTCCTTCCATTTGTCAGAGGGTTCGTGTTGTCCGAGGCTGAGAAGAGAAGAATCGTGTTTGATCCATCGTTCCAGTGACTGAAGCGACCTTGACCAATTGTTTGTATATCATAATGAGAAGCATGTGAACGAGTAAGTTCGACACCATTTTCATACAGTTTCAAACCTGATGCGGTCATATTCGAAACAGAGTCTGCAGTCGCTCCTCCAAATGTACCGATTACTTGATAGCTGTACCCTTGATCAAAACTCATCGAAGAAGTTTGGATTGTAGTTCCTACAACTACGCCTCCTGTCGCCGCCGTCGTCGCCACTGACTTTGCAGCTGTTTGTGCAGAGATGTTTCCTGCAGCATCATACGCTGAGACTTTGTAGTAGTAGGTGGTTGATGCAGTGAGTCCTGTATCAGTGTATGACGTGGTGGTAGAGGTACCGATCTGTGTATAGGTGCCTGCTGAGGTGGTACTTCGGAAGATTCGGTATCCTGATACTCCTATATTGTCTGTTGAGGCAGTCCATGACAGTGCTGCTGTGTTGGTGGTGCCGGTACCCGTGAGGTTGGTTGGAGTTGTTGGTGC
>JBPOIF010000002.1:0-18489 GCA_052034745.1 Candidatus Nomurabacteria bacterium | reverse complement strand
TCATCTTTCCTGTCTCTTCCCCTACCTCCATCATCTCTCCCACCATCACGGGGTAGAGTACGAGATGTGACTTGAAAGTACTTGAGATTGGCTCTCCTCGTTCAACTGCCGCAAGTGCCTCATCGAGAACTTCTTTATAGTAGGTATTTTGGAGGACCTCTTTTGTGATACCGAGCGCTCGACTGATCGGTACCCCCGAGGCAATGAGCGAAGAAAGCGTCCGCGCGGTGCGAGCAGCGTTGATCTCTTTGATGAGGACACCGAGGACAGGGATGCGCACGGTTACATACTCAATCATCCGCTTGGTGCGTCTCAACTTCAAAGAGGTATACCCGAGAAAACCGAGTGTTATGAGCCCGAGGACAAGGAGTAAGAGATGATTTGAGATGAGGTCACTGATAGCGACAACTATCTTTGTCGAAGCAGGAAGTTCTGCACCAATGTCTTTAAATGTTGCGATAAGCGTCGGAACAACAAAGACGAACATGAGTATCCCGATAACCAAAATTGCCAAAATGATAATCGATGGATACATGAGCGCACTCTTGACCTTCCGATTGAGCGCGTACGCCTTTTCGAGGTTGATCCCTATCTCACCGAGCGATTGTGGCATCCCCCCTGACTCTTCTCCTGAACGAACCATCGCAACAAAAAGGGACGAAAAAACTTTTGGAAACTTTGCGAGCCCTTCTGAAAAGGTTCCTCCTTTATCAACCGTATCAAGAAGTGTGGTGATAATCGTCTTGAAATACTGATTTTGTGTCTGCTTGCCGATAACCATGAGCGCTCGAGACAGCGGAAGTCCCGCCTTGAGCATCCCTGCCATATTTTTGGTAAACATGATCTTTTCGGAAAGCTTCACACTTTTGAAAAGCGTGATACTTCCTCCCAATGAAAAACTCTTTTTTTCATTTACAATGATGGGGGTCGTTCCACTATCACGAAGAAGCTTCACTGCTTCACTGCGATCATCAGCAGCAATGACTCCTGTCACCAAAACTCCTGAAGCATTTTTTCCTTTGTATGAAAATTGCATTACCTACAAAGTGTACCAAATAAAAAGAGCGTCGCATAAAAAACGACACTCTTTAATAACATTTTCTCAATTCATACCAACTGGTCACGAATTCTCTTTGAAAAAGGGTTGAATACCGGGACTGCCTCATGAATCCACGAAGCAACCGTATGGACCTCAAAAGGTACCACCGTCGGATCGTTTTCCAACTCAAACAAGATGGAGGGCATGTACTCCGTGTGGGCTTCTTCATTACATCGTAATGAAGTCCCAAAAAAAGAAATCGCCTCGAGGCGCGGCTTCTGGATTGCCGGCCACTTTTTGACCAATGCAACTAAATGCATCGGTGTTTTCATAAAAAATGCCAAACAAGCCAAATCGAGAGGGACATACTCTTCTTTCTCGAGCATCCCTCGAACATCGAGAGCAGACAGCTCTTCAAGGTGTTTAATCTCAAACAAGTGCACATCCTCTTCGATATCAAAGGTGTGCACCTTTTCTGAACAAGGATGCTTCCATGAAACAGAAAGTCCTGGGTAGTCATTGTCATCCCAGGGCGTATGCTGGATCGAACGATCGAGCATAATAAGACTAGATTCATTTTTCATAACAGTCAGAGTTTGTAAGAGCGTATCGCTTTTAGGCACCCACTGTCAACAGTGTCCTTATTCGCTCACCACGCGGAGTACTTCGTCAATAGTGGTATTGCCTTGTACTGCTTGAAAGATACCGTCTTCAATCATGGTCATCATCCCTTCTTTTTTTGCTTGTGCTTCTACTTCATCACTTGACCCCCCTTTGAGAATAATCTCTTTTACCGTCGGTGACACTTTCATCGCTTCATGGATACCGATACGCCCTTTGTATCCATCAGGAGACTCTTCACTTGCCTTTGGTTTATAAAAAGGAATCTTTTTCCAATCAATCCCCTTTTTGATGATGTCCTCTTTCTCAAGAAACGCTCTCATACGATCAAGATCGACGACTTTTTCAAGTGCAGTCAGTTCACCCGCGGTGAGGAAGTATTCTTCGCGAGTTTTTGTGAGTCGACGAACAAGACGCTGTGCGACAATCACCTTTGCCGTTGAGACGATGAGGAACGGCTCCACTCCCATATCAATAAGTCGAGGGATCGCACCTGCGGCAGAGTTGGTGTGGATAGTCGAGAGCACCAAGTGACCTGTGAGCGCCGCGTTCACTGCGAGAGAAGCAGTCTCCCCGTCTCGAATCTCCCCCACCATGATGATGTTTGGGTCCTGACGAAGCAGTGCGCGAAGCCCGTTCGCGAACGTCATCCCTATTTCACTTTTCACCTGCGTCTGATTGACACGAGGCATCTGATACTCGATCGGATCTTCGATGGTCGAGATGTTCACCGCAGGAGTATTAAGGATATCGAGTACAGTATAGAGTGTCGTCGTCTTTCCAGAACCAGTTGGTCCCGAACAGAGAATGATCCCCGAGTGCTGCTTCATCCCGTCATGAATCGACTCGAGACTCTCTCCGTGAAATCCGAGCCCTTCGAGGGTAAACCCTTGGGATGATTCTCGAAGAATACGAATCACTGTTTTTTCTCCAAAATATGTCGGAAGAGTAGAGATACGGAACGATACCGGCTGTTCATCGAGCACTATCTTAAATCGTCCGTCTTGTGGCAGTCGCTTCTCATCAAGTTTGAGGTTCGAGAGCACCTTGATACGAGCAGTGATTGCGGGTGCGGCGGTCTTTGGCAGCGTCATCGCGTCGTGGAGAATACCGTCGATACGATAGCGAATGATGAGTTCGTTTTCGCCAGGCTCGATGTGGATGTCAGATGCACCTTGGGTGATGGCATGAGAGACGAGAGAGTCAACGATCTTGACCACGGGAAGATCTTCGGCCATTGCTTCGAGATCTTTGGCGCTTGTTTCATCGCCGTCTTTTTCCTCAACCTGCTGGATACTGCCAATCTCTTTTTGAATGATGGAGTCAAACTCGGCCTGCAGACTCTTTTTGTACTGTTGCAAGATAGCCTTCACTGACTCCGAATCCGTCATACGCGGGAGGATACGCAACCCGGTCTTTTTCTTTACGAAATCAATCGCAGGGAGGTTGTCGATATCAAGCACTGCAATCTCGAGGTCGCTCCCATGTTTACGATACGCAACGACATTGTACTTGCGCGCAATCGCCTCTGGAATGAGTGAGAGTACCTGAGGGTCGATCTTTTCTTTGACGAGTCCGATAAACGGGATCCCGAGCACATATGCTTCAAGTCGCTTCACTTCGCTCTCTTTTACCTTTCCAAGTGAGAGCAAATACTCCGAAAGTGTCTGCGGTTTTGTTTCGCGGATTTTTTCAAACTGCTCGAGGTCATCAAGCGTGGCGATATTTGCATCAATTACCAAGTTGCGAAGCTTTGCTTCGTCGACAATCATCCTGTTAGAAGTAGGTCGCGGTCAAAAACCACGCCGTACTCGTGTTACTGATATACTCGACACTTTTTCGTTTCATACAATGATTTATTTTTTGATCGGCGGCCGCGACTTCTAACAGGATCATATCTATCAGTATAACAAAAATCTCCGTGCTCCGGAGATTTTTGTCTTATCGAATGTGAATTTAGAATTCTATAAAGATCGGTTTGCGCTTGTTGGTTTCGTTGTCGTCGTTTGGATCATACGATGCGACATTGCCGGCATTGCCATCTGAGTGACATCCTGGATCAAGAGTATCGACGAGTATGTCTGCATCTGCATTGTCCACACCATCAGAACACTCAAATCCTCCACCGCCGCCTCCACCGCCATTTGTTTCATCATCATCGGTTGGTCCGGTACACCCTGGGTCAGCTGGGTAGTCGATCACTCCATCACTGTCATTATCAACGCTGTCGGAACACTCATATGATCCACCTCCTGTTACCGTCACTGTTGCACTTGCTTGTCCTGAACCTCCTGGACCAGAACAGTCAACAGAGTACAGTGTTGTTGAAGCTGGGTACACCGTCGTATTTCCTGAGGGGGCACTTCCAAATCCTGTGCTGAAGTTCGTTCCAGTACATGAGGTACCATCTGAACTCCATGTCAAAAGAGAACTTCCCCCACTGCTTATAGAAATAGGATTTGCAATAAGTGTCGCAGTGACTCCAGAACCTCCTTCAACACACATCGATCCGTTCCAAGAAGCAGTCATTGATCCACACGCAGCCCCTGCTTGAGCTTGTGCAAGGATGACATCGTTGTGTTCGAGAGAAAATGTTGTCGTTCCATAGTTAAGCGTCGCTACCTCTGAACCACTATCAAGTGGCGAAGGTGCGAAAAATGAAGGAGTTCCTGTATCTCGAGTGATCACTGTTGCTGCAACCGTGAGATCTGCGGTCGTCCAAGATACTGTTGATGGGCAGGTCGAAGCACCTGTCGCAATACCACATGAGCTCGCAGAAAGTGTCCCCGAAGGACCGCCAAGAGAGTTGATCACGATCTGCATCTGATCGCTTGCCCAGTTCCCTTCGTTGTCTTGAGCGCTTAGTGTAAACACATATGTCCCGACACTATTCATCCCTGAGACTCCTGTTGAGAGTGAGCCCGACGATGCAATTGTAGGAGCAACGGGGCCACTCTGGAACACCCATGCAGTCTGTACGATAGTCCCATCGGGATCGGTTGCGGTTCCTGAAAGGGTAGCCGTTGATATAGGGAGTGTCCACGTCTGGTCTGGCCCAGCGTAAACAGAGGGAGCTTGAACATTAGACACATTATAAGTGATGTCTAGGTCATTAAAAACCCAAAAAGCTTTAGTTTCTGTTGTTACACCAAATAGCCCAATGATAAAGAGTGTGGAGCCGATAATTTTTTTTAGAAGTGTTGTTTTCATCATAATAACTCAATTAAGGAACGCAAATCTCAAATCCAGAATGCACTGGGTCAGCATCACACATATTTGGAGCATCACACTCTACAGCCATACCTGGCCACTGATTACAAGAGACAACAGGAGGAGGAAGAGGTCCCCAATCGCTAACAGTCCTGCTTGCACTATCATTTCCTAGAACATTTGAACATGTTACTGAATAAGTTGTTGCTGAAGATTGAGAAACAGCCACTGAGCCACTCGTATTTCCGCCTGTGTTAAAACCTGTTCCAGTACAAGATGTTGCATTTTGAGAATTCCAAGTGATATTGAACTGCTCATTTTGATAAGAACCACCAGGAGCACTCATATTTACAATAGGAAGCTCTGGTATAAGCATATAACCTGTAGGGGTAAGATCACTACCTTCTAGAGTTCCATATCCATATACCTCAACCATCTGATCGCAAGAATCATCACCATAACCAAGAGTATAACCATAGTCAAAACCAGAAGTGTAAGTATAAGAAGTTCCTGATGCTACTGGTATAAGAACTGTTTCTGAGCCTGGTGTTGAACTTACTCCAGCGGGGATATTAATAGCGTGCTCTTGTCTAAGTTTGAAATTTAACCCTGAGACATCCATCGGTATCGTTGCCTGAGGATCTTCATAAAACTCAGCTCTATATGTTCCGTGTGAATATGGGTAATCTTCAGAGTTTGGAATTCCGCTATAAACAGATCCTCCACACTCTAAACTAATATAACCGGAATCATTAGAAACCTCAACTACTTTTACATATACAAATTGTGTATTTACACCTGTCTCAAAATTGACAGCATATGTTCCTTCAGTAGTAGGAGTTCTGAAAGAAAAGTTATATATTCCGAGATTATTACCTGGTGAAACAATTCCATTTGAAACAAGCGTTGTTCGAGGCGTTTGCCCGTTATTGGTAGCTGTAAGACTGACTGTGTGTGTCGCTGTTGAAGAAATCTCTGCTGTTGCAGTAACTGGTACATCAGGCCCAAAACTTGTCTGCATAGTAATCGTGGTTGTCACATCATTGTCTACTCCTGAAAGATACGAAAATGCATGCACGGAAGAAGGAAAAAGAAGTATTGTACCTCCAAGAATAACCATCGCAAACGTCATAACCCCCCGAGAAGGCAAAGAGGTCCCTCCTATTTCTTCACCTCGTCTTTTTATTTTAAAAACTATAATAATACCCGCAATGACGACCAGGAGTGTGAGGAGTATAATTGATGATATTTTACTCAAAAGTGGGGATGACTGAGTCTCGAAAGAAAAAGATGACTCATCAAGAATAGTGCCGCTACCGTCCTTGATGCTTATAAAAAGTATCGGATCAAAACACTGCTTAGATACAACAAATGGTACCTCTGTGACAGCAGAACGAAGCTGTCCAAGAGAAAAGATTTGTGATACCGAATCTGCACATTCAAAACCTCCAGCGCTTTTTAATCTTGATTCCAGTGTTACACGATTTGTTGTAGAATTTACGACACTCCATACAACGGAAGCGACTGCAGAGCTTCCTTTTTTGTAACGATCAGCATCAAGTGACGCAGAACGAACACTTGCAACCATACCTGAAACTGAATACTTAATAAAAATAGTATTTGATTCCCCTACTTTTATCGTTGCAGTATGAATCCCTGGTTTATTTACCAAAGGAATGGTAATAGTGACATCCTTTTTCTGATTTGCAGTAAGTAAAACAGGTGTTTCTGTAATAGTATTTTGTTCTGCGACACCAAAAAGATCTGGTGACCAAGTAGACACAAAAGGTGTCACAGATACTTGATCGGCACTGTTGTTAACAATAGTGCATTTGAGCAATAGATTTGTCTGTTTTGTAACAGCAACAGCTTGTGTGATGGGTTTACCATCAATTACGCACGCTTCTGGTGCAATAAAAACACCCTGCTTTTCAGTAAAGATTTGAATCGGTGCAACAAATGCTGTCCCGAAGGGAAACCCTGCACCATTATTTGCAGTAATAAATAAATTATAAGTACCAGAAAGTGAAACAGGTGGGGTATAAGAAACATGTTTATTTACCTTGCTATTTTCAAGAATAGTGAGAGCGTCATCGTAAACAACCTGGTCAACTACGTAGCTGTTGTCAATATTACGCAAAACGACTGCATACCGTACATCTGTTTGGAGACTTTTTCCATTAGTAATATCAAAAGATATTGTGAAAGTATCTCCCACTCTCTCTACAATCATAAGATTCTCTATATTGATAGAAGCAACGAGAGTTGATTTTTCTTGCGCGAATACATTTGCAGATATGTCCCCAAATACAAAAACTACAAACGCTATGGCACAAACTATTACCTTGTAAAATGATTTCATAAAATTACATACCCTACCTAATAAGATACTTTTATCATACCATTTTTATCACTTGTACAGGGATATTCTATCCACAAAAAAAATCCCGCTCGCAAATAAAATTACGAAGCAGGATTTATAAATTAGCGGATATAGGTCGTCCGCAACGAGTCCCGAAGTCCTGTCATGACATTAGGTACCTCTTTTGTCAGAACCATAGTGTTTTGACCTATGGATTGGACAAATGAAGTGTCCCCAAACACAACCCTTGTTTGATTTCCGATCAAACTCCAATTAAACTCCGCGTCTGACTCTGTATCGCAAGGAACAATAGACCTTTTAAGAAACAGTCTCTTCCTTGGGAACAAGCGAAACGTATAGGAATCGTCTAACGCACATGGTAACAAGGGGGTATTTACCCAAACACTTGTTCCATAAGCCTTTGATTCTATACTTTGCCTATGCCACGGCACAGGCAAACTGTCCGTAAGCCATCCCATAACAGGAGTAATGGTTTGTACGTTTATGGTTACCGACTTTTTGTCAGAACCATAATCGTTTATAACCTCGAAGTTATAGGTAACAGCTTTGTCGAGCGCTCCAGTAAGGAGTTTCCCTGACAGACCAGACTGCTCCACACCATTAATATATGCTTTTGCAGGCTTTACAGAGTTTGCACTTGCACTCCAATCGATATATGCCGTATCAGCATACATCAACTCTGTCGCAGAAGCAGAAATAGTAATCGTCGGCTTAGGCTTGGGTGTCGGCGTAGGCACAGGTGTTGGGTTGGGATCGACCGTTTCAGGGGTACACCCTAAAACAGACACAAGGGTCAGCAAAACGAGAAGTACCAACTTCCCGTTTGCAAAAGTTAAGTTCTTCTTCATGTTTGCTTTATTTTTTTGTGAGAAAACTAATTTAGTTCTATTTGATTTGCATTATAGCGCAAAAGTAGGGGTATTGTCAATGTTTCTCCCTCTACAAAGTGGATATTCTGTGGATTTCCCCTAGGTCGGACCTAGGGGAAAACTTTTATCTCAATCCATTCTTGAATTTCCTTATCAAAATCGAAACTGGTAGAAAAATATTCCGGGAAATCTCTTTTTGATAAAATTACATTTTCTTTTCTCGACGTCATTTTATAATCAAGATAACTCCCCCATTTATAGAGATTTAAAAAATCTACTGCCTTTTTTTGATCTTTTATCCCTTTTTCTTTCCATTCTGGATCAATTAGTTTAACCGGGTTTAGGTGTATATAAGAAAATAAATATTTTGCATAAACATCATCCTTAACAAGGATTGCTTTAAATTTCCCTTCGAACAGTCCGCCCGTCCGTCCATATTTTTTATTGAAATAACTAGCGTACGCAGTTGAAAGTTTCCTCATAAATTCTGTCACCGCATTCTTCTCCCCTAGGTCCGACCTAGGGGAGAGATAAATATGAAAATGGTTTGGCATCAAAACCCAAGCACCTATTGCAACGAGTGTTTCCCCTCTTTTGTAAGAAAAAGTATCAATATTTAGACCAACGATATCATCACGAAAATTGACATTTTTCTTACTATTACAAAGAAAAAGATATTTAGTAAAACGCGAATAATCTTCCTCGTCTAAAAAAATAATTTGCTTACTATTCCCTCTATTGTAAATATGGTAATACTCTCCAACAACAAAAGTATCCTTCCTTTTTGACATTCATAAATTATAATACCTTCTTTATTTTCTCCCTAGGTCGGACCTAGGGGAGACCGAGGGGGTTTGAGGGTAGTTGCATACACTATATATGTGTGGTAAATTAACTTTAGTAAATGTCCGCCCCGAAAGGTCGGGCATTTCTGTTAAAAAAGCCTTACAAATCAATACAAAAATCAAATATGTTAGACATCAAAGCACTCAAAATGGCGATTGAACAGCTCGAAAGTGAGCGTCGAATCGCTCGCGACAAGCTGATCGACGCAATCGAGCAGGCATTTGCCGCTGCGTACAAGAAAGAATACGGTCGAAAAGGCCAAGTGGTCCGAGCACAGATCGACCTCGACTCCGGAACCGTCTCTTTTGAACAGATAAAAACAGTCGCTGATGAAAGCACGGTTCGTTTTGACGAAGAATCTGAAGATACCGTAAGAGAAGAAGGTGACGAACGCGAACACTACAACGAAGAAAAGCACATCCTTCTCGAAGATGCTCGCATCATCAAGGGCGACGCCCATGTCGGTGACGAAATCGTATTTCCGCTCGAACCAAAAGAAGACTTTGGACGTATCGCTGCCCAAACTGCAAAACAAGTCATCATGCAACGCATCCGTGAAGCAGAACGATCCAGTATCATGGACGAATTTGGAAGCAAAGAGGGTGATATCGTCTCTGGACATATCCAAAAGGTAGACCGTGGTGTTGTTTTCATTGATTTCAACCGCGCCACAGGAGTACTCCCCCCTCAAGAACAGATTCAAAGCGAACGCTATGTTCGAGGTGCACGTATCCGTGGATACCTCTACCATGTCGAAGAGTCTCCTCGCGGTATCACGCTTCGTATCTCTCGCACTCATCCGAAGTTCCTCGAAAAGCTTTTTGCGCTCGAATCTCCTGAAGTTGCAAGCGGTGTCGTCGAAATCAAATCGATCGCACGTGAACCAGGCAGTCGATCAAAGATTGCGGTCCATACCGAAGATCCCAACATCGATCCTGTAGGTTCTTGTGTCGGGCAAAAAGGTGTTCGCGTCTCAACAGTGATGAGCGAACTCTCTGGGGAAAAGATAGACATTATCGAATGGTCAGCTGACCCAGAAGAATTTGTAAGAAAAGCGCTCTCTCCTGCAAAAGTACTCGATCTTGAGCTCGATGAAGAACAGCACAAAGCAACCATCGAAGTTACTCCTGACCAACTCTCACTCGCGATCGGAAAAGGAGGACAAAATGTCCGCCTCGCCGCAAAGCTCACTGGTTGGAAAATCGATATCAAAGGAACTGAAGCAGAACTTACCGAACCTACCCCTGTCGAAGGACTTCCTGACGAAGGAGACGACTTTGTCCCTCTCACCGCCCTTGCAAACAAAGAAGAAGCTCCCGAAGAAGAAACCCCCGATCCAACTACTCCTGAAGAAGAACCCGCACAATAATCACAACCACTTCGTTATCAATCTCTAACCACTACCACCTATGACAAGCCTTTGGCACGATGTTCCTATTGGAAAAAATGTTCCGGAAGAATTTAACTGCATCGTTGAGATTCCAAAAGGGTCTCACAACAAATACGAGATCGACAAAGAGACAGGGCTCATCGCGCTCGATCGCGCGAACTACAACTCTTCACCGTATCCTTTTGACTATGCGTTTATCCCTCAGACCCTCTGGGAAGATGGTGATGCGCTCGATGTCATCGTTCTGTCGACATGGCCTCTTGCAGTTGGTGTGATGGTTGCGGTACGACCAGTGGCAATCATGGATATGGTTGATTCAGGACAGGGCGACGCAAAGATCATCGCGGTACCAGTCGATGATCGTCGTTTTGAGCACATCCACGACCTGGGCGATGTGAACAAACACTCTCTCAAAGAGTTCACACACTTTTTTGAGACATACAAAATCCTCAAATCTGACGACCCCGAGCAACACCCAGTGACCATCGACAGTATCCGTGACCGACACGCAGCGATTGAAGCAGTCAAAAAATCTCAAGCGCTCTACGCAGAAAAATACGGCAATCGTTCATAATCCAAAAAAACACTCTCCGTAAGATGGGGAGTGTTTTTTGTTTCCACATGAAAGACCGGTCAGTCGCGGTATACTAGAGAGGTACAGCAGTTGCTGGACGATTATCATAACGAGTAGACGACATATCATATGAAACCATATCTTTTATCATTTACCCTCCTCGGACTCCTCGCTCTCCCGGGATACACACACGCAGAGGACGCCACTTCGGGTCGTGATGTCCGAAAAAATGCCATTGAAGAGCGAAAAGATCTTCGCGAAGAATTCAAAGACACTCGAGACGCGTTCATCGAAGAATCAAAAGAAAAGCGTGACACTTTTCGTGAAGAAAGAAAGGAACTCATCGGCACGGCAAAGGAAGACCGGGCTGCACTCGAAAAAACAATAAAAGAAAAGCGTGAAGCACTCAAAACAGAACTCCAAGCAATCAAAAAAGAGCGCCTCTCCACTCGAAAAACATTTGTCGAGTCACGTTTTGCCCAAGTCATCACTGTTCTTGTAAATGCTCAAAACCGCATAGGAACCAAGATCGACGAGCTCGCAACAAAAGGATACGACATGTCTGATGCCAAAAGTGCACTTGCTGACTCAAAACAGACTCTCGCCGAAGCACAAGCACTTCTTGCAACACTGCAAGCAACAACAACCTCTGATTCTGATGAAACAACAGCAACGCGTCCTCGAGAACTCGCAAAAGAGATCGAAACCCTCCTGAAAGAAACTCGCACCCATATTGCAGACGCAATCAAGGCAATCAAAGAAGCAGTGGGCGCACAAGATACCGAAACTGCAACAACTACAAATTAAAATTACTAGTATCCACATTATTTATTTTTTACCTTATGGAAAACTCTCCTATTGATCAAATGAACACTCCCCAACAAGCTCCCCAGCAAGCATTTACCTCAGAAGCAACCCCTGCTCAAAAGAAAAGCGGCAAGCTCCTCCTCGTTCTTGTCGTCCTCGTTGCGATTGTCCTCCTTGGCATTGCCCTCTTGGGTAAAAAGGTTGGAACAGAAGAAACTACCATTCCTGCGACCGCACAAGAAGAAACAACAAACGACCTCACTTCTCTCGAAGCGGAGCTTGATGCGACAGTATTTGAAGGGGTGTCAGAAGGGCTCTAGTCCTTATGTGCTCCCGAACAAAAATCACCCCCGTACACGAGGGGTGATTTTTGTATCCAGGAAGCGTAAGAAAGGTACTGACGGATCGTCTTATATATGATATAATTTGAATCGTTATGAAAAACAAGCTTATTTCAGCACTATTTTTGTCAGCAATCCTTGTTACCCCGACAAGCTCTTTTGCGCAGGCAACATCATTTGGCTCATTTGACTTCACTGACGGACAGGCAAGTGCTGCTTCAAATACCTCTCAAACAGCAACTGCCTCTGTCGATGAAGCGACCATTTTTGAACTCCTCAAAAACAAGCCCTTGTCTGAAAGACGAAAAATCGTTGCAAGACAACTCGAAACAATCGCACTCAAACTCGAACTCCTCCTTCAAAAAACAAGCGCAGCGACTACTCGCCTCGCACAAAACGACATCGACACCACCGCTTCGACAAACACTCTCACCGAAGCACAGGCAACACTGACCGACACCAAGGCACTTGTCGCAACCCTCATCACTACCGCAGAGGATCCCGCAAACGAATCAGTGCAGAACCTCTCTGTTCAAGGAGTGACCTTCAAAGAAGCAGTAGTCAAGGCAGAAACAGGACTTCGAACCACACGCGAACAGATTATTGCAGCACTCGGAGCACTCAAGCTCGCCGTTACTACCTCAGTCCTCACACAATAGCACCATGAACAAACTACCAACACAGGAACGAAGTCCTTGGGCAATCGTTTCAATTGTTCTGGTGGTTGTTTTGTTTGGGATATTTTGGTGGTGGCAACAACGATCACTCTCTGACCCGGCGCTTCCAATGCCTTTTTCGGAAACAACCTCAATGAACGGCGACACGTCCCCTTCTTCAGCATTTGACCTGACCTCGCTCGAAGCAAGCGCCGTCAATATCTCCATCCCTTCGTTTGAATCCCTTTTTTAAGCTAGAAAGATGCTATGAGATAATCATCCATAGAAAGATCCATAAAATCTGTCCGGATACCTGCATAACCGCTATTTGAAATAACCGCTGATCCAAAAATACCAGGAACATCTGTGGCGCTAAGCACTTCAGTCCACACTCCTGTTTTTCCTTTATCCATATAAAGTTTTATAGAAACAGATCCGTCAGACATATCTTTTACCTCTGAACGAAGGCCAAGCCATGTATTAATAGGAATTAGGTTAGGAGATTTTGTTTGATCATATACACCTGGAAAAACTTTTGTATATGCCATTGTATAATAAACGCCATTATACTTTTTCTTTATCACAACAGCTCCATCAACACGCACTCCCGTATAATACAAGTTATCCCCTGACTGATATCGGTTAAATAAAAGGATTCCGTTTGAAGCATTTCGATTTGAACTTTGACTCAAATTTATTTTTAAAACCTTAAAATAAGCCTGTTGTTGATAGTTTTTCCACATCTCTTTCTCCACTAAACGAAAAATATTTTGTGGATGAGCTCCATTGTCTGTATCAAGAGGGTTTGTTCGTAAATATTCCTTATACCAAGAATCCGAAGAAGGAAGATCTCCTGTGATCGTACTCCCCACGCCTTTGTTAAAAACCAATCGACCACCCGAATTTACCCACCATTTACTATTCGCGCTCTCAGAAATAGAACCGACTTCTTCTAAAGAATTAGTACCCTCAAAATATTCTGTCGTTTGTGCTCCAGCGACAACAGGAGTAGCTGACTTAGTTTTTCGGTTTCTATTGCTCGCTGCGGTAAGGTCATCCGCCTCGACAACGACAGAATTTTTCAAAAAGTCTCCTGATTCTTCATTGTTTGAAACAAAATTCTCTCGATTGTTCTTAATAGTTTCAACACGTGTTCCTAAAAAAACCCCAAAAGCGAAACTTACTATAACCAAAGAAATTATTGTTTTTTTGTTACTCATAGAAAAAGTATACTAACTCTTTACTCGAAAGTCATGAATTATGATGTTTGCTGACTTTTCTTTATCCCAGGCTTTTATACCCGCAAATCCTTTTTTTTGTGTTATTTTTACATCAGCCCCGACAGAGATACCATTGATGGAGCAGGAAACTTTTTGATCAGAAAGAGTCATATCAGCAACTATTTCCTGTTCACGTACCGATTCGTTACTTGTGGCGCGTGTATAAGACAAGCCATTTATTTTCTCTCTCAAAAACGGCGCCCCTTCTGAAACACCACAGATAAGATAGTTATCATCATCTACGTATCGAGCGATTAGACCAACTGTTGAAGCCTCATCATTCATAAAAGAGGCGTGCACAGAATAATTTTTCCAAAAAGGTTCCCCCATGATCAAAAGGGCGTTCATCCCCGACTCATCCGCTGTCAGGTCGTACCCTCCGTCAATTGCAGTAACCGTACCAGAGAGGTGCTGTTGAGCAAGTCTTTTAATCACTGTTTCTCCAAGTACCCGGTTTGGAGCTCCGGGAGTAAGCTCATGAAGCACAGAAAGCACCTCTTCAGGAGACATATTTTTAACTTCCAATCGTCGAATAGAGAAAAAAGGTTCATCTTTTAAATTGTACGGTGTTGCAACTATATTTGAAGGGTCTTCGTTTTCGTTCGCCTGTATAAACGCAAGACGATAACGATCTGTTACGATTTTGGTGTTTATACTCTTAGATTCAGGGAAATTTGAAACTGGATATTCCCCATAATCATTTAGTGGAATTGCAAAATAAAGTGGTAGATTACCGGTAACTTCTTTAACGTCAGCATCTCCATTAACATAATCTTCGGTGATTCGATTCACGAATTCTTCAGTTGTCTCGAAGCGCTGCTTATCGGAAAGATAAACCTTTGATGAAAGAAATCTCCCCTCTTCATCTTCAGGATTTTCTGAAATTCTAATATGTTTATGAGAATAACGGCCATGTGCCTGTATTTCCCAGCGCCCCGAATTATTCATTGCTATAAGCTCTTCTTTTGTAAGATAAAAACTATTTCCATCAAAAGATGGTCCGGTCGCGACAAAGATAGTTGCTTTGAAACCGAGCTGTTTAAATATGTCATCGGTAGGGTAGTAACTATCTTTTCTTCCATCATCAAATGTAATTAAGATTGGTTTTTTTGGAAGTGTAAACAATCCCTTTTTAAATAAAAATAAATCATTTGCAGTAATAGTTTCAAAACCATCTTCTTTCAAAAGTTCCATGGTCTTTTTAAAATTATTTAAAGAGGTATTTTCACTGTCTGTTTTTTTTGTAATACCGTGATACATCAGCACAGGGACGCTCGTTGCTGGGGGCAGTGTGCTTGTATCTATGACTGATAAATCCTCAGGCATTTGATAATGATAATATTCTATTTTCTTTGAAGAAATATACTTTGCAAAAGAATTCGAAAATAAAAAATATACACCCCCTGTTATACAAAGAACTACGATAGAAAGTATAGCTGGTATGTATTGTGATTGCTGTTTCATATTTTATTTAAATTATCTGGTCCCCCAACCGGTGTCATTGAGTTTTATAATAGCCCAAGGCATTTGCCAAACAAGAATTATCGAATAAAAAAGAGTGAACGGCACTGAATACATAAAATCTTTGTGTCTTGTTTGCGCATAATGGAAAAATCCATACGCTAAGCTCATAAGAGAAACACTCAAGCAAAAAAGGAGTGCGAGAACCCATTGCCCATGGATAATAGCCAATATCAATCCCAACGAAACAACAAGTGGGCCAAAAATCGGAATAATGAGATTTGTATAAAAAGATAAAGAAGCAATTGGGTGTTTTTTCCACATAAATGCCGCTGCTCCAAAAAAACCTTCTCGAATCCAAGATTTTTTCCAACGGAGTTGCTGTTTCATAAATTTTTTATAACGATCAGGGACAATTGTTGTGGCGATAGCCGAACGACAATACTCAACCTTCCATTTTGCACGAAGTACAAAATTTGTAAGACTTCGATCATCACCAAAGGTGCTTTTTGTTCCGAAAACTTTTCTTTGTTTCCAATCTCCGATCACAGAATCTATAACATCTTTTCGGTATGCTGAAAAACAACCAGGGCAGCACGTTACTGCTCCAAAAACACTTTCGCAGGCCTTGAAGATATCAAAAGATATCCCGTATCGTGCAGATTGCATTTTTGTAAGAAGATTTTCTTTATGATTTTCAACAAGAGTATTCCCTGAAACAGCACCCACAAAACGATCGTTAAGAAAGTGTTCTACGATATGTGAGAGCGCATTTTTCTTTAAAAAACTATCGGAATCAACAAAAACAACGATATCGCCTGCTGCATGCTCTACACCACAAGACATCCCTTCTCTTTTTCCAAGGTTTTTTTCAAACTGAAAAACTTTTACGGGAAAATTTATTTTTGAAAAATCTTTCTGCGCTCGAAGCATTTCATGATGTGTTTTATCAGTAGAACCATCATCAACAACAATCATTTCAAAAAAACCAAGGTAATCTGATTGCATACAAGACGCAACCGTTTCGTAAATAGAGTCTTCTTCATTTTTAGCAGCAATAACAAAAGAAACGGAAGGGTAAGTATCGTTATTTTTCAAAACAAGACCTTCGTGTCTATCCTTATAAAAAAGTGCGATGATGGGACGAGAGAGTAAGAACAAAGAGGAAATAGCTATATACCATATAACCCAGGGTGCATGCTCTATCCTAAAAATCTGTACTAATTTATAGAAAAGAACAAACTCAAAAATAACAAAAAAGACAATAATTGCCAGAATCATTAAAACCCAATCTTTTCTTAATATTCGTTTGATAACACCCATAATTAATCCTGTTATCCACCCTTCTTATGTCGGGGGAGCAAAAGAACATACACTACCATGCCCCTGCTTTTTAGTCAAACTAATTACCTCATCGCCCTCTCTACCCACTCCATAGACCCCTTTTTATTCTCATGCTAGAATGCGCGCACTATGGCAAAACAATATACCGCAACAATAACAAAAAACGACGACGCAACCGCTACCATCGAAGGAACTCTTCCATGGGATACCTTTGCTTCGTTTGAAAAAGCAGCGTTTGAAAGACTCGGCGCACACCTCGAACTCCCCGGTTTTCGCAAAGGACACGTCCCTGAAGATATCGCAAAAAAGCACCTCGGTGACGAACTCATCCTCACCGACATGGCAGAACTCGCGCTTCAGTTCATCTACCCTGTTATCCTCAAAGAAGAAGACCTCGACGCCATTGGTCGCCCTTCACTTGCAATCACAAAACTCGCTCGAGGAAATGAACTTGGGTTTTCAATCAAAACAGCCCTCCTCCCTGCTTTTGAACTTCCTGACTACCAATCGATTGCAAAAGCAGTCCCTTCAGTAGACGCTGCTCCAGTAACGGATGAAGACGTAGAAAAAGTAATCGAAAATCTTCGTCACCTGCGCGCCTATGGACATGTCCATGAAGAAGGAAACGATCATGCCCACGAAGAACCCCTCCCCGAAGTAAATGATGAGTTTGCAAAATCATTTGGTGAATTTACTTCCCTCGAAGAACTCAAAACAAAGATCCGAGAAAATACCGCAAAAGAAAAACTGCTCGAAGCCGGCGACAAACGTCGTGCAGCGATCCTCGAATCAATCGTTACTCAAACATCATTTCCTGTACCGGAGATCCTCGTTCAATCAGAGCAAGAAAAACTCTTTGCTCAAATCGAAGTCGATGTCACTCGGGCAGGACTCTCGATGGATGACTATCTCAAACATGCAAGAAAGACAAAAGAGACCCTGCTTGGAGAGTTTCGAGCCGACGCAGAAAAACGTGCTCGTATGCAGCTCATCATCAATGCGATCGCAAAGAAAGAATCGATCACTCCAACCGATGAAGAAGTCGCTGCGCGAACAAACGATCTCATGACGATGTATCCCGGTGCAGACAAAGCACGCACCGAAGCATACGCCGACATGGTGCTCACCAACGAAAAAGTCATCGCGATGCTCGAAGAACAGAAATAGAAAAATCCCTGACAAACTGTCAGGGATTTTTAATTAGTTCAGAGTATCCTCTGAAACAATTTCTTTACACTCACTTTCTGGAAGCTCAACAACCTGATCTTCTATTTTCTCCTGGAGAATTAAAAAATTTTTTTTGATTTCTGGTTTTTTATAAGAATTAGCGATGCTTCTTATAATATCCTTAAGTGAAAACCTGAGAAAGCCTTCAGAGAATTCTTTTACAGGGACAATAAGGATTTTTGGAAGGGTGCTGTTACTCAAGGCTAATTCTGCAGAAAAAAGAGGTTGAAGCGGATTGAGAAAGTAGAGTAGTTTTTGAGTCTCTATTTTGTACATATCCTTTCATTTTTTATAACTATACCATTTACAATATATTAGTCAATCTACTTTTACATTTCCCCTATTCCGGCGTATAGTTTGAGTATTCAGTTTTGACCATATCGACCGGACGACCTTTTTTGATTATTTGAATTTATTTTAAGCACACTATGTTAATACCAA
>JBPOIF010000037.1:0-34014 GCA_052034745.1 Candidatus Nomurabacteria bacterium | reverse complement strand
TAAACGGTTCAAGCTCTACAGACAGTGATGGAACGATTGCAAGCTATGCGTGGAGCTTTATCTCAGGCCCTTCCACTCCAAGTATCACGAGTGCAACAAGTGCCTCAACGGGCATTACCGCACTCTCAACCGCAGGCACCTACATCTTCCGCCTCACAGTTACCGATGATGATGGTGCAACAGACACCGATGATATTTCGGTGGTGGTGAGTGCGGCAACAAGCAGTGGAGGTGGAGGCGGGGGTGGAGGAGGTAGTAGCGGTTCATCAATTGTAACTACAACTGTTCCGGAAAAACCCTCAGTACCCGTTATATCTTCAACAGCTCGTGTCACCGCAAGTCTTTTAAATGTTCGTTTCTCACCAGGTGGTGCTTTAAAGACACAGGTTCGTCGAGATGAAATAGTAACCATACTCGCGACAAGCGGTTCGTGGAGCAACATCCGTATGACAAATGGTACTGAAGGATGGGTAGCATCAACGTATCTTGTGGCGGATGCGAGCCCGTCATCCGTAGGCACAACACCTTTCCTAGATTTTTTTGGAGACGTGACAGTAGTGTCTAAAACTCTTAATGTTCGAAAGACACCCGGAGGAGTATTTGTTCGAACAATTTTAAAAGGGGACAAAGGTCTTCGGTTGGATACTTCTGGCAACTGGATTAAACTCAGATTTTCTTCGGGGGATGAAGGCTGGGTTTGGGCACCGTATACGTCGGTAGGGAGTCTTGTTGCTTCGACAGCAAAAGAAGTCGTCAATACAAAAACAGTAAAGATCCCTTCTGAAAAAAAGTATGTTCGAGTTATTTCTGAAAGTGCAGTGATTTATGACGTTCCTTTTGGGGAACAGATAGCCGTCGTGTCATCAAATACAGAAGGCTCTTTGCTGGGACAACTCCAAAACGGTTTTTTCAAAGTCCTTTTTGGAAGCACTATCGTTGGGTACATCAGAAGTGAAAACGTGGAATCGTTTTAGCTCTATTTTGTTATACTACGATCATCATGAATAATATCTCAGAAAAAAAGCGATTTTCGATTGTTGCACGAGCTCGAAGTTTTAACCACGCGTTTCGTGGTATCTCGGTCATCTTCAAGACGCAGCACAACGCGTGGGTGCATGCGGTGGTGGGGGTGGTGGCAGTTGTGCTTGGTGTGTGGCTCAATATCAGCCACCTCGAGTGGGGACTCATCATTATTGCGATCGCTTCAGTGCTTGCTGCAGAAGGATTCAACACGGCACTTGAGATCGATATCGACCTGACGAGTCCTGATGAGCATCCCTACGCGCGCGATACAAAGGATGTTGCGGCCGGGGCGGTACTTCTCACCGTCTTTGGTGCTCTTGCTGTAGGACTCCTCGTTTTTGTCCCCAAAATCGTGGCTTTTTTCTAGCCAAAAACTCTCTTTTTAAAAAGGGTTTGACATTAAACTATAATTTGCTACTATACTCGGAGCTCAGAACGGGCGTTTTTTATTCACTACCATGACTCGATCACTCGCAAAAGGTCCATACGTTGACCAAAAATTAATGAAGAAAATCGAAGGCAAGAATCCGATGCAAACGGGGGTGATTAAGACATGGGCCCGCGCAAGCCAGATTGCTCCTGAAATGGTCGGTTTCACCTTTGGAGTCCACAATGGACGCCAGCACACCGAAGTTCTCGTTACCGAGGACATGGTTGGACATCGTTTGGGAGAATTTTCTCCAACACGCAAGTTCACCCGTCACGGTGGAAAGATCCAAAAGGAGATTGACCAAAAAGCACGCGAAAGTGAAATTTCTGCTGCAAAGGCTGCAAAATCTACTGGTGACACAAAGAAATAAACTATTTTAGTATTGTATGAAAGCATCACTCCCAAATTACAAACAGTCTCCTCGAAAGGTTCGCCTCGTTGCAGGTGCAGTAAAGGGCAAGACCGTCGCGCTCGCTGACGCTACGCTTGCGTACATGCCAAAGCGTGCTGCCGACCCTATCCGCAAGCTCATCGCTTCTGCTGCTGCAAATGCGGTGGTTGCTGGTGCACAACAAGACCACCTCGTGGTAAAAAACATCGAAGTAAACAAAGGGCTCGTGATGCGTCGTTTTATGCCTCGCGCACAAGGATCAGCAAAGCCTATCAACAAGCGTTCAAGTCACGTGCTCGTTACCCTTGCTGAAGTTGCCCCAAAGGCCAAAAAAGTCGTCGCTGCAAAGAAGTCTAAGAAATCAAAAGAGTAATCAGATATGTCAAAAGTAGTCCACCCATACGCACATCGTCTCGTCGTTCTCCGTGATTGGAAGAGTCGCTGGTTTGCAACTGACAAAGGGTATGTCAACAACCTCAAGGTTGATGTCACGATTCGAGAATTTCTCGAAAAGCGTCTTCGCGGATTTTATGTTTCAACCGTTGAAATAGAGCGTGGACAAAAGGCAGTGCGCATCATCATCCGTACTTCTCGACCAGGACTTATCATCGGACGCAGTGGAGAGGGGGCTACCAAGCTCAAGGCTGACATCATAAAGGCGCTCAAGCGCGCAAAGCTCGTTGTAACTGATGATCTCAAGCTTGAGATTGTCGAAGTGACGTCTCCTGAGGCAGATGCAAAGATCGTCTCGTATATGATCGCCGAAGGTCTCGAAAAGCGTCTCCCGTACCGTCGCGTGATGAAGCAGATGATCGAAAAGGTCATGTCTGTTCGTGGTGTACAAGGAGCCAAGTTCTATGTCGGTGGACGTCTCGGCGGTGCTGAGATTTCTCGAAGTGAAGAGCTCAAGCGTGGATCTATCCCGCTTCAGACCTTCCGTGCGGACATTGATTTTGCTCGAGAGCGAGCACACCTTGCCTACGGAGATATCGGTATCAAAGTATGGATCTATAAGGGTCAGGTATTTAACGATAAGAAATAAGCCATGTTATTCCCAAAGAAAGTAAAATTTAGAAAGTGGCAAAAGAAGCGTACCAAGATGGAGGGTCGTGTTGAGACTCGTGGTGCAGAAGTTTCTTTTGGTTCATTTGGACTCAAGGCCGAGGCGCTTGGTCGTCTCACTTCAAACCAGATCGAAGCAGCTCGAAAAGCAGCAAGTCGACAGCTCGGAAAGACAGGACGTATGTGGATCCGTATCTTCCCTGATCGTCCAGTAACCTCAAAACCTGCCGAAGTTCCGATGGGAGGAGGAAAGGGTGATCTCCAAGGGTACTGTATCGAGGTCCTTCCTGGACGTGTCCTCTTTGAAGTTGACGGTGTTCCAGAAGTAACTGCACGAGAAGCACTTCGAAAAGCAGGAACAAAGCTCCCTATCAAAGTGCGAGTGGTGGAACGAAATTAAACTATCTTATATATGGCAAAGCAGACTTCATACAACAAAATGTCACGAGAAGAACTCATCCTTGCACTTACCAAAGCAAAGGGGGAGCTTCGAGGACTCGCTCTCGAAAAGTCAAAAACAGGCAATGCAAAAGAGTACCGTACCACACGTAGAAATGTAGCACGGACACTCACTGCACTTCGCGCCCAGGAACTGTCGATTGGACAAAACAAACAAAATCAGTAATATAGAGGAACTCAGCAAAACATTTATGGAAACAACAACCACACAAAAAAAGACAATCAAAGGCGTCGTCGTCTCAGACAAAATGGATAAGACCGTGGTTGTTTCTGTTACTCGTTTTGTGAAGCACCCAAAATATCACAAGTATTTCAAGATCACCAAGCGTTACAAGGCGCATGATGAGAAAAATGCTTCTCATATTGGGGACAAGGTAGAGATTGTCGAAACTCGCCCTCGCTCAAAAGACAAGCATTTTGAAGTCGTAACCAAATAATAAAACGCGTATGTTGCAGGATGGATCAGTAGTAAAAGTAACGGACAATGGAGGTGCAAAAATCGCCAAGATTTTTAAAGTGCTTGGTGGATCACGCCGCCGCTATGCAGGTATCGGAGATATCGTGATTGTGTCAGTCAAGGTTGCAGAACCTCGCAAGGCAATCAAGAAAAAGGATATCTGTGAAGCAGTGATTGTTCGTCAGAAGAACGCATTTCGTCGAAAGGATGGTTCGTACATTCGCTTTGATGACAACGCAGTTGTGATCCTCGAAAAGGGGAAGAAAGAGCCACGCGCAGGTCGTATCTTTGGTCCTATCCCTCGTGAAATCGGCGAACTTGGATATCAAAAAATAGTTTCACTTGCACCAGAAGTGCTATAGGAGTTTTATATGAAGATCAAAAAAGGAGACAACGTAATCGTTCGCACAGGAAAAAGCAAGGGAGCTACGGGAACCGTGCTCAAGGTATTTCCTGAAACAGGAAGACTTATCGTTGCGGGTGCAAACAAACTCAACCGCCGAGTCAAGGCAAAAAAGAAAGGAGAAAAGGGAACGGTCGTCCAAAAAGAGGGGACGCTCCATGCTTCAAACGTCATGATTCTCGAGGGGAAGAAGGGGGTTCGCATCGGCTCAAAGACAGAGGGCGACAAAAAGATCCGCGTGTCGAAAAAGACCGGTAAAGCACTGTAATCATACTTTTATGCAATACACAAAGACAAAAATAGAAGAAGCACACAAGGCACTCGCACAGTTTGGATACAAGAACAAGCTTGCTGCTCCTCGTCTTTCAAAGATCGTGGTTGCCTCTGCAACAGGGTCAGGGATGAAAAAAGACCGTGAAAAGAACAACACCGTTGTCGATCGTCTCTCAAAGATTACTGGGCAACGTCCTACGGTTCGTGCAGCAAAGCAGTCAGTGGCGAGCTTCAAGATCCGTGAAGGAGACAAGGTGGGCGTCGCCGTGACTCTCCGTGGAGCGCGCATGCAACACTTCTTTGACAAGCTCGTTCATATCGCACTTCCTCGAACCAAGGACTTCCGAGGTATCGATCCAAAGTCTGTCGACTCAATCGGCAACATGACCATCGGTATCAAAGAACACACTATCTTCCCAGAGACTTCTGACGAAGACCTCCGCGATGTGTTTGGTATGGCAGTGACGCTCGTGTCAACCGCAAAGACAAAGGAAGAGGCGCTCGCATTCTTCTCTCACCTCGGTATCCCATTCAAGAAATAATTTTTTACTCGAAAAAGACCGCCCGAAAAGGGCGGTCTTTACATTTTGAGGAATATAGGTAGACTTTTATAAAAATTGTCTAACTATGTCAAAAAACCAGAACCAAAACGGAATTTCTCTTATTGGTACATGGCGAGAGCTTGTTATGTTTGTGAGTGCGTGGGGAGGAGCTACTGCCGACCTGATGACTCTTTTGCGGGATGCAAAGGAGCATGTCCATCTCCTGCACGAACGAGAAGTGCTTGGTATTAAAGAAATAGTCCTTCCCCCTGAAGCGATACAGGAGAGAGTGGCTTCTTTTAAAGACCAAAGAAAAGTAGTCAGCTCGTTTGGTGTTGAGTTCCCCAAGGATGATTTCCAGAGCTTACTTTAGTGCCCGAAAGAGATAAAGTGTCAGAACAGGGGATACCCCTTTCTGACACTTTTTTATTAGAGAAATGTCTTGCTTGACCATTTGAGCCCCTTCTGGTAGGATAGGCAGGTTCTTGGGAAATCCGTAGTTTTCTCTTTGTGCCGCAAACGACTCAAAGAAATCATTACGAGACACTCTCAGGAACGATTTTTTCACTATGGCAAAAACTTCAACTGTATACCGCTCACAGCGGACCCCAAAATTTTCTACTCGAGCGGTAAATCGCTGTTTTCGATGCGGACGCCGTCATGGGTACATGAGAGATTTTGGTCTTTGTCGTATTTGTTTCCGCGAACTCGCAAACGAAGGAATGATCCCAGGTATTAGAAAATCATCTTGGTAATAATATGGATACGATTGCAAACATGTTGGTATCAATGAAAAACGGCTCTATGGTGTCAAAAGGCACCGTGGTAGTTCCTTTTTCAAAGATCAAATACGCTATCGCTCAGTGTCTCCAGTCACATGGGTTCATCGCGAGTGCTTCAAAAAAGACTCTCAAGGAGAGTATGTCAGTACTCGAGATCGCACTTGCCTACAACGAAGCTGGTGCAAAGATTCATGATGTGAAGCGTATCTCAAAGCCTTCTCGACGTGTCTACATGGGGGTTGGCGACATGCGCCCAGTGAAGAACGGTCACGGTATCGTCGTACTGTCTACTCCAAAGGGGATCCTCTCTGACAAGGAGGCAAAGAAAGAACAGGTCGGTGGAGAAGCGCTCTTTATGATTTGGTAATATCACTTATATGAGTAGAATCGGAAAACAACAACTTCAAATCCCTGCAAACGTCGAAGCAACATTTACTGACGGTATCTTTCGAGTCAAAGGTCCTCTTGGTGTGCTCGAAAAGCCTTTTAAGGATGTCGTCACTATTACTATCGATGGTGGTATGATCACTTTTGCACAAAAAGGCGATGACCCATTTGCACGAGCAATCTGGGGTACTTACGCATCACATGTAAAAAACATGCTCCAAGGTGTCACTGCTCCTTATGTCAAAAAGCTTATCTTGGAAGGGGTTGGATTTAAGAGTGAAGTAAAAGGCAAAGACCTTCACCTCGCACTCGGATTTTCACACCCTGTTGTTGTTGCTATCCCTGAAGGACTCACGGTGACTGCAGAAAAGAACCTCATCACTATCTCAGGTATCGACAAAGAAGTTGTTGGAGAATTTGCAGCATCAACCCGTGCGCTCAAAAAGCCAGAACCATATAAAGGGAAAGGTTTTCGATACGAAGGAGAAGTCATCCGTCGTAAGCAAGGTAAAAAGACCGCATAATACATCTATATGTCACGATCAACCACACAAGAAAAGAGAGTTCGTATCAAGCGAAAAATTCGCGCTACTATCAGCGGTTCTCTCGTGCGACCACGTCTTTCTGTATTTCGTTCAAACAACTACATCTACGCACAGCTCATCGATGATACAAGTGCAAAGACCATCGTTTCTGCAAGTGATATAAAAGCAAAGAAGGGAACCAAAAAGATCGAAGGAGCAATCGCTGCCGGTAAAGAGCTCGCAACACTTGCAAAAGAAAAGGGGATCACCCAAGCAGTCTTTGATCGAAACGGATTTAAGTACGCTGGACGCATCAAGGCACTCGCTGATGCTGCTCGCGAAGCGGGACTCGCATTTTAATAATAAACGAACGTATGACTACACCTACCACCACAACAAAATCACCCTCACGAGACAGTGCCGCACATGGCCGCTCTGGAGCACCTCGTCGCCCTCGTCGTGAAGGAGGATTTGCTGATCGTCCAAAGGACGTTGAACAAAAGATTCTCGATATCCGACGCGTGACCCGTGTGGTCGCAGGAGGACGACGTATGAGTTTTGCAGTATCGATGGTTATCGGAGACAAAAAAGGAGTGGTTGGTGTTGGTACAGGAAAAGGAAATGATACCGCACTTGCAATCACCAAAGCGCTCAAAGACGCAAAGAAAAACGCAATCAAGATCAAGCAGACAGCAAGCTCTTCGATTCCATTTGATGTGGGAGCAAAGTACTGTTCTTCAAAAGTAATGCTTTTCCCAAATGGAGGAAAGGGGACTGTTGTTGGAGCCGCACTTCGTGATATCGTCACACTTGCTGGTCTCAAAGACGTTTCTGGAAAAGTTATCTCAGGAAGTAAGAACAAGCTCAACACTGCTCGTGCTGCAATGAAAGCGCTCTCGATGGTAGGAACACGATACACCTTTGGAGCACCAAAAGTCGAAAGTGCTTCTGCAGAAACTCCTGCTCCCGCAACTGCTCCTGTTGCAGAAGATAAGAAATAATCGTTATCTCTATGACTACATCACTTCTCAAAAAAACAACGAATAAAAAGTCAAAGCGCGTCGGACGTGGAGGCACTCGTGGAAAGACCGCAGGTCGTGGTACCAAGGGGCAAAAGGCTCGAGCGGGTCACCGTATTCGTCCACATATCCGCGATACTATCAAGAAACTTCCAAAACTTCGCGGTCGAGGCAAGAACTCAAACAAAGTATTTCGCACTGCTCCTCAAGTTGTTAACCTCGCTCACATCGAAGCATTGTTTGCCACTGGTGCTCGTATCACTCCATCAACACTCTTTGCACAAGGGCTCATCACTCGAACAAAAGGAGTGCTCCCTGCAGTAAAGATTTTGGCTCACGGAGAACTCACGAAAGCACTTTCATTCCGAGAGTGTCAGGTTTCTGAGTCTGCAAAGAAAAAGATTGTAGACCTCGGCGGATCGGTCTCATAACCTATGAATTCATTTTTTAGCAAACTACGTATACTTATCCTTGATCGGTCACTCCGCAAGAGAGTGCTGTTTGTTGTTGGAATCTTTTTCTTGTTTCGTCTTCTCGCGGTGATCCCTATCCCTGGTGTTGACCCTTCAGGTCTCAGTCGCCTGCTCGATAGCAATCAACTCCTTGGACTTTTCAATGTTATTTCAGGAGGAGGACTCTCGAGTCTCTCTATCGTCATGCTTGGGGTGAGTCCATATATCACTGCCTCTATCATTATGCAGGTGCTCTCTCTCATGTCTCCAAGTATCAAGGAGCTCATGCAGGAAAGTGGCGACATCGGTCGTCGAAAGTTCAACCAATACTCACGTCTCTTGACCGTACCTATCGCTGCGCTTCAAGGGTTTGCATTTATTCGTTATCTTCAAACACAGGGATTGATTGACCCGCTTACTTCAGGAGGGCTCTTTGCAAACCTTGCCATTATTGTTGGGGGATCGATGCTTCTCTTGTGGCTCGCAGAACTCATCAATGAGTTTGGTATCGGAAACGGTACGTCTATGGTGATCATGGCTGGTATCTTGGCGCAGATCCCAACGAGCGCTTCACAGTTTCTCTTTACTTTCAGCAAAGAACAGCTTCCTTCGACGCTCTTGTTTGTTGCAGTAGGACTCGTCGTTATCGCAGGTGTTGTCTATATCTACGAAGCAGAGCGACCAGTACATATCACCTATGCACGACAGGTACGCGGTATCCGCCAGATTGGAGGGACAGAGAGCTATCTGCCACTTCGTCTCACACAAGCAGGAGTGATGCCGATCATCTTTGCATCGTCACTTTTGCTGTTCCCACAATTTCTTTCAGGATTTTTTGCAGCGTCGAGCAATGGCATCCTCTTTTCAATCGGACAAGCGTTGCAGTCATTTATGCAAAACATGTGGCTCTACTCGCTCGTGAACTTCGTGCTCGTGGTCTTCTTTACTTACTTTTATACTGCGGTCACCTTTGATCCAAAGCAGATTGCTGACAACCTTCAGAAAAACGGTGCATTTATCCACGGGATTCGTCCTGGAGAGGCAACCAACAACCATATCGGTGCGATCGTCACACGTATCACGCTCGTCGGATCACTGTTCCTCGGTATCGTTGCTATCTTGCCAACCGTTGTTCAATCAACCACAGGGATCACTGCCTTTACTGTTGGGGGAACATCACTTCTCATCACTGTCTCTGTCGTGATCGACCTCATCCGTCGCGTTGACGCACAAGTCGCAATGCAAGAATACTAGTACGGTATTTCTGTTATACTGACATCACAACAATCATGAATACATCGGCCTTCATATTTATCGGCCAGTCAGGATGTGGCAAGGGGACTCAGGTGCAGCTACTCCAAGAGACATTGCATCGCCTCGATAGTGATCACAGCGTACTGTATCTTGAGACCGGGAGACGATTTAGAGAACTTATCACGAGCGATCTCTTTACCGCTCGAAAAACAAAAGCAGTGATGGAGGAAGGACTTTTGCCACCACCTTTTCTTGGGGTACACGCATGGACCCACTTTCTCATCGAAGAGTATGATGGAACCGGGCACTGTGTGATGGACGGGACACCTCGTGTCCCCGATGAGGTACCGATTCTTTTGTCAGCATGCAAATTTTATGGATGGGAGACCCACGTCATTTTTATAGACGTAGGTGATGAATGGGCGTACGAGCGAACAAAAGTGCGAGGGCGTGCTGATGACACGGATGAAAAAAAGATTTGGGGGAGAATCGAATGGTTCCACCAGAGCGTGGTCCCAACGATTGAACTTTTGAGAAATGCTCCTGATGTCATGTTTCACCAGGTTCACGGTGAGCAGACTATCGAGGAAGTGCACGCAGAGATCTGTCGAGAGCTTGGATTGTCATAGCTATTTATGATTATTATCAAAACGGAAAGTGAAATAGAGCGACTACGCGCAGGAGGACCTCTCCTTGCGCATATTGTGCGTGAGGTCGCACGAGCAGTGCGTCCAGGAGTCTCTACAGGCTCTCTTGATGCGCTCACGCGCTCCCTTATGGACGAGGCAGGGGTAAAGCCTGCGTTTCTCGGTTATCGTCCAGAAGGGGCTGATCGTCCGTATCCTGCCGCACTTATCACCTCGGTCAACAATGAAGTGGTGCACGGTATCCCTGGAGACCGCGTCTTGAAAGAAGGCGATATCATCTCACTCGATACAGGAATCAACTTTGAGGGTGTTTATCTCGACCACGCAGTGACCGTACCAGTAGGCGAGATTAACAACAAAGACAAAGAGCTCCTCTCAGTGACCGAAGCCGCGCTCTATGAAGGCATCGAAGCAATCAAAATACCTGATGGGACGGTAGGGGATATCGGGCACGCAATCGAGTCTGCGATTCCAAAGAAGTTCGGTATCGTCCGTACGCTCTCAGGGCACGGGGTAGGGCGCGCTATCCACGAAGACCCATATGTGCCCAACTACGGCAAACCAGGGAAAGGGGACAAGCTCAAGCCTGGTATGGTCATTGCGATTGAGCCGATGGTAACTCGGGGGAGCGAAGACGTCCTCCTGCTTGATGACGGGTACACACTCGTGACCGAAGACAACTCCCGCGCAGCGCATTTTGAACACACTGTCCTTATCACCGAAACAGGACCAGAAATACTGACGAAATAACGGTTTTTTTTAATAAGAAAGGTAAGGCAGATGGCATTGACAAATGGGTAGTATATATGTTATAATATATATTGTAGCGTTCTTTGAAACTATGTTCGTGTACCGCGCCGAAGCAAAATAAGCGGGATGGTAATAATATATGTGAAGATTCAGTAACATATTTACCCGGAATCATAAAGCAACCCGATATATTGCTTTTGAGGTGTCACTACCAAGAAAAATTAGTGACAAATAAAATCCTGCAACAAACACAAAGCCCGTGCAGGTGGGTAACCAAATGATTAAGTTCATTATGCCGGTCACTGGCGAAGCAATTCCTGATTTCTTTTCTCCTCGCGCATTTAGTGCACTGAAGGAGATAGTAAAAAAATCAGTAATCCCTGAATCTGAGTACAAAGAAAAACACTACAGGTTCTTGGACGCACTGGTTTCAAAACCAGACTTGTTTATTGTCTGGGAAAAGCAGGATGATTATCCGGAGGTAGAAGGACCCGATAGCTACTACTACGATCGACTGTATGTAGTGAACGGGTCTGAGGACTATGTTTGCGTACCGGTACCTGTAGTACTGGATATGCTGAAGGTCTCTTATGAGGCCTTGAAAAAGATTCTGAGAGGGAGCCATCTCCTTTTCGAAATCGATCACTCCGATTTTGGCGAAGAGGGAGGGTACAAAGATGTACCCATCATGTGGTGCAAGAAGTTGAAAAAATATCTTGCATTGTATCAAAAGGCCGATAAAATAAGAGCCGGCCATGCTCCAGGGCTGTCTGCGATTAGCAGGCCCGCTTCCGATATTCATCGGATTGAGTTTGGTGCTCAGGCTGAACCTGAGTATGTTAAGGTTGTAAAACCTATTCCTGAGGGGGTGGATAAAGAATATTTTTTTGGACCCTATGAACCTGAAATACCCATAGGAACCGTTTTGTGTTGGGGAGTTAATTTCTCCGCAACACAGAGAAAGAAATATCATAAACACCTTCGCGAAATGCTCTCCTTCTGCTCAGAAGAGAGAGTCATGAAGAACCCTCTTGCAGCAGCAAGGTGGATTAACAAACACCTCAAGTTCACCATGGGTAAATATGGACATTCCATACATGTCCATAGGGTGTTTGGAGATTCCGGTACAGGTACTACTACCGGGACTGAAGTTCCAATCACTCCGCAATTGTTCAAAGATCAAGGAGTGACTCAAATTAGTCACTTCATTCCGGGGTGTTTCTCAGAATCAGAGGTACCCATATTGGAGCGGATCAAGGAGGATCCATTTTGGGTCATGGTGAATAAGTACGGGAAGGAGAAGCTCGTAGAATTTCTGAATTCTGATCCAGCTTTTCTTCCTCAGAAAACGTTCTTCAATATCCAGAGTATCTACTCTGTGATGATTGATACTCCCGGATATGTTTTTTCTGAAAAAGAAAAAACGATGCTTTTGAACGAAATTCAAAAGTATAAAAACTTCGGGAAAGATCTTTTTGATTTTCTTTCGGAATACCCCTCGAGGTTCAAGGAGGTGTTCTATGAAAAGAAAGTCTGGCGCTCGGTTCGTGAAATCGAGAAAGCCATCAAGTAAATTACAAAGTGCTCCTTGCGGAGCACTTTTTTTATTTTACTTTTTCAACGACTTTTTTGAATGTTCCCAAATGACATCGAACCACGTTCCAAGCATGATAGACATGTCGTCACTTTCGATAAGGGTTCCAAAGACAACTTTGTCTTTGAGAGAATAGAGGGCAATATAGTTGTCCCAAAGGATGATGTTTGATTTAAGACGCACCTTTCCTTTTGGGCGAATCCTTATTTCTCGGAGGTACGCTGTATCATCGGTAAATACTTTTCCTTCAAGCCTTTTTGAATCAGGGCGTATGGTGAGGAGTTTGATGTTTTTTGTTTTTCTTTTCTCATGAAAATCTATTACATATTCTTTACCCAGACTCTCTGCCATATCAAGTTCTGATCCCGCGATACGGACCACCTTTTCTTTTGTTTGGAGACTTTGCCAAAGCATTTTGCGCACATTATCAATGCCCTCGAAATAAGAGACCCGAGTAAAAGGGGAGGGGGTGTGAATATACCCTTTTTTGAGAAGTGGGAGGATGCTTTCAAATTCATTTTTTAAATCTTTTATTTCTTTTGATTTATTCTCAAGCAACTCCTTTATATCTTCCGGATTGTTTGCTTTGATTTTCCTTCCATAGGATGAGCCTGTTGAGTGGCAAAGGCCTCGTTGTTCTAGCTTTTTTACAATATCGTACGTGTTTGTTCTTGTTGTTCCAGTAACTTTTCCAAGCTGTGCGATAAATTGTGACCCGTGCTCGAGACAGTATAGATAGGCCATCATTTCTTTTTGGTTGAGGCCTAGTTTCTCCAGAAAGGTTGTAATAGTAGTTTCTCGCATAAAATGTTGTCGAAATTATGTCGACATATATACAATATACAACCAGTTTGGTATTTTGCAAGTAAATTATTCTTTTACTTTTAAATTAAATAACATGAAAACTTGGCCAGCAATTACTGCTGAGATGATTCAAGTTGAGTCAGATCAGTTAAGACAAAGGGCGATCTCGATCACTTCTAACAAAAAGCATTCTCAAAAAACCGTGGGTATGCTTATTGCAGGGATTTTATGTCCAATAACTTTGGATAGAAGTGCCCGAATGCTCATTCGACATCTCGATAAAGAGCAAGAAGAACTCGTTGCTTTGTGCAACAAGTACAACAAGCTTTCTCTTGACCGTGAAGCGATTATCAAGACGAGGCTTTTTCGAAAGATTGTGCGACGTGTTGATATTGCAAACGACCTATTCTTTTTTGAATCGTTTTCTGGGCACTCATCTTCTGAAGTTTTTGGAGATGTACAAGCACTCGAAAACTCAATCGTTACTTCTAAAATGAATCGGCTTGCAGAGGAGATAGGAGGATACCAAGTACCGTCTGACTTAAACGTTTCCTCTCTTGAGCGGAGGCTGCGAAGTATTATCAATGATGCAAAAAATTTGTTATGGAGGCGACGTTCAGATATGGGTCTTGTTTATCAAAAACGTATTCCAGTTCAATTTCTTGATCCGCCAGACCGTACAAAGGATCGGATTGTGCAATGGAAGGAACAGAGCTTTACACCCAAGATTATTGCTCACCGGGATTCATTTACGGTGACACTTCCGGAGTTTTGCGTTCGTCTGCTCAAAGACTGCTTTGAACGTAAGCACAAACAGTGGGGGAGGGATTTCTACCAAGAAACATTGGATAAGTATAATTCACCGAGCACTCACCGCCCCAAAGAGTTTGATCTTGATCAGGTGTGGTTTGACATGATGAAGCTCTTAAAAACTATCCAACCAGATCCTTCTCATCGCGATCCGATTGTTTATTCTGAAGAAGGAGACTGGACCGTTGTGATTGATCAATATGCGGAGTTTCCAAAAGAAAAGGAGATTATGTGTGCGGTAAAAGAGCATTACAAAATCCTGGGTGAGGATTATGCTGTATTTACCCATAATAACTAATCAGCCAAGAACACTAGTCAAAACTAGTGTTCTTTTTATAAGAAAAATATGAAAAAAATAATTTTTAAAAACGATATATACAGACGAAGAAGAGGAGGGGACTCGAAGCTTTTGAATATCCATTGCCGAAAATGTAGAAGCTTTATTTGTTTCTACCAAAAAGACGGTCATGGTGGGCTTTTTCGCCTGTACCTCGATCGCATGTTTGAGTCGGCAGTTTCAATTTTTCATAAAGAACTTATGTGCCCGGAGGGCCATCTGTTGGCAGTTGCCATGATATATGAAAAAGAAAATAGGCCAGCTTTTCGTCTTTTTGAACACTCTATAATAAAGAGATTGGTCAAATAAAAAAACACCCCGCTTGGAGCGAGGTGTTTTTTTATTTTACTTTTTCAACGATTTTTGCAAATGATGAAGGTTTGTTTTGGGCGAGGTCGGAGAGGATCTTGCGATCAAGGGCGATGTTTGCCTTCTTGAGGGCACCGATGAACTTGGAGTAGCTCATACCGTTTTCGCGAACAACGGCGTTGATACGAACTTCCCAGAGTTTGCGCTGGTCGTTCTTTTTGTCACGACGGTGTGCAAATGCGTATGTTCCTGCATGAAAAATTGCTTCACGTGCCTGACGTTCCTTTGTTGATCGTCCAAAACGGTATCCTTTGGTTTGACTCAGGATATTTCTTCGTCGTTTGAGTGCGTGTTGTCCTCCTTTTACTCGTGTCATAAATAGTTAATTATTTGTGGGGGATAAAGCGAGCGAGATCCTTTGCTCCAATAGTGAATTCGACACCTTTCTTTCCTGCAAGCTGTTCTACGCGAGACTGCTTTGCGTTGAAGTGGTTAAATCCTGGCTTGCGACCAATCACCTTGCCTGTTTTGGTAAGTTTGAGTCGCTTGGTGAATGATTTGTTTGTTTTTGCGGTTGACATATACTATTGACTTTTTGGTGTTTCAGGGGCTTTTGGTCCCTTATCACGCTCTATCACGATAGAAAGCCCCTTTGGCGACTTCTTGTGTGGTTCAGCTATCTTATAGTGTTCGGTGATAAAATGCAAGACCCGGTCAAGGCGTTCTCGCAGGAATGCCTCTCCCATACCCTTTGAGCGGCCTCGGAGGAAAAGCTCTACTTTGATGCGGTGTCCTTCTTTGAGCCACTTTGAGGCGGTCTTTGCTTTGAGGTCGAGATCGTGGTCTCCGGTGCCTATCTTGATCTGGATAGACTTGGTTTCACTTGGTTTTGCCCCAGATTTGGCCTTTTGGAGCTTCTTTTTCAGTTCATACTGGTATTTGCCCCACTCCATGAGCTTGGCGATAGGAGGGTGTGCGAGGGGAGATATCTCGATGAGGTCCACTCCTTCTGCCTCAGCAAGCGCAAGTGCCTCATCGCGCTTCATGACGCCTCGATTGTCTCCTGATGCGTCGATAATGCGTAGCTCCGGCGCTTGTATTTGTTTGTTGATTCGTTCCTTCAAGACTGCTATGGTAGTTCTATAATGAGCTATAATTCTAGCGTAAAAAAGCCCGGACGTCAATTAGCAGATGGTGTCTATGAGGTCTGGAAAGAGCGGGGAGAGACGCTTGCTGAGCTCCTCAAACGATTCAAAAATGAACGAGGATTTCCTGAGGACAAGCCGATAACGTACGCAGGGAGACTCGATCCAATGGCAGAAGGGGTCGTTGTGCTCTTGTATGGAAATGCGCGCTTTGAAAAGGACGCGTATCTACGCAAAACAAAAACCTATGAGGTAGAGATACTCTTTGGTATTGGCTCTGATACGCTCGACCCGCTTGGTATCGTTACTTCTTGTGCGCCACAGACGTTCCCTGCTCGTTCTGTTACCGATGCAGTGCATGCAATGAAAGATATCACGACACTTCCATACCCTCTGTACTCATCTCGTCCGGTTGAAGGGGTGCCGCTTTTTGTTCATGCACGAAAAGGTACTTCTGTTGCAGTTCCTGACAAAAAGGTGACCATCTACTCTGCAGAGATACTCGCAATCAAAGAAGTGAAGTTGTCTGAGTACGCGCAACAGGCAATAGAAGATATCGCTCGTGTAGCAGGGGACTTTCGACAAGAAGAATGCGCGACGTCTTGGACAGAAGCTCTAAAAGGGAAGGAAGAGGTTATGAGTACCTCGGTGACGGTCTCGATCACCGCTTCATCAGGGACGTATATGCGATCACTTGCGGCATGGTGCGGGGAGAGACTCGGTGTTCCGGCGATTGCGTATCGCATAGTGCGTACAAAGGTTGGAGATTGACCCAATAGGTTTTGATGGTAGTATGAAAATGAATCAAAACCTTGTTTAACTAAACTGTTCATTTTTATGAAAAGACCTAGTATCCTTAGTCGTTTTCACTATTTCGCTATTCCTCTTGCTGTTGAGTCATCGACTCGAATGACTCGCAATGAAATTGTCGGGAAAAAAAAGCCTATTCGCCAACACAAAAAAACTGGGGAAGTGCAGGCAAAATTTCCTGATATTGTTCTGAAAGGGAAAAAACCAAAAGAAGTTTTGGTTTGGAAAACGTTGACCCCTGAAGCAGGTGAACAATGCATCCAACAAATCCGGCATCTGACAGACCAGCGAAATACCGGATTGGCAGCAGCTGAAAAAATGATTCGACTGAGACGAAAAGATTATGTAGCTGCATAGTCTACAAAAAATTACCCCCGCATCAAGATTTTGATGCGGGGGTTTAATGTGTGGAGACGGGGGTAAAATATCGAATCATCTTACAGGCTACCTTTCTCGGCTCTGGTTGTATTACCAAAGTAATCCAAATTTGCAAAGTATTCTTGAGAATGCGTAATGGTTTTGGTATTGAGGAGACAGAAGAGGAACATTAGGTAACAGTAAAGCTATTAATAGGGCAGTAAAAGAATATTGACAATCTTGATATAAGATGTTATTATGAGATTGGTTCTTTAATAAGGCCTTTTTCGAGAACGGAGGTATCTATTTGTCAGAGAGTTCATGGTTTATTCCTTGAATTTACATATCTGAAAAATTATGACAAACGATACTTCAAATCCAGCGACCGTAATTGGAGCTGGTGCCGATTCAAAGAATCAGGCTTATGTATGCCCTGTATTTTGCGCACATTATAGTATTCCGACCCCGTATGAATTTCCATACTCACTTGGGGAACCTGAATATTTAAGTGTGCGCAAAGCTTTCGATCCAAAAGGAGCGGAAACACTTGATTCCTTTTTGCAGAGAATTAATGCCGAAGTTGAGGATCATTTCAAGTCAGTTTGCAAAGAGGAGAATTATGAATATGATCCAGAGGAGATTCCTTGTTTTATTAAATCGGAACAGGAGATCGCTCTATTCTTCAATGGCAAATTCTACTTTTCTGAAGAAGAAAATACTAATCAGGAAGAGTGAGGGCTTACATTAAGGCGAGTGGAATATCTCGCCTTTATTATTCAACCCATAAAGCAATTTGTGGTTTGATAGTGAAATACATTCGTTCATTCAAAAAAATAAATATATGAAGCCAAAAGAGCAAACGTTCGATACAGCTAATAGCTACGAATCTAACTTAGCTGATTGGATTTTAGCAATTGCGAAAGTCCCTTTTCAAAACAAACCGATTTTCAAAACCTACTCAAGAACAAAAGAACTGCTTGAAGAGAATGAAACAAAGATGTGCCGGAATATTATCATCGAAACAGACCTGTTTGATGAACAATTTACCGGCACTGGAAATGATGCTGTTTTCATTTCGGAAATAATTCCAATTGAAGGCAGGCAGGATTTTGATGGGATTTTTGTCACATTCAACACCAGTAACGAAGCATTTTTTGAAGACATGGATTATGGACATTACAAAAAATACTTTGAACAAAATGGCATTGAAGAAGATAAGAGAATGACCTGGCAAGAAGCGTACGATAAGATTTGCGAACTTGCGAAGAAAGAGCAGAATGCAATTCCAAAAATTACTCCTTAAATTTCTTACTGAGACGTACTTAACACCCCTCAACTTATTTGTTGAGGGGATTTTTTTATTGTGAAATTGGGGGATCGCCCGCGAGTCACTGCGTGTCAGTCACACACGGTGCTCTGGGCACCAGCTCGACTATTTTGTCTGCTGACAAAACATGTCTCCGCTGTTCGATTCCCCACGAAAGCCAAGCAGTTGGCTTTCTCCATCCCCACGACAAAAACCCCTTTCGGGGGTTTTTATGTGGAGATGGGGGGAATCGAACCCCCGTGTAGTCATATGTGATACCTACATCTACGCGTGTAGTACTGATTTGTGTGTTAGAGCAGTAACTAAAAAATCGTACAAAACGATACTACTCGAGTCTCAATTGTTTCGAGAAAAAAGCGAGACATTCTTTTTTGCTCTACACTCAATGAAGTGATGCTACAGACATTCTATTGAGTATCGAATGGTGTAACACCAGGTTGGCGTATTACGCGAACGCTGGAGCAAAGTTCATACCGAAGTATGGAGACTTTACTGTAGAAAGACTGTTGCCAGTTATCTGGGTGAATGATGATTTTCGAGGATACATTCATACTCGACGCGCATAGATATCAGCAGGTATGACTGGCGAAACCGGTCATCCCCATGGTTTTGGGAAAACGATTGAAATTAGTCGCGGAGTCCGCGTTCGATGTCGCGCGAGACAGCTTTCTTTTTCAATGTTTCTCGTTTGTCAAAGAGTTTCTTTCCTCTGGCGATGGCTATCTGTGCCTTCACTAGATTGCCTTTACCATACAATGAGACGGGGATAATCGTCAAACCTTTCGTGCGGCTCGCACTTTCGATCTCGGCGAGTTCGCCTTTGTTAAGGAGTAGTTTGCGACTTCGGTAGGGGTCATAGGTCTCAGTGACATTTTTTTCTTGCCACGCGGGGATATGGGCTCCGAGGAGATAGAGTTCGCCAGCAAGCACCGAAACATATGCCCCGGTCAGTGACCCGTGGTGACTTTTGAGTGATTTGACTTCGGTCCCGAGCAGCTTGATACCGCACTCGTAGGTATCTCCGAGAGCATAGTCAAACGTTGCTTTTTTGTTGCGCAGGTATTCTGCCATACAGGTATCGTACCATGGTGCGCGACAGAGGCGAGTGTACGCTTTGTCCAATCTGTCGCGGCAGGTATAATGGAGCGATGTCACGAAAACCTTCTTCACCACAAAATAGTCCTATCAAAAAACAGCCCCCAAAGCGCTCTCTTTCGTCGTATATATTTTCGACGATTCTTATCTTTGCACTTTTGTCAGTCACCTACTCTTTTTTTGGCGGTGGACAGAAAGCTCCAGAGCAAGTAGCGCTCTCTGAAGTCGCCCGGATGACCCAAGCAGGCGAGGTACGTACTATTGAAGTAAATGGCCAAAAGCTTACCGTCACCAAAACAGACGAAACGACCCTCGTTTCAGAAAAAGAGCCTACCGGCACGCTCGTGGAGACACTTGCGGCCTATGGGGTTGCCCAAGATAAGCTCGCTGCTGTTGAGATAGAGATTAGTTCTGAAAAAAGTTTTGGAATGGTGCTCTTGTCTCTCTTGCCGATATTGCTGCCTATCATCCTCATCGTCTTTTTCTTTTGGATACTGTCACGTCAGGTCAAAGGCGCAGGAATGCAGGCATTTACCTTTGGACAATCAAAAGCTCGTGTCACTGACCCGACCGACAAAAACAACCGCGTCACCTTCAAAGACGTCGCCGGTGCGAGAGAAGCAAAAGAGGAGCTCAGAGAAATCGTCGACTTTCTTCGCAACCCAAAAAAGTTTCTTGAAATCGGTGCTCGTATTCCAAAAGGGGTATTGTTGACCGGAGCACCAGGAACAGGAAAGACACTCCTCGCGCGTGCAGTTGCAGGAGAAGCAGGAGTACCATTTTTCCATTTGTCAGGATCAGAATTTGTCGAGATGTTCGTCGGTGTCGGTGCGTCACGCGTGCGTGACCTCTTCAAGATGGCAAAGCGCGCAGCACCCGCAATCATCTTTGTGGATGAAATCGATGCGGTTGGTCGTGTTCGTGGTGGTGGGTATGGGGGAGGCAATGATGAGCGTGAACAGACACTCAACCAGATCCTCGTGGAAATGGACGGCTTTGAACCAAATGACAAAGTGATTGTGATGGCAGCGACAAACCGTTCAGATGTGCTCGACCCCGCACTCCTTCGTCCAGGACGATTTGATCGACGAGTCATGCTCGACTTGCCTGACCGACGGGACCGTGAAGAGATACTCGGTGTTCATGCTACAAAAAAGCCACTTGCCGAAGACGTGAACCTCAAGACGGTTGCAGAGCGCACGAGTGGATTTTCGGGAGCAGACCTCTACTCACTGATGAATGAAGCAGCGATTCTCGCTGCGCGAGAAAATCGAAAAAAGATTTCACAATTTGACCTCATTCGTTCAATCGAAAAAGTCATGCTCGGTCCTGAGCGCAAGAGTCATGTCTTGAGCAAAAAAGAAAAAGAAATCACTGCGTACCATGAAGCAGGACATGCGCTTGTTGCCTCTGTTCTCCCCGATGCTGATCCAGTGCACAAGATCTCTATCATCTCTCGCGGTCGTGCTGCAGGGTACACGATGAAGATCGCACTCGAAGAGCGCAAACTCCAGTCGCGCAAAGAATACTTGGCCGACGTCGCAATGTCTCTCGGTGGATACGCCGCAGAAAAGCTTGTCTTTGGAGATGTCACGACTGGTCCTTCAAACGACCTTCAGGTGGTGACCGGACTTGCTCGTGCGATGGTGACGAGGTGGGGGATGAGCGACAAGATTGGCCCGATGGCACTCGAGAGCAACGAAGGGCGTGTCATTATCGGCGATATGATCGAAGAGCAACGACCTGATGAAGCATCGTCACGTGTTATCGGTGTCGAAGTGAAAAAGATTATCGACCAAGGGCTCGTCACTGCACAGGATATCCTCGTCCAGTATCGTCCAGTGCTTGATATCATCGCCAAGAAACTTCTCGAAGTAGAGACACTCGAACAAGCAGAATATGAAGCAATCATCTCAGCGCACGGCATTCCACTCAAAAAGCTCGAAGTCTAAAGCAAGGGGAGCTATCGCATTACTCCTTTTGTTTTTGGTATTTGTCGGCACGTTGTTGATCGGCATGTCTCGCTTGGCGACTCGTGTCGAGTCTCCTCTCGAAAATCTCTTTGAAGGAGCAGTAGTACCCGTGACGATTACCCTTGTCGGAGATGTGATGTTTGATCGAGGGGTGCGTGCAAGCATCACCAAAAACTTTGCCGGAGATTATGGCGCGCTCTTTGCTGAGGCTCCCTATCTCAACGAGGCAGATATTACCTTTGCCAATCTCGAAGGTACTGCAAGTGAGGATGTCAGCCCTCGCACGGGAAGCCGATTTTCATTTCGTATGGACCCAAAGGGGCTCACTGCGATGCGTGATGCGGGTTTTGATATTGTCTCGTTTGCAAACAATCATGTCGGAGACTATTCGACCAAAGGATTCCTCGCAACCATTGCAAACCTCGAAGAGGTGGGGATACGTTTTGCGGGTGCCGGAAGGCAAAAATCTGACGTCACAACCCCGACGACTATCATTGTTCGCGGAACAAAGGTAGGGTTTCTGGCGGCGACCGATGTTGGACCTGATTGGCTCAGAGCAACAGAGACAGACCCAGGGATACTTCTTGCGAGCGATCCTGATCTTGCACGTATTATCACCGATGCAAAAGCGCAGGTGGATGTACTCGTGGTATCGTTTCACTTTGGCAACGAATATTCTCCTGCAAATAAACGCCAAGAACTACTCGCACATACTGCTGTTGATGCAGGAGCGGATATTGTCGTTGGGCATCACCCACATGTGATGGAACGAGTAGAAGAGTACAACGGCAAACTTATTTTTTATAGTCTCGGTAACTTCATTTTTGATCAGTATTTTTCTCCACACACAATGCAGGGGATGGTGGCACAGGTGTCTATCGACCCGGCAAGCAAAGTACTCTCACACGAGCTCTTTGTGAGCCCGCTCAGTCGCCAGTATATCCCTCAGACACTCATCCCGTTTGATGATTCAATGCTCGTTACAAAGACCTTTACCCCATAATCTATTTGTGTGATACAATCCCAAAAAATAAGCACTATGGGAGGTTCAAACAAAAGTAGAAAAACTTCTTTTACAACGGTATTTGGGATCAAGTTAAATAACAAACCTGAACTCAATACTCGCCTTATTAAAGAAACAGGAGACTATTCTCCGGGAGATGATACAGACTGGGATGCAGTCGAATTCATAACTCCTGAGAGTTTGGAAAACGGGTCAAAAATTTTTCACTCAATGGTGCCCGTTCCTGAAGAATTTATAAAGAAGTAATAAAAGCCCGCCCTCTTCGGAGAGCGGGCTTTTTCAAAAGACTAGCTTTTTTGTAATTTTGTGTTATTATAAGAACAAACAAAAGTTCTACACATGACACAAAATGAAAAAACCCCATGGTGGGTACGCTTTTTCTTGATTGTTGTTTTTGCTTCAGTAATCGTCTTTCCTGGGATTTTGCCGTTTGATATTTGGGAGTATGGGCTGTACGTCCTGTCTGCAGGTACGCTTTCATACTTTTTAAGTTCCAGCGCTTATCGGTCCCAGGGTGCTGTTGAAGGAAGTGTCTCAGTAGGTTTCTCTACTTTCCTAGGAGCATTTAGTCCGGTGATGCTCCTTCTGAATATAGGGGTCTTTATTGAGCACCTTGTAATCGATAAAAGAAAAATCTAATTTAAAAGACCCGCAATTGCGGGTCTTTGTTTGTTTAAATACTATCTTGGCCTTTTGCTTCGAGTTCGCTTTCGACGAGCTCGAGGAGTTCGTAGTGGTAGTTCTTGCCTTCTTCGGAGAGCATCATGAGTCCTTCGTGGTTGAGCGCCTGTGAGGCACCAGAGACAAGCGCCCAGTGGACAATCGCTGCTCCTTCAAAAAAGCCTGACCATTCGAGTATTTCGGTTGGGTTGTCCCACGCATCTGCGATATAAGTGTCGCGCATCGTTTTGAGTTTTGTTTCAGTCTTGTCGGCTTTTGCAAGAGTCGTATCTATCTGTCCTGCGTCAGTTGCGATGCGCATGATCTCTTCGCCATGCATACGAAACTTTTCGTTTATGTCCGCTATCTTTTCTTCTCCGAGGACCGCGATGAGGGGAGCGTCTCCTCGAGCAATCGTATCAGCGCCAACACGGTTAAAGGCGAGCACTTCTCCAAGCTTTTTTGCTACAAATTCATTCATCATATCCGTGTAGTGTAGCACCATTGACACACCCGAGAATAGGAGTATCCTTTGGGCAAAACTTAGCACCATGAAAAAGATAATTATTCTCATTGTTGTTCTTTTAGCCTCATTTGGCTTGAAAGGACAGGACACTATCTGGAAAGACGGAGCTTTATATCGTGTCGATACACGGTATGAAAAACTCATTGATGTTCCTGATAGTACAAAGATCTCAAAAGCAAAAAGAGTTTTTTTATCACCTAAGATTCCTCTCTATGACACACTCTACGATGTGGAAATCAAATCGGCCCGGGAGTTTTTTATTATGCACAGAAGAATGCATATTACCGAAAAAGGGATTCGAATCACAGACAAGAGGGAATACTATGAAAAACTCACAGTAATCAATCAAAAAGAGCAATTCAATGTTTGGTTAGTGACGCTTATTCTGTTGGGGATTGTTTTATTAGTAGCGCAACAGCGTTATTTAAATAGAAGGATGATTACGAACCGGAGCACTCCTTTTTTGTCGCCAATCGTGATATTGTCTGTTTATGTAGTTAGTATTTTGATCTTTAGAGTTTTTATGGAAAAAACTATTGGCCCATTGTTTGTAGATGCAATCGTAGTTTGTATGATGTCTCTTTGTCTCCTGCTTGCCGTATTGTTTTTCGTTGCATCGCGTAGACTGCGGAAAAAAGAATGAATTAAACAGCTTCGAAACCCCGCTACAGGCGGGGTTTCTTTTTTTTTGAAACATGTATTACAATCACCTTCAGTACTCTGTGGGCGTATAGCTTCAGGAAGGAGAGTGTCGACTTACTTTGACAAGCGAGAGATTTGTAAAAAACGAGTGGGCGTATAGCTCAGTTGGTAGAGCGCCGAGCTTATACCTCGGTGGTCCATGGTTCGAGTCCATGTACGCCCACCCGTTTTTTAGGAAATCCGAGCGCTGTCAAAAGTATCGAAGATATACCTCGGTGGTCCATGGTTCGAGTCCATGTACGCCCACCCGTTTGTTTATATATTTTTCCACACATGTTTCATATGTGTTGTTTGTTTTGGTGCTACAATAAGAGAAGGTTGCTTTCGTAAAAAAGGCAATCGTAGCTCATCTTGTTTGAGCAATGCATTCTCGGATACTTACAGGGCAAGTATCTTCTGAATCTTTGCTTTGCGAGACCATAGGGGAGCAGCGCGCTCTTCCTTATCAAAGGCACACCTCAAAAGGGTGTGTTTTTGTGTGTGCTTTTCTCATTTTTATAAATGAGGTAGTATGGGGGATATGATTACCAAACAATCTCTCCTATCGCTCGGTGTCCTCGCGCTTGTTGTTATAGGGCTCATCTCCTGGGGTATCAATACAAAGACGCCTCATGTCGCGGTCGTTTCTCCTGAGGAATTACAAAGCGTAGCATCTGTCTCACCTGATACCACCCCGACTCTTTCTCGCCCACACTCTCCCGATAGGGCAGTGGCTCCACAGACCAAACAAATCACTTCTCCGACACCTCCAAAAGATATCGTCCTTGATCTTTCAAGTGAATTTGCTCGCGTATATGAAAAACAGCTCACCCCTTTTCTGAAACTTCCGGCAGACTTTAACAAACATTTTGTTGTGGCTCGATGGACCTGTGGTAGTGACTGTATGTTGACTGGTGTCATCGACAAGAGTAACGGTCGCGCTTATCTTGCTCCTTCAGATGTCTATGGCAGTCGCACTCCTGGACCATATACTCCGTATTCGCTTGAGAGCAATATCTTTCGTGTTGTTAACGAAGATGTGATTGATGTCTATCGATTTGAAGCAGGACGATTTGTTCTCGAAAGTATCGAACAGCTCTAGCGGTTATTCAAAGTGCGTGTGTTCAATAGTGGCGATTCTCTCTTTGAGGAGCGGGTGTTGTTCGAGGAGAGGATCTTGTTCGATCATCTCTTGTGCTGAGGTGCGTGCTGCTTCGACGAGTTTTGGATTGCGGAGTGCTTCCATTCCGAGGTCAGTGATACCCCATTGTTTTGCTCCGGTGAGCTCCCCAAATCCTCGAAGCGTGAGGTCATACTCGGCGAGCTCAAATCCGTTTGTTGCTTTTGAAAAGAGTTGCATGCGTTCACGTGTCTTGTCTGTTTTTGTTTGAGCAAAGAGATAGCAGTATGACTGGTCTGAACTGCGTTGGACACGACCTCGAAGTTGGTGCAGTTGTGCGAGCCCAAAACGCTCCGCATCTTCGATGACGATAACGGTTGCGTTGGGGACGTTGACTCCTACTTCGACAACAGAGGTCGCGACGAGGATATCGGTCTCGTGCGCAACAAATGATTGCATCGCTTCTTCCTTTTTTTGTTTGGTCATCTTGCTATGGAGAAGTCCGATGCGGTAGTTTGGAAAAATATCTCGCGCGAGACGTTTTGCTTCGGCCGTCGCAGATTTCATCTCGAGCGTTGCTCGAGCAAATCCTGTGGCGTCGCGAACATCATCATCAGACGGTGGGTCGATGCGAGGACAGATGACGTACGCTTGCCTGCCGAGGGCGAGCTCTTTTTTGATTGCGGTGTACATCGCTTCTCTGTCAGTAGGTAGGACGAGTGACGTCAGAACTTTCTTTCTCCCTTTGGGAAGCTCATCGAGGAGCGTCAGGTCGAGGTCCCCATAGATCGTCAGTGCGAGCGTGCGAGGGATAGGGGTCGCGGTCATCGACAGGAGGTGTGGAAAGTGAGCGTCTTTTTTGGCGAGCCCTTTGCGCTGGTTGAGACCAAAGCGATGTTGTTCATCAATGATGGCAAGCGCGAGATGCTTAAAGGAGAGACTCTTTTGAATCAATGTGTGTGTCCCGATAACGATAGGGATCTCTCCTCCGGCAATCCATTTCTTGAGTTGCGCGTGCGATATCGTTGTCCAAGGAGTCGCACTCGAGGCGACTTTTGTAGGGAATTTGCGCGCGCCACTTCCCGTGATGAGTCCTATCTGGATGCCAGTATTTTTGAAGAGTTCAACAAATGACTCGAAGTGTTGTGTCGCGAGGATCTCAGTTGGTGCCATGTAGGCGACCTGGAGATTGCCAAAGGTCTGCTTGGTACCTTTCACGCTCGGTCGATTCATTACTGTTGCGTATGCGGCAACTGCAGCAACCGCGGTCTTGCCACTGCCGACGTCTCCTTCGAGGAGTCTCGACATAGGAACTTCTTTTTCGAGGTCGGCGAGGATGGTATCGATCGCCCTTGTCTGAGCACCGGTGAGGGGGAATCCAAAACGTTTGATGAATGTCGGACTTTCGACAGTAGTCGTATCGATCGCATATGCCTTTTCACGTCTGATACGGGCACGTTCTTTTTGACGTGCGAGGTTGATCGAAAACATCTCATCAAATGCAAAACGCTTTCGTGCCTTGAGTGCGTCATCGTGAGTATGTGGTGTATGTATCCATACGAGCGCGGTCTTGAGTGAGGGGAGGGAGTACTGTTTGAGCAGTTGCTCCGGGATATAGTCGGTGATGGCGATATCTGAAGTGAGGATGCGGGTGACGGCGTGCCGTATCCACTCACTCGAGACACCTTTGCTTTCTGGGTACATCGGTATAAGCGCAACACCTTGTTCTTGGGCAAAGAGCGAGTCTTGGCTATCGATCGGGAGAACTTTTTCTTCGCGCATGCTCGGATTTGTTAGTGTCGGTTTGCCTTGGTAGAGCGAGACGCGCCCCGTGAGTTCGACGGTTTGTCCGACAGAGAGCATCTTTGCGAGGTATGGTTGGTTGAACCATGTGACACGGATACTGCCACTGACGTCTTCGACGACGCCTTCACTCATGGTGACTTTTGTTTTGAAAGATTTTTTTGAGGCTATTTTTTTGATGCGCCCTCGAATCGTGGCGTCAGTACCTTCGACAAGGTTTGCGATAGAGACAAACGATGAGCTATCAGCGTATCGTGAAGGGAAGTGAAAAAGGAGATCGCGCAGCGTGACGAGTTCGAGCCGGCGAAGGCCGGCTCGGGTGTCTTGCTTTGGACGCAAGAGTTGTTCGATAGGTGCATCCAGATGAAGTGACATGGGGGTTAGTTACAAACGCACTGGCCGCTGATACAGCGACAACCTGGTTTGTTGCAGGCACACGGAGCGGTTTGTTCTTTGGGGAGCATGCCGCCATCTTTCATGCATGTCTTGCATGAGCAGTGGTAGCCATGATGCCACATACTCCACCATGAACATTTGTGGATGATCCACACAAGAACAAGGAGTATGGTCGACACGAGAGCGCTTTCACCGAGCGCGAGCATCATCACTGCTCCAGCACCAAAGTATGCACTCGCGATGAGTGTTCCCATGATGCGAAGAGGTTTCCACCACAGACAAAATAAAAGGATGATCTGTATGATCCCAAACGATTTCATAAAAGGCAGAAGGTTGAGTCGTTCAAAGAGGAGTGTTGCATCGGGATGTCCCGCGAGTTTGGTATAGGCACCGAGCGCGAGCATGACAGAGACAACAATCACCGCAAGGAGGTGGACGATAGGGAAGTGTTTGCGCGAGGTAGGATTGTGGTGGTGTTCGTGTTGCATATAGGGATAGTGTATCACGAACAAATAAACACCCGCAGGTGCGGGTGTTTATTTGTGGTGTGAGTGCGATTATGCTCTCTTGAATCCTTCTTGTCTTGGTCTTGCGAGGTCAACAAAGAGGCTTCGTCCTTCAAAGTCAGCGCCGTTGAGTTTCTCAACTGCTGCACGTGCTTCCTCTTCTGTCGCGAATTCGACGAATCCAAAGCCTTTTGATCGGCCGGTCATCTTATCGGTGAGAACGGTAGCGCTTGTAACATTTCCGACTTTTGAAAAAAGAGCACTAAGCTCGTCATTGGTTGTCTTAAAAGGAAGGCTTCCAACGAATACTTTATTTTGCATGAATTTTTGTTCTACTTAACTGTTCAAATTTGCAACGCACCGAGAACGGGGAGACATTACAATACGACCATTGTAGCACACATTGTCAAAAAAATCAAGCAAGCGGAATCTGTGTATTACTCAGCACTATGACTACGTGCTTTGGGGAGGAAATAAAACAACGGAGGAATCGCCAAGAAGAAGTAGGCCATAGGGATAAAGACAAAGCTCGAGATGACCGCGAGGCCATAGAGGATAGGTCCGATATAGCTTCGTTTCATAAGTACATGCTGTTCTCCACAGCTCTTGTGGACGAGGTAGCGCAGAACAGTAAAGGATACCGACCCTGCAAAGAGGATAAATGCATAGGTGACGATCGCGAGACTGTGCGTTGGATTTGCACTGGCGACATTTGTTCCAAAGGGGATGAGTGTTACAAAAAGGAGAAGGAGGATGTTGACCCACAAGAGACGCCTTCGGATAGGACCAATGTCTTGGGTGAGTTGGTGGTGGTTGACCCAAAAGATCGCAATCGTCATAAACGACAGGACAAACGTGAGAATGTTTGGAAAGAGGGGAAGGACTTCTCTGATTCCTCCTGCGATATTGTGACTTTCAAGGCTCGGTACATGAAGCTCAAGTGCAAGGAGTGTAATCGCAATCGCAAAGACTCCATCTGAGAATGCTTCGAGGCGAGCTTTGTTGTGTGCGACTTGCATAGATACTAGTATACGACAGAAATTAAAAAAGGACTCCTGGTGAGGAGTCCTTTTTTAATAGTGAATTTATGAAAGGTGCTTTGAAACGAGTTTTGTCATTTCAAACATACTTACGGTTGCTTTGCCACCAAAGACTACTTTGAGAGCTTCATCAGCATTGATGTTGCGCTTGTTGGTAGGATCTTGAAGATTGTTCTTCTTGATGTATACCCAGAGAGCCTTTACTACCTCTGAACGAGGCATTGGCCCCTTGCCAACCACTACGGCGAGCTCTGGACTGATATTCATAGGCTTCATGAAAGCCGAATTGGTTTGTGTCATATATTGCAATTATTATCTAAAAATTACCCGTTCATAATACCATACCTCCTCTGTCAATACCATAGGAAGAGATTTTCGAGATTTTACTTGCTATTGCACGAGGCTTGGCGCAGCGAGGATACCACCGCTTAGTTCGGTGATGTTTGTAAAACCTTGTTGCTTCATAAAGGCGACTGCTTGCCCTGAACGATTGCCAGAACGACAGTACACAAAGTAGGGGGCGCTGTGATCGAGTGCTTCGATTGATGAGACAAAGGCATCTCCTTCGATATCGATGTTGCGTGCGCCGGGAATATGTCCTTCGGCATACTCTTCGGGTGTCCGAACGTCGATAAGTGTTGCACCGGGTGTGTTTTCAAAGGCTTGCATAAAAGAGGCACCTTGTTGTTGGGTGACAGTGTTTGTTTGTGGAGAAGGTGTCTTTGACATAAGGACAATGATACCACCGAGGATAAGCGCTCCGACAATGATGAGGATAGGTTTCATAGACAATGGTTAAGACAAGAGCTCTGATAAAAGTTGCTGTTGAAAGCCGACAATGACGCGACCGTCGACGTCGATGACAGGGACGCCCATTTGTCCGCTCTTTTGGATCATCTCAAGCGCTCGTGATCGGTCCTGTGCGACATCGACATCTTCGAACGAGATGCCTTTTTGTGTGAGAAATGATTTTGCATAGACGCAGTACGGACAGGTGGGGGTGGAGTAAACAATAACGTGGTGTTTCATGGTGAATTATTTTTTTAGAGTGAGTAATGATTGGGCGAGGGCAGAGACTTTTTTGCTTTTGGCGACATAGAAAATAGTGGTGCCACTTCGTTTGACGGTGACCAGGTGCGCATCCCGAAGTACCTTGAGGTGTTGAGACAGCGCTGACTGGCTGAGGGTACACCCTTTAGAGAGGTCACTCACGGAGTGCTTTTTTTTGAGGCACGCGAGGAGCTTCAGTCGCTGGGGGTTGCCAAATGCTTTACATATACTGGGAGTGCCCATGCATATATATTAGCATTTACTAATATATATGCAACGATACAAAAAGCACCTCTAGGGGAGGTGCTTTTGATGATAGTGGTGGGGTATGTTATTTGTTTCGTGGTCCGCGCTCGGGGAGCGTGATGCCGGCATCTTTGAGCACTGATTGTGCTTCATCAAACTTGCCTGCTTGTCGAAGTGTGCGAGCTTTTTCCCAGGCTGTTTTTTGAGCATCAGTGAGGTTTGCAAGCATGCCCCCTCCTTTCCCGTGAGGGCCGATCTTGAATCCAAGTTCTTTCATGATGGCATGTGCGCCATCAAGGTCTCCTGCTTGTCGGAGCTTTTCAGCTTGGACCATTTTTGCAAAGACTGCTTCGGTGATCGCGGGGGCATCAGCGTGTCGTGGTGCATCCGCAATTGCTTGTTTGAAAGCAGTGTAATCATTTGCAATGAGCGCGCTGTGGATAGCCTCGCCATGGGGGCCACGAGGAGTGGCTCCTGGTGCAGTCGTATCAGGTGCTGCATATGCGATGCTTCCGGTGAGTATTGATGCAAGACCAAGGACTCCCAGACCAATCGCGACATTATTTTTTTTCATAGGAACAGTGAAATGGTTATGGTAGATAATAATCGATCGCTGAATGATATCGCTTCAGCATATCTATTACTACGGCTGAGGAGGAATATTTCTTTCACTTGGACGGGGGCGACTCTGTTTGACGATTGTTTCGCAACGTTCCGACAGTGACGCTACTCGTTCTTTGAGACGGGGGCGAGTATCTCCTGGGCGCTCGTTGTTTTGCGGAGACCTTGGTCCGAGTTCCCACGGCATGATGATGCATGACAAAAATACATGATCGCCTGTCTCAATACCGATAATGCGCACGACGCCGTCGTCAGTGATGAGTGGTTCGTCGACCAGTTCACTTGTATCGAGGGTCCAGACCTCGCCATCATTTCCAGTGAGGGTCACGACCATCCCGTCGATATCGATTACCCCAGTAATGCGACCATCGCTTGGAGCATTCCATAACATTGTTTGTGCACGTTCTACACCAAAGCGAATGAGTCCATTGCGTTTGACCGTCATGTCGAGTGCAAAGAGTCCTGTCCCAAGGAGGAGACTGACCACGAAGCTCGAGGTGAGGATGATGCCTGTTTTGTAGCGATATCCTTTTGCGGTGAGGCGGAGAGATTTGACGATGAGTATTCCAAAAAGTGCGAGAGATACTAGCCAGATAACGGGGATGACTTCGACGACAAATTCAAGGAGTGAAAATCTTGTCAGTGGTCGATATTCCCATCCTGCATGGGTCGCACTAAAGAGAAGCCCTGCAATAGCAAATGCACCAACGGCAGTGACGACGATGCCAGGGGTCCACAGTGCCGCGTGGCGGGCAGTAAAGTACCACTTGCTTCGAGGGGTCACCTTTTCTTCAGCGATGCGACTCATGACTTGTTCTTTGATTGTGTTAGGGTTGTTTTCCATATGATGAAAGTTGTTCTGAAAGCATCTTTTTGACTCGACTGATGCGTATCGCGACCGTCCCGGGAGGTATCGCGAGGATGTCGGCGATCTCGTCATAGCTCTTTTCTTCAAAAAATCGAAGTTCGGCAATCGACTGATACTTTTCGGGGAGCGTCTCAAATGTCTTTTGTATCATACGACGAAGTTCTTCTTTTTCAACAAGCTCGCTCGCTGATATCTCCGACCGGATCGTCTCGAGGATACCGTCACTGCCTTCAAGAGACAGGTGGGGCCGGCGACGTTCGCGACGGTACCAGTCGATCATTTCGTTGTGTGCGATACGGTAGATCCACGACGAGAATGTGAGAGACGTATCAAAGTCGTTGATATTTTTGTACACCTTGATAAAGATGTTTTGCAAGATGTCTTTTCGGTCGCTTGTATCAGCGCTTGATTTGCGGGCGATGTAGCGATCGAGCTTCGGCTCGTATCGTTCGATGATTTCACCCAAAACTTGCGTATCACTACGCACTGCAAGAGCAAGCTGTTCGTCAGTTCTATACGGCTGTTGGTCCACTATCACAGTATATACGTCACCGAGGGAGGATTTCTTTCATATATGTACTGCTATACTAGTACGCATATGAAACAGTTGATTATTTTTCTCTCCACGATTATCACTCCCACGATTGCGTCTGCTCATGTCAAATGGTTTGTCGATACCGATGCGGTGATTGCGAGTCAGCATGGATCGGTGCCGTTTTATACATGGGGCAGTCGAGAGGTCTTTATCTGGTCTGCGATTGTCTTTGGGATCGTCCTTCTCTTTTCGGTGGTAGACAAAGTTGTACCGACACCAAAGCGCTTGCTTGCTTTTGCGTTCAAGCACGAGTGGGGGATCAATCGTATCGCACAGGCAGTACTCGGCGTCTTTTTGGTGATGGCGAGTCTCGTCTGGAAAGTGGTACTCGTGCCGAACCTTCCCGTACAAGATACCGTCACTACTATTTTGCAAGGACTACAGCTCGTGGTCGGGATCATGTTTATCACCAATGTCATGCCGAGAATTGCATCGATGCTCCTCGTCGGCTTTTGTGTCGGACTTGGGATCAAGCTCGGATTCGTGGCGCTCCTTGAAAATGCGATCCTCCTTTCACTTGCGGTGTATTTCTTTATCGTCAGTTCCAAGTCGGGGAGCTTCACCTATGCGCACTTCCACAAACACGCGGTAGAGATCGTCCGTATCGGTACTGGTATCTCTCTCATCACGCTTGCGTTCACCGAGAAGCTCTTGTATCCAGAGCTCAGCCTCCAGTTTCTGAGCGTGCATGATTGGAACTTCATGCAAGGATTTTTCCCATGGTTTACGGACAATCTCTTTGTGCTCAGTACGGGGTTTGCAGAACTGATCTTTGGTATCCTCTTTCTTATGGGGTATATCACGCGCATCACGACAGTACTGATCGCAATCTTTTTTGGACTTTCAGTCACTACGATGCTCATACAGTTCAATGCGTGGGAAGTCGAAGACCTCGTTGTCTATGCGGCAGCGATACTGTTTGTATTTTTTGGACACGGACGCACCAAGTTTTTCCATTTCTCTTGGGCGAAGAAGAAAGTAGTTTAGTAAATTCAAAAAAGAACCGTTTTAAAACGGTTCTTTTTGATGCGGAGGATGTGAGATTCGAACTCACGGTCCCATAACAGGACGACGGTTTAGTAAACCGTTGATTTAAACCACTCATCCAATCCTCCGTACTATATAAGCGGAGCTATCTCACCTGCCTGCGCAGACAGGTCCAATCCTCCAATACCCCTATACTAGCACAAGAATTCGTTCTAGAAAAAATGTTTTTTTTGTGTTACATTCCTCTCTATTGGAGACGTGTCAGAGCGGTCTAACGTACCTCTTTGCTAAAGAGGCAGGGGCTTTATACCCCCTCGCGAGTTCGAATCTCGCCGTCTCCGCCAAAATTGAAAATCGGAATCGGAAGCCGAAATGGGGTCGGCACGAAGTGCCGACACAAATGTATTCCCCCCAAAAAATCCTGAATCTGAAAGGGTTCGCCACGCTCCGCGTGGCTCAAAAAGTACGGTTCGAG
>JBPOIF010000022.1:0-9006 GCA_052034745.1 Candidatus Nomurabacteria bacterium | reverse complement strand
GGGTCGCCTGCGCACCAGAACTCTTGGCGAGACGATAGAGCGCTTCACCAATAGTGTTGTTCATCAGGTGTCCTATATGAAATGGTTTGAACAAGTTTGGGCTTGAGTGTTCTACAAGAATCTTTTTACCTTTATACACCTCGGTATTCCCCCACTCTGGATCTTGTGCGTCAATCAAAGTCTTTACAAACAGATCGCGTTTGAGTGTGAAGTTGATAAACCCTGGTCCTGCGACTTCGATCTGCTCTACGATTTCAATAGACTGCTCCTGTAAATGATGAGCGATTCGTTCTGCAACCTCTTTTGGTGACTTGCCTGCCTCTTTTGCAACCACAAGGGCCACATTTGTTGCCCAGTCACCATGAGAGAGTTCTTTTGGGTGCTCAAGCACAAAAGATACCTCTGGGAGGTCAAGGGCTTTCAGGGCTTGTTTTATCGATTGTATGAGCATTGCTTCCATAGGACGATTCTAGCATTTTAAGACAATAAATACAGGTTTGTGCCAAACCAAAAATCCCCTTTCGGGGATTTTTATGTGTGGATTATCCAACTACTTCGATACCTGCAGATCGAGCTGATCCTTCGACGATTTTGATCGCCCCTTCGATATCATTTGCATTGAGGTCGGGCATTTTTCGTTCTGCGATCTGGCGAACCTGATCACGAGTGATTTTGCCTGCTTTTGAAGTTCGTGGCTTTCCTGAACCTTTCTCAACACCTGCTGCCTTAAAGATAAGGCTGGTCATTGTTGGTTCGGTTACTCGGAAATCGTATGAACGATCATCGTACACATCGATCTTTACCCCGAGCACTTCTCCTCGCTTGTCAGCAGTGGCAGCGTTGAACTTCTGAACGAAGTCTCCGATGTTCACACCTGCTTGTCCAAGTGCTGGTCCAAGTGGTGGAGCTGGAGTTGCCATTGCCCCCATTGCGCGGAGCTTGATCTTTTTTGTAATATTTTTTGCCATATATTGTATGTGAAGCTTACTTAAAATGGCGAAAGCGTAACGAGAGTACTATAGCAGAAAAGAGTATTTTGTACAGGGCAAAAGAAAAGACCCCTACTCAGGTGGGAGTGAGGGGCTTTCATGGATTGGAACAGTTTTCATTAGGATACCATTAGGATGTCGTGGGACTAAAAACGGGCTTCCGTTCTTCTGTGATTACTTCGTACCCGGGAATCTTTTTATCACCGGAAAAAGCACAGAAGGTCTCTCTGAGGCCTACAAGATGCTGTCGATCAATTCTTCGGTACTGATCCTTGTCGACCCTTACGGCGACTTTCCTTAATTCAAAACATTCATCATATGTTTCGCAAAAAAGGATATACGCGCCCTCTTTGTACCTCTTGTCTTGAACTTTTGCGAGAGGGATCTGAGGCATTCTGCTTTGTCTTCGTTTCTTTTCACGCCTTCGTCGAAAATACGCCGAACGCAAAGCAGGAAAAATGTCGATCGCAACAAGAATAAGAAGAATTGACACACCTAAAAGACGGTTTCTGTTCATAAAGGACTGATTTTGATTGGTGCCCATTATACAAGAAACCCTTGCTTTAGCAAGGGTTTCTTTACATTCGTATTGTTTAGAGTTTTTTGACCTGGAGAAAGTCGAGCTCCACTGGAGTCTCTCGTCCGAAGAGCGAAACCATGACTTTAACCTTTCCACGTTCTGCATCTACACCAGAGACACGTCCCTCAGCATCCTTGAACGGACCATCCGTAATGATAATGATCTCCCCTTCTTCGAGGTCGATTGCGTGTTTTGCTGACATATCTTCGTCCATCTTACCGAGAAGATAATCAATCTCTTTTTGTGTGAGCGGTACCGGAGTGACCCCTGCACCAACAAATCCTGTTACTCGAGGCGTATTGCGAACGACGAACCATGAGTCGTCAGTCACTACCATGTCGACGAGGACATATCCTGGGTATACTTTTTCTTCTACCTCAACACGCTTCCCTCCTTTGATTTTGATTTTCTTTTCTGTAGGGACAACAACATTGAAAATCTTGTCTTGCATTCCGAGTGATTCGATACGCTGGCGAAGATTACGGAGCACTGCATTTTCATATCCAGAATAGGTATGAATAGCATACCAATGTCTTTCTCCTGTGTGTTCTTGTTTTGACATAGTAGTAGGCTTAGTAGAGTGTTGCCTCGAGGATCATACGAAAGAGCGCATCAAAAGCGCCGAGTAAGTACCCGATTGCAACTGAAAAAATAATAACGACCAATGAATAAATGACTGCCTTTTTTCTTGTTGGCCAGTTCACTTGTTTCATTTCTGCAAGTGTCCCTTTGAAGAAGTTGGTAATGTTTGTCATGGATGTAGTGCTTATATTAAAAATCGCCCCTGGGGGCTTATAACAGCATCATACCCCAGAAGCGATTTTTCGTCAATATTCCTTGTGAAATAAGGACTATTTGATTTCGTATACGATAGTAACCTGTGCTTGCACGTTTTGGTCCCCGATAGGAAGCGCAGGAGCAACCGCTTTTGCATCTGATGCTCCAACACTCATTTCAGCGCGAGCATACATTGGATACCCTCCCCCATTTTCACTAAATGAAACAATGCGGACGAGTCGCACCCCGAGCGATTTTGCAAGTGATTTTGCTTCTTCTTTTGCATCAGTGATAGCAAGTGCCCGTGCTTCTCGTGCGATAGCACTGTCATCCTCAAAACCAAACTGAGGTCCTGACATATCACTTACTCCTTGTGTCCCGAGTACTCCAAGAACATCATTTACTTTTTCGAGATCTTTTACCGACACCGTGATGCTATGTGCAACCTCATATCCGCGAATCTTTGGAGTTCCCACAGGAGGACATCCTCCCCCATAACAAGATACCGATGACGCGTAGTCGTACTGAGGATACGAATTGTATGACTCAGTTTTGATGTACTTCTCTTCGACACCGAGTTCTTTGAGTGCTTTTGTGACTGCATCCACTTTTTCACTCACTGAACTTTGCGCATCCTTGAGTACTTTTGATTCACTGCGAACCGAAAAAGATATCTTTGCAGTATCAGGAGCACGATCAATCTTTCCCTCACCTACTACAGTGATAGTGTTTGACGCACCGACTCCACTTCCAATAAATCGGTACTCTTTGAGCTTGCCAATCGTTGCAGCCACCAAAAATAGTGCCACAAACATCGCAACAAGCTTTACAAGCCCTTCGTTCTTTTCAATAAATGTATGCATGCCTGTAGTATAGCAAAGTCAAAAATCCCTGTATTACAAGGTCTTGTCAGAGATGAGTTTCCCATCCCCAAGGGTGATGATGCGATGGGTCAGCGCTGCATACTCAGGCTCATGAGTGACCATGATGATGGTCTGCCCTTCTTTGTTGAGTTCAAGAAACGCTTCAAGAACCGTCCGTGATGTCTCAGAGTCGAGGTTCGCAGTTGGTTCATCTGCAAAGATGATTTTTGGGCCGTGCCCAATAGCGCGCGCAATCGCGACACGTTGCTGTTGTCCTCCTGAGAGCTGCCCTGGAAGGTTGTTCAATCGATCTCCGAGCCCCACACGAGTAAGTGCAGCAACTGCTTTTTTGTGCGCTTCTTTGTCAGAGAGTCCTTGCATAAGAAGTGGGACCATTACATTTTCAAGAGAAGTCAATGTCGGCAAGATAGCGTAGTCTTGGAAAATATATCCCAAATCATGGAGACGTATCTGCGTACGCTCTTTACTTGGAAGATTGGTGACCTCCACCCCATCGATAGAGATGGACCCCGAAGTAGGGTGATCGAGGAGCCCGAGCTGGTACAACAGTGTTGATTTCCCAGAACCAGATCTCCCTGTGATAGACACAAACTGCCCCTCAGGAACGAGAAAAGACACATCGTCCACTGCATGGACTTCTCCTTCTCCGCTCTGGAATGTTTTGTAAAGATTTTTTATTTCAAGCATGATAGTGATGATATTATCTCCCCAAGATAGCGCTGAGGGTGTTTTGTTTGATTACGATACGGGCGGGAATATATCCTGCAACCATAGTCGCAAGGAGCAATATAAACGCTCGGCCAAATGTCCCCGAGATCGTCGCCACGAGGATTCCATCTGAGAATGGAAAATCGATTGGATTTGCATCAAAAAACGGCTTCAAAAGTGCAAACACAATCACCATCCCAACGATCGAACCCGCAACCGCATAAAATATAGACTGGAGAATATACGACACCGTGATTGCACGCTGCGTAATCCCTATCCCCTTCAAGATACCGATAAAACGTCGTCGCGTAATCGCGTTCACAAAGATAACGATAAATATCGTGATCGAAGCGACCACGAGACCGATCGCGCTGATTGCGTTGCCGAGAATCGCAAAAGTGTTTGCGATGTCTTTGAGAAACTTTGGAAGCGCTTCGTCGTGTGTCTGTATGCGACCGTATTCATCGAGCCCACTTGCAAGAAGTTGCGCTTTGGAAATCAGAGGGTCCACACCTGGCTTGAGTATCACCGCGATCTGATTTGCATTCACATCAGTGCGCCCGATGAGCTTGCGCGCTTCGGCATCAACCATAACGACCGAAGTATCAAACGCATCAACCTTGCTCGAAATAATCCCTTTCAAAAAGTATTCTTTTGAGACGCCACCAACAGTGATCTTGATACGAGAACCAATCGATACATCTTTGAGTGTCTGAAACCCTGGGGATTCAATCGGGGTGTACTTGTACAACAAGTTTTTCCCAATGACGATACTGTCACTATCGTTTGCATCGATAAAATCTCCTTCGATAACAAACTTTGATATCCCAGAAAATGCTTCCTCATTTTTTGGGTCGATACCGAGGAGTGTTGCCCCGGCTCCATCACGAAGTTCTCCCGGCTTCAGTGTCGTTCGGTAGTTTGACTCAACACGAGCGCTCCCCGTGTATCGAACCGCAACAGCAGAAAAGTCTGGAAGTGTTTTGATTGCAGCAACGACCTCTGGTGTATGGTCGATATACGCCTTGTTAAGAAACGGCGTAATCAAAATATCCCCAGAAGAGTACTTCTTGTCTGCTTCAACAGATCCCTGGATGAGACCGACGAGGATACCGCTGACCACCACAAGGTTGAGAAACGTGAGCATCATAACAAACACGATAAGAATCGTTGTCCACTTGTTTGCGCGTTTGATGTCTCGTTTTGCCAAAAAACCCCCTACACGAAGGTCTATCTTCAATCGGTCGATACGGCTCATACTAAAAAATTATTTTGCACTAAAGAGAGCCCGCTCTCCTTCAGAAAGTCCTGAAGTTATCTCGACCAAACCTCCATCTCCGACAAGCCCTGTGGTAACCGTACGATTTTCGGTACGCCCTTTACGCTCATCAACAAGAACCTCAACTGACTGCACGCCTTCTTTTGAAACAGTAATAACTCTTTCTGGAATGACTACAGAGTTTGGAACAAACGCTGTTTGTATTGATAGATTTGCGGTCATTCCTGATCGTATATTTGTCGTATCAGGAACCACTGCTTTTACTTTGTAGTTTACGATACCGTCAACAACGGTTGCCCCGAGATCTACTGACGAGACCGTGGTCATAAAGACTTTGTCTCTTCCAAGCGCGTCGTACGTCACTGAAACAGGTTGACCCACTACCACGTGCGAGATATTGCTCTCGTTGACATTTGCTTCGATGTAGAGATTGCCAACATCTTGGATGCTTATTACCGGAGAAAATGCTTCTGCGAGTTGTCCGAGCTTCACGTCGATCTTGGTAACCGTCCCATCAGAAGGTGCGCGAATCACTGTCTTTTCAAAAGCAGCCTGAGCACTGGCAAGAGAGGCCTGTGCAGAAACAACATCAGCTTGTGAGACGTCGACATCAGAAGGAGCGACGGTCTTTTTGAGCGCGAGCGCAGCAGACGCTTCGTTGTAGGCGTTGAGATTTTGTATATAAGAATCGCCATTTTTGTTCGGTATTTCGATAGACCACTGCGTACCGATACTTCGTGCGGCACCTTCAGGAAACGCAATGAGGAGACCTTTTGTCCCAAGCGCCTTTGGGGTGGTACTGACAGACATTCTCCCCTGTTCGATTCCTCCAAAAGTGATTTCGTTCATCGATCGATCGAACTCGATTGTATAGACGCCCTCGAGAGAGCCATTGTACGCACCGGTGATATCAGGTGCTCCAACAGAGAGACCTTCTTCATCTTTTGCAATAAGATCACTCGACAAGAGTGTACGGCGGGCGCTTTGGACTGCCACTTCGGCACTGCGCACCTCATCACCACTGGTTCCCTCAACTGTTTTTCGTGCACGAGCTTCAGCAGCAAGAAGCGCTCCCCGCGCAGAGGCAACCGAGGCTGCTTCACTGCTATTTTCGAGTGTTGCGAGTATCTGCCCCTTTCGTACTTTGTCACCCACGGTAACATATATAGTGCGCACCAAGTTTGTCTCTTGAAATGAAAGCGACAAATCAGTAGTACTGACAACAGCACCTGTTGCTGCAACAGTCCGAGAAAGATCTTGTCGAAGCGCAGTTTCGGTTACCAAAGGATCAGAAGATCCCCCAAAAACCACCAACAAAACAACCGCGACACCCACGACGATAAATCCTTTGACGGTGGTACGTTTTGATTTCCACCATTCTATTATTTTCTTCCCGAACGAAAATACGTGTTGCATATTATTTGATTGCTTGAAGTGTAACTTCAAAGATAAGCGTTGCATTTGGAGGGATCACTCCACCAGCACCTTGTGCGCCGTAGGCAAGCTCAGGAGGAATCGTAAGGACTCGAGTCTCTCCTACTTTCATACCGAGGACCCCTTGGTCCCATCCCTTGATGACCATCCCCGCACCAAGAGGAAAAGAAAATGTCTGTCCGCGAGGCGCGCTTGCATCAAAGACCGTACCGTCGACCAACTTCCCTAGATAATCAACCACTGCTGTTTTTCCATTTGTGATTGCTTCTCCTGTTCCTTCTTTTGTTGTTTCAATTGTCATACCGTTTTTTGTTTGTTTTTTTGTTTTTATAATGGGTGCTTCTTCTGTTGATAGATCTTCTTCCAAAGTCTCAGTTGCCTCTACGGGAGATGGTTCGGGAAGAGGTGTGGCGACAGTGCCCGACTTTGCCCACCATACAACGAGACCAATAACAACAATAAAAAAGATACTCCATGCATACTTCATAGTATTTTTAGCATACTATATAAGGAGATTTGAGGCTAGTAGTTATTCAGCCCTACTGGTTCCTTCACCTATATTAAGAGGGGCAACATTTATGATCTTGCGTATACCGGGATCATAGAGGATTGCAATCTTTGCGTTGGTAAATATGAGAACCTTATGTCCTGTTTTTGCTTTCAAGAAAAATTCTTGGTCCTTGAGAAGATCAGGGTCTGATACGGTTGCAACTGTTGGGGTCTCTCCTTCAGGAAGTACCATGAGACGAGAAACTTCTTTGACAAGAGACTGCACCTCTTTTTGAGATATTTGAGCTGAACTAATAGATACTTTCGTATACTTCCTATAAAAATAAATAGAGGTGAGAGAAAGAGCTACCACAAGAAGGATGAGGCCTGAGAATAAAATAATTGGTCGATTTCGCTTGAAAAACAAAAACATAAAGAAAAACTATTATGATAGTATACCCGTACATTGTATCATACAATTACCCGAGGCAAGTACCCCGCACACCATGAAAAACCACTTTTCTATTGTCCAAAAATCTGCAATTACTCGATTTATTGTTTCTGGAACAACAGGAGCACTCATTCATTTTTGTATCCTCATACTTTTCTATGAGACACTAAACGCTTCTTTATTGTTCTCAACAACGGTTGCATTTCTTGTTGCCTCGATTGTAAGTTTTACCTTGCAAAAATTTTGGGCATTTCAAGAGAGATCTTCCGTAGCAATACCTCGCCAAGCTTTTTTATACCTTTTCCTTACAGGAATAAATATTGTGGTGAACGGCTACCTGATGCACTGGTTTACCGAAACGTTATCGTTACAGTATCTTCTCGCGCAAATATTTACTTCAGGATTGATTGCGGTTGAAAGTTATTTCTTTTATAAACGAGTAGTCTTTATGACGAAACCTTAATATATGAAAGTTTCTATTATCATCCCATTTTTTAACGAGGCGAAAACACTCTCTCAGGTAGTAACAGCTATCATGGACCTTGCTCTCCCTATCGAAAAAGAAATCATTCTCATTGACGATGGTTCGTCTGACAACTCAACAAACTCTATTTCGCACCGAGAGGGATTGATTCTTTTGCGACACACTACCAATAAAGGAAAAGGTGCCTCCCTCAGAACAGGGCTCTCCTGCGCGACAGGAGATATTGTAGTGTTTCAAGATGCTGATACCGAATATAGCCCTCCTGAGATAAGCGAGCTCATCTCCCCTATCATCAACAACACTGCGGATGTTGTCTATGGTTCTCGGTTTATAGGGAAAAAAACTGAACATTTTTTTATTCACACCTATCTTGCAAACAAATTACTGTCTTGGCTTACAAAAATAAAAACAGGTCTTCCGATTACAGACATGGAAACATGTTACAAAGCATTTCGATCTCCTCTCCTAAAAAATATATCACTTACTGAAAACCGTTTTGGGATAGAACCAGAAATAACAGTGAAGATAGCAAGAATCAAAAAAATTCGATATACCGAGATTCCAATTAGTTATAGCGGCCGCTCCATAAGAGAAGGTAAGAAAGTTCGCTGGCAGGATGGCGTCCGAGCACTTTGGTGCATTTTGTGGTATTAATACCATTTACAGTATACTTTTAATATGGTATAATATAGGAAATTTGCATTCTGCACCCCTCTTTCGGCTTGCGATTGCTTTCCATAATCGGTATGCTGTTTTATGTGTACGTTTGGCCCAAAAACAACAAACTGATCATCTCTCTTCTCTCTCTAATCGCTCTCTTCTTGCTGATTATTTGTGTTCGGCTTGTCTTTTTAAGTTCGACTTCAAGTGGTGCACAAAAATATCCCTTTCTTTCGAAAAGAATATTCGTTGAAAACCAAAACGATATCAT
>JBPOIF010000016.1:0-19331 GCA_052034745.1 Candidatus Nomurabacteria bacterium | reverse complement strand
AAATTTCTGAAAGAAATTATTTGTGACCAAGCCTCTTACTTTTTCTGATCAATACTTTATACTTATCCCAGGTTTTGGTTCTTCTTTATATTATTTTCCTGTGCAGTTGTCTCATCCTCCCGGCGCTCAGGCGCCGGGTTTTGTTTTGACTGACTTGCTCTTTCCGTTACAATACTCGTATGACTCAGTTTTCATCAAAACATATTACGTTTGTTCTTCTTCTTGTGGGTGCCGTTGCACTTGGTGTCGTTCTCTTGTGGCCATTTCTCATTGTGCTTATCATTGCAGCAGCACTCGCGGTCGTCTTTTATCCAATTCATCGATGGTTTATAAAACGAGCTACTCGAGGGAACGGGTGGTTTGCTGCGCTTTTTACAATCATTATCTTCCTTATCGTTGTCTGTGGTCCGTTGTTTGTTATCGGGACATCTGTCTTTCATCAGGCACAGACACTCTACGTGTCTCTTTCTGAAAAGACAGTAGAACCTTCAGTGATTGTTCGTTTCAATGAAATGATTACAAGATTTTTTCCGGGAGCATCGTTTCAGGTAGAAGAAAAAGCACTCAGCATTGCAGGAGTTGTTACTGATCGAATCGGCGATATCGTCAGTGTCGTTCTGTCATCCATCTTCTCACTTTTTTTGATTATTCTTGCTATGTTTTATTTCCTCAAAGATGGTCCACGATGGCGAGCAACGATGGTTGCTATCTTGCCGCTTTCATCTGAGAGTACACATCGGATCATTGAGCGTCTCTCGTTGGCGGTAAACGGAGTGCTCAAAGGGTATCTTTTGATTGCGATTATTCAAGGGGTACTTTTGGGACTTGGTCTCTGGGTTTTCGGTGTACCAAATCCTGCGCTTTGGGGCCTCCTTGCGGGGATAGCATCTCTTATCCCGACCATTGGTACTGCACTTATTTCTATTCCCGCAGTACTCTTTTTGGTGTCAACAGGGGCAACAGAAAATGCAATCGGGTTTGGTTTATGGGCGGCACTTCTTGTTGGGACGATCGACAACCTTTTGAGTCCTATTGTGGTGGGAAGAAAGATCGAGATTCATCCAATGTTCATCCTTTTCTCAGTGCTTGGAGGTATCGCACTCCTTGGTCCTGCGGGTATCTTGATTGGCCCACTTGCGGTGTCACTCTTGTATACACTTTCGTCGATGTATGCGAGTGAAATGAGTTCTTAGCATATGAACTACACACCAATGTTTGTCTTTGATATTTCTCTTCTTATTGCGCTTCTCGCGGGGCTCATTGGTCTATGGGCGGCTCTTCATATTTACCAAGATAAAAGAAAGAAAAAGAAGCTCATGTGCCCCTTGCGGGCAAATTGTGACAAGGTTGTGCATAGTACTTTTGGTTCTACTTTTGGTATTCCAAATGATCTTCTTGGAGTCCTCTACTATACAGTTATTGCTGTGTTGTATGCAGGGAAGGTGGCCTTCCCGGAACTTTTTGGGGGAGTCGTTGTCTCGTATGGACTTTTGATTGTCACAATTGTAGGAGTACTCATGTCCATCTATTTTGTTGCTCTACAAGCAATTGTTATCAGAGCATGGTGTAGTCTGTGTTTAGTCTCCGCTTTTGCAAGTACCGTGCTTGGGCTCACACTCTTTTGGAATATTGATGCATCGGTTATCTCACTCATTGGTACACATAAAGTGTGGTGGGCGATTGTGCACGGGGTTGGGTTTGTTCTTGGGGTAGGGGGCGCGACATTTTCGGATATTTTCTTTTTTCGTTTCTTGAAGGACCATCAGATATCAGAAGAAGAGAAAGGAACCTTCGATACACTCTCTGCGGTTATTTGGGTGGGACTCGCCATCTTGGTGATGAGTGGTCTCATGCTCTATCTCCCTGAACAGGCGAGACTCGATATGTCTGCAAAGTTTTTGCTCAAGGTTCTTGTCGTAGCGGTCATCATTGTAAATGGGCTCGCACTTAATCTCTTTGTTTCCCCTCGTATGCGTCAGCTTTCATTTGATAGAGCAAAGCCAGCGAGAGCGTTTCGAAGAGTTGCATTTGCGCTCGGAGGAATCTCTATTGTGAGTTGGTATATAGCATTTCTTTTGGGGTCGCTTCGTCATATCGGACCGCACTCATTTGCATCAGGGGTGCTCGGGTATGGATGCATACTTCTCGCGGTCATTATCGGTTCGCAAGTGTTTGAGCGAATAGTTGTCTCTGGGTATCATGCGATACCTTCGGACACACCACCCCAGGAAAACTAGATTTTGTCGAGGTTTTTTGGTATAACCAAAAGCGCCCGTACGGGCGCAATCATATGGTGCCTATAGTGTAATGGTTAGCACAAGAGTCTGTGGATCTCTTAGTTCGGGTTCAAATCCCGATAGGCACCCACGTCGAACGTGGGCAATGCCCATGGAGACGTGTCGCGTTTGACGCGACACGCGCTAAAATAGAAAATATGAAACGTCAAACGTTTCAAGAACATTATTATGTGTATGTTCTTCGATCTGAAAAAGATCAAGGTTTTTATATTGGAGTAACATCTGATTTAAAAAAGCGTTTTGGTAATCATACTCGAGGAGAGGTGATCTCGACGCGCGGTCGTAGGCCGTTTGTTTTGATACGATACGAATATTTTATAAACAAGAAGGACGCCCTTGCTAGGGAGAGATACTTGAAAAGTGGTTACGGACGCGAACAATTAGAAGCTATTTTAAAAAATACTCTTATTCAAACAAAGTAAGGTTTTTTGTTAGGCGGGGTCGCGACATATTTCCGTCAGGAAATATAGTTGTGACACCAAGGAGAACTATGGAACTCCTGCTTTTGCCCTCCGTGCTTCTTTGGACTACACTGTGACCAGTCTGGTATGTACGACATCCTCATCCGAATCAGGAATACTGTTATTCATCGACTTTATGTCTCTTTCCTGAAGCCGTTCTTTTTTGCTCGTGACCCAGAAGCTGTTCACGACCGAATGATTCGTTCGGGCATCTGGCTCGGGAAATCTTCTTTTCGAAGAGCGTGCACTTCTCTTTTCTTTGGATATCGAAACAAGTTTCTTCAACAAGAAGTGTGTGGAATCCCTTTTGCAAATCCTGTTGGACTTTCTGCGGGGTTTGATAAGAATGGGGAGCTGACCGACATCCTTCCTGTGGTGGGGTTTGGATTTGCAGAGATCGGTTCGATCACGGGACTGCCGTGTGCAGGCAATGAGGGGACACGATTGTGGCGCCTCCCAAAATCAAAAGGACTTGTTGTTTACTATGGACTCAAGAACGACGGCGCCGATGTTATCGCCGAGAGACTTTCAAAAAAGAAATTTGCTATTCCTATAGGCCTCAGTGTCGCTTCGACAAACTGCGTCCAAAATACCGATATCGATCGGGCGATTGATGATATGGCGCATGCGTTCCGCACGATTGAACCATTTGCTTCCTATCTCACCGTCAATATCAGCTGTCCCAATACTCAGACAGGACAACCATTTTTGAAACCAGAAAACTTCGAAAAGCTTTTTGTTGTTCTCGATCAGATCCCGACGATAAAGCCAATTTTTATTAAACTCTCTCCTGATCTTTTGGAGGGTGATCTTGAGATGCTTTTGAAGATTGCAGACAGTCACCGTATCCAAGGAATCATTTGTGCCAACCTCACAAAACGGCGTGACGAGGAGTATCTCTTTGATAGTGTCATTCCCGAGGTTGGAGGTATCAGTGGCAAGGTGGTGCAGGCGAGTGCGGATAAGATCCTCTCGTATATTTATCAGCAGTATCGGGAACGATTTGTGTTGGTTGGGTGTGGAGGTGTGTTTTGTGCCAAAGACGCATATGAGAAGATCTGCCATGGTGCGTCACTCGTACAGATGATCACAGGGATGATTTATGAAGGCCCCCAGGTTGTCAGCGAGATCAACAGAGAGCTTGTCCGTCTTGCAAAAGCGGATGGTTTCAGTTGTATTGGAGAGGCGATTGGCAGCGCGTACAAAGGAAGAGTATGATGAGTGTATTATGACCAAGAAGATTTTCGTAACGAGAGCAATTCCAGAGAACGGCATCGCGCTTCTCAAACAAAAAGGGTATATCGTTGATATCTATCCGAAAGACAAAATACTCAAGCAAAAGTCACTCATCAAAATACTCAAAAAGGGCTCTTATGATGCAGTTCTTTCGCTCCTGACGGACAAGATCGACGGGGCGGTTTTTGATGTTGCACCGAGTGTGAAGCTCTATGCGAACTATGCGACTGGTTTTGATAACATCGATGTCGTAGAAGCAAAAAAGCGAGGCATTGCAGTTGCAAACGCTCCGACCGATTCCTCTTCTGAGGCAGTTGCGGAGCACACGATAGCGCTCATGCTCGCACTTGCTGCAAAAGTTGTCGAAGCGGATGATTTTGTTCGCCGTGGCAAATACAAAGGATGGGCGCCGATGAACTTTGTCGGGACCAATCTTTTTGGGAAGACACTCGGGCTCGTGGGAGCAGGACGCATCGGGGAGCGTGTCGCTTTTTATGCAAAAGGACTCGGGCTATCGATCGTGTATATGGATACTCGAGCAAACGAAACACTCGAGCATTCACTTGGTGCTCGAAAGGTTGAGTCTCTCGATGAGCTTTTGCGAAGCGCAGATATCGTCAGTCTCCACGTACCACTTCTTCCGACGACACATCATCTCATCGGTGCGCCACAGTTTGGCATAATGAAAAAGAGTGCGTTTTTGGTAAATACTGCTCGAGGGCCAGTCATCGATGAGCGCGCACTTTGTGATGCGCTCAAACGAAGCGTGATTGCAGGAGCAGGACTTGATGTATTTGAGTTTGAACCAAAGCTTGTCTCGGGGCTTGCTCGATGTAACAATGTCATCCTCACCCCTCATATTGCTTCTGCAAGTATTGAAGCGAGAGAAGATATGGCGGTTGTTTCGGCACAAACTATTATTGATTTTTTTGAAGGGCGCACTCCTGCGCATCTTGTATAAGGATTTGGTATGAAAGGAAAACTTATTCTCGCACGGCATCAAGAATCAGAATGGAACAAGGTTGGTAGATGGACCGGGAGTTACGACCGTCATTTAACAGACCTTGGTTTTAAAACATCAGAAAACATCGGACTTCTTATCAAGGACATGACGATTGACTGTGCCTTTGCGTCGATGCAGGTACGTTCGATTGAGACGCTCTCTTGTATGCTCAACACCTGTGGTCTCCTCGAGATACCAACTGAACACTCTGCGGCGCTCAATGAGCGTGACTATGGGGACTATGCAGGACGAAATAAGTGGGAGATGGAACGTGCGCTTGGAGAAGAAGAATTTAAACAACTTCGTCGCGGGTGGGATCACCCTATCCCAAACGGTGAATCGCTCAAGATGGTGTATGACCGAGTGATTCCGTATTTTCTCGAACATATCCTCCCGAAGGTTCTCGAGGGGAAAAATGTGCTTGTCGTTGGTCATGGTAATTCACTTCGAACACTTATCAAATACATCGAATCTGTTTCTGATGAAGGAATCGCAGATGTGGAGATGCCATTTGAGGCGGTTATCATCTATGAGCTTTCTACGGAGGGTCACCTTGAATCAAAGGAGATTCGTAGTGTGGAGCACACAACACAGACCTCTTCGACTGCACAGATTGTCGCAACACTCGGACCATCTTCGTCTGTCTATGAGACGCTCAAAGAGATGGTCGCTCATCAGCTCGATGTTGTCCGTTTCAATTTTTCATATGGTGCACCGGATGATCACAAAGACCAGATCGCACTTGTTCGGCGTGTTGCAAAAGAGGCAGGGAAGACTATCCCTATCATTGTTGACCTCCCAGGTCCTCGTATTCAAAAAGAGCGTCTCCATGGGTATGACCAAAAGAGTACGTCAGCAATTACCGACCATGACAGAGAATGCATCGCTTTTGCGGTCGCACAACGAGTCGATTATGTCGCCGTTTCTTTTGTTGGAGGTCCCGAAGATATCACGCTGTGTCGAGAAGTGATCGCGCAGCATCATGGTGCTCAAAAAGTTATCGCAAAGATTGAACGAGCTGTTGCAGTAGAGCGACTCTCGGAGATCATTGCAGTTTCTGACGGTGTGATGGTTGCGCGAGGAGATCTCGGCAACGAGGTACCGATTGAGCAGATACCATTTGTTCAAGAAAAGATTATCACGCTCGCACAAGATGCAGGCAAGCCCGTCATTGTTGCAACACAGATGCTTCTGTCGATGGTGGAACATCCTGAGCCAACTCGGGCAGAGGTTACCGATGTTTCAACAGCGATTTTACAGGGTGCAGATGCAGTCATGCTTTCTGAGGAAACAACGATCGGGAAGTATCCCGTCGAAGCGGTTGCGGTCATGGAGACCATTGTTCGAGAGGCGGAGGAACACAGTCGAAAAACAGTTCAACAATTTCATCATTTATAATACTTACCACTATGCCAATCATTACCAAAATTTCTGCTCGAGAAATTATTGACTCACGGGGGACACCAACAGTCGAAGTCGAGTGTACACTTTCATCGGGGAGCTGTGGAATCGCTTCTGTTCCTTCGGGAGCGAGTACCGGTGCTCATGAGGCATGCGAGCTTCGCGACGGCGACAAGGAACGCTTTGGTGGAAAGGGGGTTCTAAAGGCAGTTGCGCATGTCGAAGGGGAGATTGCACAGACCTTGCTTCAAAAAGAGTGGTCACAGAGGTCGCTCGATGAGGCCCTCATTGTTCTTGATGGTACGCCAAACAAATCAAGGCTTGGTGCAAATGCGCTCCTTGGTGTTTCTTTTGCATTTGCTCGTGCGTGTGCCGAGGAAGAGGGTCTCCTATTGTATAGACACCTTGCAAATCTTGGAGGTGTTGGAGAGGTTTCGTTGCCAGAGCCAGCGTTCAATATCATCAACGGAGGCAAGCACGCTGACAGCGGGCTCGATATACAAGAGTTCATGATTGTACCAACAGGTATCGCCGGCATGCCAAAAAAGATTCAGGCGGCTTCAGAGATTATTGGGACACTTCGAGCTCTTTTGCACGACGCAGGCCTTTCGACAGGGGTGGGGGATGAGGGAGGCTTTGCTCCTGCGCTTTCTTCAAATGAAGAAGCACTCGATTATCTTGTCCGTGCAATCACACAAGCCGGCTATACCACCGATGAGTGTAAGATAGCGCTCGATATTGCAGCGACAAGTTTCTATCACGATGGCACCTACAAAGTACGAATCTTTGGTGAAGCAAAGGAAGGAAGCGCAGATGATCTCATCGAATGGTACAAAGCGCTCGTTTCAAAATACCCCATCATCTCTATCGAAGACGGTCTCTTTGAAGAAGATTGGGAAGGATTTGCGCGTTTGAAAAAAGCGCTCGGAGAGTCGGTACATATCGTGGGAGACGACCTCCTCACTACCAATATCGAGCGTATGAAGCTCGCTCATGACTATGGCTCTGTAACGACTGCACTCATCAAGCCAAATCAAATAGGCACCCTTTCAGAGACGATCGACGCCGTCCTTCTCGCTCGTTCATACGGATGGACCACATTTGCATCACACCGATCAGGGGAGACCACAGATACGTTTATTGCGGACTTTGCGGTGGGAATTTCGTGTGATTTTCTCAAGGCAGGGTCACTCACTCGGGGGGAGCGTGTGTGCAAGTACGACCGCTTGCTTGAGATTGCAGAGCATCTTGCCGTACAATCATAGCCATCATGGAACAAACTTCTCAAATTTCTCCGCGACCAAAAGATTCAGACCAAGCATTTCTTGAGATTGTCTATCTTTTTATTGCTCCGGTGTTTCTCATCTATATCGGGGTCATTCCTCATTCATGGAGGCTCTTGGTGCTTTTGTGCGTGATCTTTCTCATCTGGGGAATCATCAGGTATCAGCATTGGACCAATCTTCAGCTTGGACTTGCAAACTTGTTTCAGTTTCGAGCAATTCTTGCATGGAGTCTTTTTACTCTCGTGGGACTCGGTGCGATTATCTTTTTTGCAAAAGAATTTGATTTTCATCCACTCAACCTCCTTAATTGGAGTGAAAGCTGGCGCTTGATTCTCTTTTTTATTCCGATCTCAGTGCTTCAAGAAGTGGCATACCGCGCCTTTCTTACCGAGAGACTCAAAGAGTTTTCGTTTAGTCTGCCACACCGTATCGTGCTCAATGCGGTGCTCTTTGCACTTCTCCATATCATCTATCCGTATGCTGCGATTACCCTCCCGGTTGCGTTTGTAGGAGGCGTCCTCTTTTCATGGATATATGAAAAGCATCCTGACCTTGTCCTTGCCTGTATTGCACACTGTATCCTCAATTTCACGGCAGTATTGTTTGGTATTTTTTCATAAAAGAGCTGTATTGTTAAAAAAAGCCTATTTTTGCTATAGTGGCAACACATGAACGAGTATCAAAAAGGCACCCTCCATCCACTCACTTTGGTGACCGAAGAGATTATTTCGATTTTCCAAAAGCAGGGTTTTTCTATTGCAACCGGTCCAGAACTCGAGGACGAGTGGCACAACTTTGATGCGCTCAATGTTCCCAAAGACCACCCAGCACGCGATATGCAAGACACCTTTTTCGTGAAGGATAGACCAGGGTTTGTTATGCGTACGCACACCTCACCAGTGCAGATCAGATACATGAAGGCACACACCCCACCACTTGCAATCATTGTGCCCGGCAAGGTCTATCGCAACGAAGCAACAGATGCAACCCATGAAATGCAGTTCCACCAAGTCGAAGGACTTGTTGTAGGGGAAGGGGTGACCGTTGAACATTTGAAAGGGACGCTTTTGTCATTTTTCAGAGAACTCTTTGGAGGAGAGACTGAGATTCGTCTTCGACCAAGCTTCTTCCCGTTTGTGGAACCAGGATTTGAGGTTGATGTGAAAGTAGGAGAAAAGTGGCTTGAAGTCTGTGGTGCAGGGATGGTACACCCACACGTGTTCGAATCTGTAGGGTACGACCCAAAAAAGGTGACCGGGTTTGCGTTTGGTATGGGGCTTGATCGACTCGCAAACGTTCGTTTCGGAATTACTGATGTTCGCCTCGCGTATCAAGGTGATCTGAGATTTAATCAATTTTAATTTCATGAAGTATTCGTATAGATGGCTACAAAAACATATTGAAGAGACGCTGCCGTCGGTGTCTTCTCTAAAAGATACGATCATTTTTCATGCATTTGAAGTAGAGTCTGAAGAGGTCGTGGGGGACGATACGATTCTTGATATCAAGGTACTTCCTGACCGTGCACACGATTGTCTCAGTCACTATGGAATGGCACGAGAGCTCGCAGGACTCCTCGGGCTCACGCTCAAGCTATATACATACGCACCTCTTCCAGAGACAGCACTTTCTCTTTCGGTTGAGATTCAAAGCCCTCTCTGTCGTCGCTATATCGCAATCAAGATAGACAACGTCTCTATCAAAGCTTCGCCTCAGTGGCTCAAAGAAGCGCTTGAGTCGATCGGTGCACGCTCGATCAACAATGTTGTTGATGCGACAAACTACGTCCTTTTTGATCGAGGGCAACCAGTGCATGCATTTGATACCGCAAAAATAGATGGAGGTATCGTCGTGCGGCTCGCGCGAGAAGGGGAGACGATCACCACTCTTTCAAAAGAAGAAAAAGTTTTGAAAGAGAATGATCTCGTGATTGCTGATTACCTCGGTGCGCTTGCAATCGCAGGGGTAAAGGGGGGTGCGACGGGAGAGGTTGATGAAAAGACGACTTCTCTGGTGGTTGAAGTGGCAAACTTTGAACCAGTTGCGGTACGAAAGACTTCTCGAAGACTCGGTCTTGTCACCGATGCATCAAAGCGTTTTGAAAATGATTTGACTCCAGAGATTGCCCTTGACTGCGCAATGCACGTCGCTCATCTGATACGAGAGATTGCCGGTGGTGATATTGTCGGTGTCAGTGATACATATCAAACAAAACCAGAGCAAAAGACTATCTCTTTTGATTTGCACGAGGTGCAGAGGATCCTCGGCGCTTCACTTACTATAGAAGATATCGTGTCAGTATTTACACGCTTCAGGTACACGTTTACCCAATCGGGGGAGCAGTTTGTCCTTACGGTTCCTTTTGAACGTATCGATCTTACGGGGGCGCATGATGTTGCTGATGAGATTGGACGAGTGCGAGGATATGAAAAGGTGGAAGCGCTCCCGCTCCCGTTTACCCCTACCGTGCAAGTATCAGAGTATGACAAAGTTCGAGCGGTGAAGTACTTCCTTTCAGGGCAAGGTTTTTGTGAAGTGATGAACTATAGTCTTCGGAAAAAAGGAGAAGTGTATTTGTCATATGCGCCAAAGGATAAGAGTGCACTCCGCACAAATCTCTCTGATGGACTCAAAGAAAGCTATGAACTCAATCGACTCAACGCTCCGCTTTTTGGTGCACAAAAAGTATGTCTTTTTGAGATGGGGACGGTGTTTTCAGCTGAAAAGGAAGAGGTCCGTGTCGCTACTGTCGATGCGGGGGTATTTGAAGAGCTTGCGCTCGATGAATTTATCGCACGACACACCATTGCGCTTGATCATGTGTTTGAGGTGTCGCATGTTACAGGTACTTTTGTTCCTTGGTCTTTGTATCCTCATATGGTGCGTGATGTTGCGGTATGGGTTGCAGACGAGAATACAAAAGAACAATTTTTACAGACTGCATCTGTTTTTGCGCAAGCACGGTGTGCACGTGAACCGTTTGTTTTTGATACGTTTACAAAGGACGGTCGCACAAGTGTCGCTGTTCGGTTCGTGTTTCAGGCAAAAGATCGCACGATGACTGATGCTGAAGTATCAGAAATCTTTGATTCATTTTTGGAAAAGATAAAAACAATTGGAGGAGTCGAGGTTCGTTAGTGCGCGTGGAGTCTCGGTGCCCAAGTGCTATACTTTATATACTTTGTTATGAGGCCTTTCAAGACCCTTTCTTTCTTTTCGTTTGTTATTGCTCCATGTATAGCGCTTTCGTGGGTGTTCTTTGCTTACGCGGTTGATATCACGAGTACAAATTTCATCATCAGAGACCCAATGGTCGGCACGGGGGGAGGATACGGATCATCTTCTTCATTCGGTTTATTTTCTGCGGGAAATATTACCTTTAGTGCACGAGGATCATCCACAAACTTTGGTGCAAATTACGGATTTCTTTATTTTCCTTTTGTTTCTGATGTCACACTGACCGCAACTCCAAATGGAGATGATGCAGATCTTTCCTGGCCTGCGGCGACATCAAGTGAAGGGCTCGGGTGGACTGTTGCTGGGTACAATACCGGTATTGCATCAGTTTCAGGAGGCCCTTACACCTATACTGACGTTACAAACGTTACGACATATACCTATGCAGACCTTGCTCCCGGGGAGTACTGTTTTGTATTACAGACCTATGATGCACTCGGGTACATCATCGCTACTTCAAACGAGGACTGTATCACAATAGAGCCAACGATTACTTTTGACCTCGACACTGCATCTGGTGGTGGTAATGGCGAATCATCTGCTCCTTATACAGTCGACTTGGGTACTATCAGTGTTGCTGATACGAGAGTTTCAGGGACGATTGATGGAACGCAGATGGTTGTCGTTGAAGCAGATACCAATGCTCCTGGGGGGATTGTGGTTTTGGTAAGTAATGCAAATGGTGCAAATGGTCTTGTTTCTACTGCAACTCCAGCGCACGATATCGGCAGTAGTGACGGCACAATGGCAGGTGGAACAGAAAATTATGGTCTCTGTGTTGCAACAGCAGGTCTCGTTGGGTTTTCGAGAGCGGCGCCCTACAATAGTGGTACGTGTGTGACCGATCTTGAGACCAATGCTATACAAGCACTGACTACAACAGGGGAAAGCATACTCACGACCGCAGGGTCTCCTGTTGTTGGGGGGCATGCTGAGGTGCTTGTAAACGGTGCGGCATCAGCAACAACAAATGCGCACGCAGACTACAGTGACGCACTTCTTTTTATTGCAACACCGACTTTTTAGGGAGCTCTGTGGATAACTTTACTCCCAAGGCTTTTATTTACGATGGTTTTGTTGCTATACTGGACCTGTATACTGCGCAACAGTATCATTATTAGTTCAATAGTTTGTTCAAAACCAATGAAAATTTTTTCAAAAATTGTCGGCATGGTGAGTGTCGCAATGCTTCTGTTACAAGTAGCATTTCCTCTCACCGCTGTCGCTGCAACTGTTACCAGTGCGAAAGCAACGTTCGGGAGATTAAAAGCAAGTACGGCATCTGACTATGTCACCGTGCAGTTTGCAACACCAACCGGTATCCAGACTGGTGGTGCGGACACCATATCGCTTACCTTTAGTGCAGATTTTACACTCGCCGCAACTGCTGCTGCGAACTTTGATGTTGAGCTCGGGGACAGTGCAAACTGTTCTACTGCGAACTACACTGACGAAGTTGTTGCAACAACTCCTTCTGCAACTGACTGGGGTGTTTCTGTATCAGGACAAGCAATAACTTTTAGTCCAGAGACAGATCAGACTCTTACTGCAGGGTTTTGTATGCGTATCGTTATGGGTACTGCTGCAACAACTGGAGGAACCGGTTCATCAAGTACGGTGACCAATGGTGCCGTTGATGATGATGACACTATCACTATTGGGGGGGCGTTTGGGGACTCAGGGACCATCACAGTAGATATCATCGATGATGATCAGGTGACGGTGACTGCTTCAGTCAACCAGGCGCTTACCTTTGACCTCGACACCTCTGTTGCCGATGGAGAAACAAATACTCCATACTCTGTTGCGCTCGGCTCTATCACTACAACTGATACTCGTGTTTCAGGGTCTACCGATAATATCAACATGATTATTGCAGAAGCAGATTCAAACGCCCCTGGGGGACTTGTGGTCACTGTTCGAAACACAAACGGTGCAAATGGATTGGTCTCAACATCAGTTCCTGCTGACAACATCAATAGTGCTGATGGTGCGATGGTTGACGGTACTGAAAATTACGGCCTCTGTGTAATTACTTCAGGACTCACTGGTTTCTCAAAGGCAGCTCCTTATAACTCTGGTACTTGTGCAACAAACTCAGAGACAAATGATATCCAAGGACTTACTTCAACAGGGGAGGATATTCTCTCTGCTGCAGGAGCGGTAACGAGTGCTCATGCTGAGATTGCGGTTCAAGCAGCTATCTCTGCAACAACTGGTTCTCACTCTGACTACACCGATACGCTTACCTTCATAGCAACTGGTACTTACTAATAGATCTTAAACACAGAGCCTTCTATGCGTCTTCCACACCATCACTTTACATGGCTTCACACACTTGCCCTTGTGGTGGTGTTGTTATTTCCGGTGTCGACGCATGCGCTCACTATCTCTCCTTCTCGTATTGAAACGAGTGGAGATCCAGGGCAGACTATCACCAAGAAAATACTCTTGGTCAACGAGACAAACGAATCGGAGACACTGTACCCTTCGTTTACCAACTTTGAAGCACAGGGAGAGTCAGGAACTCCAGTGTTCGTAGAACCAAAAGATGACCTTGGAACATGGATGAGTATTTCAGGAGAGGCACTTACTCTGAGAGGGGGTGAAAGTAAAGAAATAGTGCTCACTATCAGTATCCCTTCTGATGCAACTCCTGGAGGTCACTTTGCTGCTGTTTTCTGGGGGACGACTCCTCCCTCCCAATCAGGTGCTGTTTCTGTAGGATCAAAGACAGGCATGCTCGTTCTGTTGTCGGTGAGTGGGGAAGTGCAAGAATCGATGGGGCTCGTTGATTTTGGGACACGCGGAGGGCAGTGGCTTTACCGAATGCTCCCTGTTGGGTTTCAGTATCGTTTCTCGAACCAAGGAGGTGACCGTGTCAAACCGGTAGGGACAATCACTGTCCGTTCGATTCTCGGGTGGCGCGTTGCAAAGATCGACGCAAATCCTGTTGAAGGAAATGTACTCCCCAATACTACTCGTAAGTTTCTTCCTGAGTGGTCAAAAGGAAGTTCTGTAGAAGAAAAGAAACAATACGAAGCACTCCCATATTCATTTGGACGAGCACTCAAACAAGAGTGGAATAATTTTGCTGTTGGTATCTTTCGAGCACAGCTCAAGACGGAGTTTGGAACCGAAGATCAACGGGTGACGAGTAAATCAGTTTATTTCATTGTCTTTCCTTGGGAACTTCTCCTTGTTCTTATCCCAGGAATTTTTATAGTATTTGTTATCCTTCGATTCTTTTTGAGACGATACAATCGTTCTATTATCCGTAAAGCACATCGTTACGCAGAACAGGGACGTCTGCGATGATGCGGGTATGCGCACTCGAGCAGTTTCCATTGTCAGTGTTGCAATAGCGGCATGCGCATTGTTTGCATGGCAGATAACAGTTAGTGCGCAGACTGTTGTTGATACGCAGTCAACGACGGTCTCGGCGACCGTGACATCGCTTCCGACACTTGATGACAATACTGGTGGTGGCGGTTCTACCGTTCGAACGGGGATTCGTTTTTCAGGGCTTGCTTATCCTAATGCAACGGTGACCCTCCTTCGAGGAGGTATCGTCGTCGCGACAACTGTTGCAGATACAGGAGGAAGGTTTACTTTTTTGTTTACTGATGTCAATGAAGCGACGCGTATCTTCTTTGCGCTGTATGCAACTGATACTGCGGGAAGGAGATCAACGCTTTTGAATTTCCCCACAGTGCTCTATACAGGTACTCTGACGGAGATTGTTGGTGTTCGTTTTGCTCCCACTATCACAACGGATAAAGTTTCGGTGAAGCGGGGAGATTTTATTACCGCACTGGGGATGGCACTCCCGACGATGCCGCTTGAGATTATCTTTGAAGGTATTGAAAATAAAATCTTCACGCTTTCTTCTGATGGGGGCGGAGCATATCGACTTATCGCACCAATTAGTTTGTCGATGGGGGAATATCTTGTTCGAGCAAAATACATCGCGGATACACGAACAAGTCAGGTATTGCGGATCATCGTCGGTCCTGCCTCGATTACACGAGTGGACACTTCAACCAATATTCCAGGAGATTGCAATGTCGATCAAAAGGTTACCCTTGTTGATTTTTCAGTACTCGCATATTGGTTTGGTAAGAAAAATCCTCCACCATGTGTTGATACGAATAAAGACGGGACGATCAACCTTGTCGATTTTAGTATCCTTGCTTTTTATTGGAATGGATAGTTATACGATGTTGTATTATTTTTTCAAAAAACAAATTGTCATAAACGCCCTATTGTTTTTGGCGGCGCTCTTTTTTGTATTTCCTTTGTATAGTTTCGCCGCTTCGGGGTCTTTGGAGACACCGCGCCCCCCATCAGTTGAGGAACAATTTGTTGTTGATGTTTTTGTTGAGACTGAAGGAGAAAATATAAATTCGATAGATGCTTCTGTCGTATTTCCTTCTTCTCACTACTCATTTGAGGGCTATGATGCCGATGAAGGGGTCGTTTCTTTGTGGGTGGTAAAGCCGCATGAGACTGTGCCAGGAGAGATTCAGTTCTCTGGAGTGATTCCTGGGGGTGTTGAACGGTTATATGACCCACTTCGTTCAAAAGAAAAAGCGCTTCCTGTTGCTCGGCTTTTGTTTCGACCTCTTCGAGAGGGGCAAGGAGGGTTTGTATTGAAAGACGTTTCGCTTCTTCGAAACGACGGGCGAGGGTCTTTGATTGCAGTCCCTCAATATTCTCTATCGTTGGTCGTATTGCCAAAACGACCGCTTGGCACCCTTGAAGGAACTGATACGACACCGCCACTTCCTTTTATTATTGAACAGATAGAGGGGTCCCTCTTCGGCAAAACTCCCGCAATGCTTTCGTTTAACGCGATGGATAAAGATTCGGGGATTGATCATTACGAGGTCAGTATTGGCAGGGGTCGATTCGTTACGACATCGAGCCCTCTTCCTGTCCCGCATCGACTCTTGCCTTATTCGGTGACGGTTCGAGCTGTTGATTTTGCGGGTAATTATCAGGAAGCTTCGATAGTACTCCCCGGAGACGCAGGAACTGCGAGAGTTACTCTGATTGCGATTGTTTCTGTAATTGCTATAGTGATATATGTCTATCGCAGACGAATTGCGATTTTGAAATGATTATTTTTCGTGCTGTTTTTGTCGTATCTTTTCTAGGCATCTTGTTCGGTGCTTCTCTTGTGAGTGCTCAGATTGTCTCTGCCTTTCCTGCAAAAAAGACAATTTCGCTTGGAGAAAATGTCTCGGTCAAAGTAGTGGTTTCGTCGCCGCTACAGGCGATGAATGCCGTTTCTGCAGCGCTTTCGTATCCGGCGTCTCTTTCTGTTGTCAGTATCGATAAAGGGGGGAGCGTGATTGATTTTTGGACCGAAGAACCTCATGTGGTAGGGGGGAAAATTCTTTTTGAAGGCGTTGCGCTCAGTCCTGGCTATCAGGGTTCGTCAGGGGTATTGTTTACGGTTACTTTTTCTGGCAAGAAACAAGGAATAGCGCAACTTGTTTTTACGAACGCTGCGATTCTCGCAAACGATGGTCTCGGAAGTAACATCATAAAAGGGCTTGGAGCAGCATCGATAGCTATTGGCGGAGGTGATACTTTTTTGCCGCCCGGGGTGGCGACAGTGCAGCCAGGAGGAAATACAAAGTCGCTCGCACTTCCAGTGATCATAGACTATTCACCGCTTATTGGTTCAAGCGAGGGATTGTATCTTAAAGGCAAAGGTGAACCTGGGGCAATCACAAAAATAGTTTTTCATGATGCATCATTTCGTTCTATAGGGGAACAATTTATTGCGAGCCTTCAAACCAGCAAGCGCAATCTCAGTGAAGCGCTTGTAAAAAACGATCCAAACGATGGGACGTTTGAGTACGCATCTCCACCGAATCTTCTTGCGGGAGCATACAATGCAACACCGTTTCTTGTTGATGACAAAAACAATGTAGAAAAGCCAGGGCTCGGTGTGCAGTTGTTTGTCAGCGATAGTCGCATTGTTCGAGGACTTGTTGTGTTTGTAAATATCCTCGCACTTCTCATACCGATTGTGGGACTTATCGTGCTTATCTATTTTATTCCATGGTATTCGTTTCGTCGTATGCGTGTTATCAAGAGACGTCTTGGTCTTGAAGAGGAGAAAATCGAACTCTCTGCACACGAGCTTAACCGACAAGATAAGGTCATGGAGCATACAACTGATACGTTGTTGTCTTCTTCTGAAACACCGAAATAAATGGTATAATAGGGGACATGAAAGGAATTGCAAGATTTGTTTTTGTCCTTATTCTATACGGTTTTTTGCCGTTTTTTAGCGCGAACACGCACGCTGCAGATTCGCCGATTCTTTCAAAAGAAGAGAACTACTGGCTCTCGACGCGCAACGATACTATCGTTGTCTATCCTGGGAAAAACTACCCACCATTTTCATATCAGAGTCAGTCAGGAATCGTTCAGGGGATGTGTGTAGATTATTTTGAAATCATTGCAAGTACACTTGGAATAAAAATTCACTACGCAACTCCTCGATCACAATCACAAATTATTTCTGATATGCAAAACGGGAAAGGGGATGTGGCTCTTTCTATTTCTCCTTCAGAAGAAGCAGAAAAGATATTTGTCTTTACTGAGTCGATCGCACAGGTACCGATAGTTATTGTTGCCCGAAAAGATGCCGATATCCGAAAGAATGCCACGATGAATGACTTTGCGGGAAAAAGGGTCGCTGTTGTTGAAGGGTCACTTGCAGAATCTTTTATTCGTGAGAACTATCCTCGTGTGGTGCTTGAAACAGTTTCAGATAATGAAATCGGACTTCAACAAACAGTGCTTGCAGAAACAGATGCGGTGCTGATGGATGTTGCATCACTTTCTTTCTTTTTGTCAAAGCAGGTGGTCAGTAGTGTAAAGATAGTGGGGAATCTTGGTATAGACTATGAGCCAACATTTGCGATACCAAAAGACAAGCAAATCCTGCAGTCGATTATTGAAAAAGGAATGACCCAAATCACCAAAGATGAACGTGTGATGCTTTCAGAAAAATGGGCCACTCTTCCAGGAGGGGAAGAGAAAAGAAGTGCAGCTACCTCTTTTTTTGAAAAAGATACGTTGTTTGTTGTGCTGTATATTGGGGTCCTGATTGCTATATTTTTTGCTGTTTTGTTTGTGGTGACAAAAAGGAGATGGAGGGTATTTTCTCGTAAAAAACAGTCTCAAAATGTCGAGGTGCTTGTCGATGAAATGAAGGATCTTGAGGAGATGAGTTCAGTGATTGCAGAGGAGCTTAAAGAAATCGAAATGAGAGAGAAAGAAATAGTCGAAAAAATCAATCAAATAAAGGATTAAATCGGGTTTTATCCCGATTTTTCTTTTTCCACAATACGTCGCATATATTATAGACGTTTTTTGGTAAATACTATGGTAAAATAAGGATAAAATAGATGAAACGATTACCGAAAAAGGTTGTTGCAGTTACACGCCGTTTTTCTCGGGCATTTTTAGTGAGTACCGGGTTATTTTTCGTTGCTATTTTTTCTATTTTTGGACCACAACTTTCTGCTACCGCAGGGATTCCAAAGATTATAAATTTTCAAGGTCGCCTTCTTGATTCAAGCGGGAACCTTCTCGGAGGTTCGGTAGGGACAGAGTATTGTTACAAGTTTTCACTTTACGATGCGGCGACTGCTGGTACTAAAATCTGGCCAGCAGGTTCTCCTTCGACGATGACCATCAATACTCGAGAAGGAGTATTTGACGCAAACATCGGGGACACTGGTGCGGGAGGAGACACACTCGATCTTACTTTTACTGATGACCAGGCGTATGTTGATGTGCAAGTTGCAACAAAAGCAGGTGCAACCTGTGCACCAGGAGATGGTGCAGAAAGTTTCGAATCACTTTCGCCACGACCTCGTGTTGTATCTTCTGCCTTTGCAATAAACTCAGGGACTGTCGGAGGGTTTACTCCTGCACAGTCTGCAACGGGTTCACAGATTCCAGTGCTTACCTCAGGAGCAATAGTGCTTAGTGATGCATCAAATGCTGGGCTCAAGGCAACAAGTACAAATGCACTTACATTCCAAAGTGGGGTCACTGGTGACATCCAGTTTTATTCTTCATCAAACAAGATCACTTCCACAGGGGTACTCACCATCGCGGGAGGACTGCTTGTTGGTGCGGGGCAGGGCATTGATACAAGTACTGCAGGAGGGCTCACGTTTGGAAATACAAACGCAACATCAGTGTCGATCTGTAACAGTGCCTCATGCGACACTATCACGGTTGGCACCAATGCTGATGCGGATGCGATCTCTTTTGGAGATTCGCTTGACACGGTTACTCTTACTGGAGATTCTTCATCCACTTTTGTTTTGAACGGGACAACTGTCTCTGCAGCAGAGTTCAACGTGCTCGATGC
>JBPOIF010000021.1:0-24858 GCA_052034745.1 Candidatus Nomurabacteria bacterium | reverse complement strand
CCGTATGTCTTGGTTTCTTATAGCGCTGGTTGGTCCGTTTCTCTATGCATTAACGAATCATATAGATAAGCTCCTCCTTGAAAAATATTTCAAGGTTAGTGGTATTGGAACACTCATTCTTTTTTCTTCTCTTTTGTCTATATTGTCACTGCCGATTATCTTTTTGATCGATCCTTCCGTGGTCAGTATCGGCGGAGCAAGCCTGTTAATCCTTGTTTTGGTGGGGGTATTGGACGTTCTTGTGCTTATCTGTTACTTGATTGCCCTGAGGAGTGATGAGGCCTCTATTGTGGTTGTTTTCTACCAATTGATGCCGGTGTTTGGTTATATACTGGGCTATTTTATCCTGGGAGAAGTCCTCACAAATGTACAATTGATCGCAATGGCATTGATTATTTTTGGAACGATTTTTATTTCTTTTGAGGTAGACGCAGAAAACAAAATCAAACTTCGACACAAAACCATTGTGCCGATGCTTCTCGCTTCTCTTTTTTGGGCAGCTCAAGGCGTTATCTTTAAGGCAGTGGCTCTTGAAGAAAATGTATGGAGATCATTCTTCTGGGAGCACGTCGCCCTTGTGATTATCGGCTTTGCTATTTTTGCTTTTATGCGGTCGTATCGAGTCAGTTTTGTTCAAGCGATAAAAGAGAATTCAAAAGGGATTCTTTCTCTAAATATACTCAACGAGGGCTTGTATATGTTTGGAAATTTCGCATTTGCATACGCTTTTATGCTGGCGCCAGTTGCTCTGGTGCTCCTTACACAGTCGTTTCAACCAATTTTTGTTTTGATTATTGGGATTATTTTAACTATTTTCTTTCCAAAGGTGGCAACGGAAAAGATACACCTGAGACATCTTCTCCCAAAGATTATTGCGATTGCGATTACTGGTATAGGTACTTATTTACTTTCGATTCAGTAGTTTATGATTCCTGATTTTCCTCTATTTAAAAAACTTGAACTTTCTGATGAAGAAGACCTCCGTACAATCGTAGATCGGTGCAACCTTCGGCCGTATGCTGATTTTTGTTTTGTGAATATGTGGATATGGAATACAGGAAATGATATGCAGATATCGAAACTGCACGACAATCTTGTTGTTGTTTTTAGAGACTATGTCTCTCGAGAAGCCTTTCTCTCATTTGTTGGACACACTGAACTAGAAAAAACTACGAGAGCACTACTCGAATTTTCAAAAAAACATTACAAAATAGAGTACCTTAAGCTTGTCCCTCAAGAAGTGGCTGAAAAGTTGCCCGCACAAGAGTTCTGCATTATTGAGGATCAAGACTCTCATGATTATATCTACCGTGTTTCTCATTTGGCAGATATGATTCATTGGAAAAATGACAAAGGGAAGAACGTTCGTGGTTTCATAAAAAAACATCCTGAGTATGAAATAAAGCAAGTTTCTTTGACTGATTTCCCTGTTGAGGCGATTCGAGCTCTTTTTGATAAGTGGGGGAAGATCAAAAAAATAGAAACAGTGTTTGATCTCAATGAATATTCTGCCCTAGAAAGATTGCTCAGTCTGGATGACAAAAATATAAAAGCTATTTTGCTCTACAGTTCGGGTGTTCTGTTGGGGTTTACCGTATACGAAGTAATAGGTGACGGTGAATATGCCATCTCTCGTTTTGCAAAAGCTGACACGTCGTTTGATTCTTCAATATATGATATATTGAACTGGGAAGAAGCAAAGCTCTTGGAAAGAGATGGTATCACCTATTATAATTGGGAGCAGGATCTTGGTATTCCAGGGTTGCGCTATTCAAAGACAAAGTACCAACCTTTATTTTTTTTAAACAAATTTACCATAACATTTTCTAAACAATGAAACCAGAACCCTTCGGATATTTACTTACATTAGATCTATATCGATGCAAAGAAGGCGCTTGTGCTGATATCACCCTGTGTTACAACTTTCTTGAAGAAATTGTGGTGTATCTCAAGATGTCAAAACAGTCTCCACCTTTTATTTTCCAAAGCGATGGAGTTCTCTACCCAGACAAAGCGGGGTTGTCGGGATGGGTGCCTCTTATTGAAAGTGGTATTCAAATCCACACCCTTACTCCGAAAGATTTTATCTCTATCGATGTTTATTCTTGTAAAAAATTTGAGATAGAAGGTGTGAAAGGGTTTGCTCAGCAGTATTTTGGTGCAAAAGAAGTAGAACTCAATTTTATTGAGCGAGGATTAAGATATAATGAATTATAATGAGTCTCAAGAAGCACATCAAAGATCATTTTTTTCTTTACGCACTCGTTGTCGCAGTTTTGTTGACCGTCACCGCTTCTTACTCACGTTTTTTAGTTAAAAATGACTATATTGTTTTTTATGAAGGGGAGTGTGACCCCGCGGAACACTCTTGTTTTATAGGGTGTAACGATGACGAATGCACGGAAGAGTACTTTTACTCTAAGGTAGAAAAAAATGCTCACGATATTTACGCTCAATGCGGGGATAGTGTGCTTGATTGTGCAGCATCAAATAGTTGTTTACCTTCGGACACCAGTTGCTCGATCCAGTATTGTGACGAAATGAGAGACAATGAGCCATGCAGTCACGCAGTCGAAATACAAGAAAATGTTTTACAAGAACAAACTCAGAATCAGGATAATTTATCACTATGATTTGCCATCTTTACGAAGCACCTAAATATCTCGTTTTCTCTCCTGACGTACCAGCGTTGTTGTACTACGCTCATATCCCGACAGTGATCATGTCTCTTATTTTTGGAGGCTTTATTTTTTGGCAAAATAAACACTCTCTTTTAAACAAATTACTTTTTGCCATTTCGATACTCTTTCTCTTTTGGACTACAGCAAATCTTATTTTGTGGACAAATATTCATAGTGATTTCATGTTGTTTGTTTGGTCACTGCTCGGGGTTGTTTTGGGGTTAATTGCTATTTTTTGCGTTTACTTTGTTTATGTATTTCTTGAAAAAAGAGATGTTCCATCAAAAATAAAATACATTTTTTTAACACTTTTGATCCCCGTCATTATTTTGTCCTCTACAAATCTGAACTTATCAGGGTTCGACCTTACGTTTTGTGACGCATTTCGTTTTGAGTGGCTGCCATACAAAATATATTATTCTGCTTTTCTCGGAATCTTTTCTGCTTTATGGATTTTTGTCCTACTCATTCGTAAATATAAAAAAACAGTCGCTCTTGATTTAAAAAGGCAGATAATTTTAATCGGAATCGGAATCGAATTACTCCTTGTACTGTTTTTTGGGATGGAGTTTCTTGGGGCACTTATTGTTAAACTTGGTTTTACCACAGATTCAAGCATTGAGGTTTATGGTATGTTTGGCATGGTTATTTTTATAGTGTATTTAAATATATTGGTTGTACGCTATAAGGCTTTTAATGCGAAACTGCTCGCAACACAGGCTTTTGTTTTCGGATTGTCTGCGCTTGTGGGAAGCCAGTTCTTCTTCATTAAAGAAAAAACAAATTTTATCTTAAATGGAATCACGTTCTTTGTTTCAATGGTGTTGAGCTATTTCTTGATAAAAGCAGTCAAAAAAGAGATAAGTCAAAAAGAGCGCTTACAGCAACTTGCAGGTGAGATTGAAAAAGCAAACCTTACGCTTGCTGAATCGAATGAGAAATTAAAAGGGCTTGATAAGCTTAAAACAGAATTTCTCTCCCTTGCATCCCATCAGCTTCGTAGCCCTCTTACTGCTATCAAAGGATACGCATCGATGCTGGATGAAGGTGCCTTTGGCCCTCTTAATCCTGAACAAGATTCTGCTGCAAAACGTATTTATGCTTCAGCACAAGGCCTTGTAAATCTTGTTGAAGACCTTTTGAATGTTTCAAAAATTGAACAGGGTGGCATGCAGTATGAGTTTATGCCGACAGATCTCTCAAAACTCGTGCAAGATCTAGGAGGGGAGATACGCATCCCGGTTGAAAACAAGAAACTTGAGCTCAAAGTCTCTGTTCCAAAAAATGACCGCTTCATGGCATCTGCCGATCCTATGAAACTCCGCCAGGTGTTTCTTAATCTTGTTGATAATAGTATCAAGTACACCCAATCGGGGTCGGTGACTATCGGTCTCAAGCGCGATCATGAAAACAACGTCATCTTCTATGTACAAGACACTGGAGTCGGAGTCACTCCTGAGACAAAACAGAAACTGTTTGAAAAGTTTAGTCGAGGAGAAGGTGGCAAGCTCAATACCGGTGGTTCTGGGCTTGGACTGTATCTCGCACAAGAAATCGCAAAAGCACACAAGGGCTTTGTCGACGTACAGTCCGAAGGTGTAGGAAAAGGCTCGCTCTTTACCGTCACACTTCCTGCGGTAGCTTCACAAAAGGACGGGTCATACATTACAACCTAATACATAAAAAATACCTGGGGTAATCCCAGGTATTTTTTATTGAAGCTTTGTCCCTTCAGGAGTATCGAGCACTTCGTATCCGAGCGCTTCGAGCTCGCTGCGGAGAGTGTCTGAAGTCGCAAAGTCTTTTTCTTTGCGGGCAGTATCGCGCTTCTCGACAAGTGTTTTTGCTTCGTCAGAGATAACAACAGGTGGTACATGTGCAAGATCGAGACCGAGTACTTGGTCAAAGTAGAGCACTGTTGCCCATTTTTCTGGAGCAGGGACGCTACTATCTCCTAGAAGTGCCCACAGTACTGCCATTGCTTTTGCGCCATTCATATCATCACAGAGAGCTTCTGTAAATTGCGCCCGGTAGCCTTCATGAATCTCACCGGCGGTGTGTCCCTCTCGAGCGAACTTTTGAAGTTTTTTGAGCTGTGCTTGTGCACTTTCGAGTGATTCCCAGGTGAAATTGAGCGGTTTGCGATAGCTTGTCTGCAAAAAGAGCAGGCGAGTGGCGAGTGGGTCGATACCACGTGCGCGGATGTCTTCGATGGTATAAAAGTTATTCTTGCTCTTGGACATCTTTTCTCCATCTACGTTGAGGAAGTCATAGTGCACCCAATAGCGAACAAACTGATGTCCTGTTGCGCATTCGCTCTGTGCGATCTCGTTTTCGTGGTGCACGGGGATATGGTCGATACCGCCGGTATGAATATCGATAGTCTCTCCGAGGTACTTCATACTCATGGCTGAACATTCGATATGCCACCCAGGGAATCCATCGCCCCAAGAGCTCGGCCAGTACATCGTATGGGTCGCAAAGCGACCAACCCGTTTGAACCAGAGAGAAAAGTCTGCAGGATGACGCTTGTCAGGGTCAGTGACCACATCGTCTCGAGCACCGACTGATTTTTCAGTGAGATGTTGTCCGGAGAGCGCTCCATAGTTTGCGTCTTTTGTGACATCAAAATAGATAGCCTCAGCTGTCTCGTACGCAAACCCTTTTTCGAGAAGCTTCTCAACAAGCACTATCATCTCACTTACATGATCAGTTGCTTTGGGCTCAATGGTCGGAGTGAGCACGTTGATCGCACGCATTGTTGTATGAAAATACTCAGTGTACTCTTTCGCGATATCCCAGACACTGCGACCTTCTTTTTGAGCGCCCTTTTCAAATTTGTCTTCGCCAGTATCGGCGTCGTCGGTCAGGTGTCCCACATCAGTGATGTTCATCACATGGCGCACATCGTAACCGAGGAGTGTAAGCGTGCGGCGAAGAATATCGTCACCGACGTATTTACGCATATGTCCGATATGGGTCTTGTCATAGACAGTAATGCCACAGGCATACATGGTCACCACATCATTTCTGAGCGGTGTAAAAGGTTCTATTGAGCGAGACGCTGTGTTGTAGAGATTTAAAGCCATTTTCTAAATCGAAAAAAGATAAACATCACAAACGCAGTAAAAAGCATTGCGCTAATCACAAAAAAGAAATCGTGGATATCTTGGATAAAAATAAGATTTTGAGAGGTGTTCATTCCAAATACTCCTGTGATTATAGTAAGAGGAACCATTACAAAAGTCATAATGGTAAACGTTTTCATGATGTCGTTTGACTTAGTAGAAAGAAGGGAGTCGTTGGTGCGTTGAAGTTCTGCAAGGACATCACGTTGGCTGTCTAGGAGAGCATTCACTTTATTGAATTCTGAAGTAATAAGGGTTGCGTAGTAGCCGTATTCTTCGCCAAAGAATCGGATACTTGATGCTTCATATGACCGAAGAACGTCTTCGTGGAAACGAATAGCTTGTTTAAAATCAAGAAGGCGTCTTCCTGTTTTTGAGATATCTCGAACCACAGATTCTTCTTGGTTTTCAAAAATACGATTTTCGATATCTTTAATAGATTGAGCGATGTTTTCGAGTTCATGAAAAGAGTGTCGATAGAATTGCTTGAGCATCTCGACAAAGATATACCCTGAGTGATTCATGAGGCGCTCATTTGAGCCGAGTGTATTTTTTTCAAACAATTTTGAAAATTCGTGCAAAGGATCGATGAGTTCATACCGTACGGTGATGATGAACTTTTTGCCGAGGATGAAGTCCACTTCTTGTTCGCCCGCTTTGCCAAATGTCTCACCTGATCCTGTAGGGAAATGGAGGATCACGTAGAGAAAGTCCTCGTAGAGGTCGACTTTTGAACGGAGAGTGTTGGTGAGGATCTCTTCGCCGGCGAGGCTCGGGAGGCGAAATTCTTCGAGGAGGTGACTCACTTCTTCTTGAGTAGGTGACTCAAGATCGATCCAGGTAAGCCCGCTATAGGTGTATCGGGAAATCATTGGATAAAGTATACCCCGTTTTTGTGCGTCCGCCTACTGAAAAGAGGACAATCTGCTCGTAGACTCATCTGACAGGGGGTCTATTTGCAAAAAAAAGATATTCAGGTATACTATGGGTCCAATAAAAAGCTATGGCAACCGCAAAAACCACAACCAAAACAGCTCCCAAAAAGGCCGTTAAAAAGGCTGAAAATGAAGAGTTTGCTGTCATCATGACCGGTGGCAAGCAGTACCGCGTATCAGTTGGTGACACCGTGATGATCGAGAAGTTCAAAGAAGAGCACAAGAAAGGCGACATGCTCACATTCGATCAGGTTCTCTTTGTTGATAATGGCAAGGACACCACAATCGGTACTCCTTATATCGATGGCGCTTCAGTAGAAGGAGAAGTTGTCGTTGCAGGACGCGCTCCAAAGATAGACGTCATCAAATACAAACAAAAGAGTCGCTACTTCAAGAAAAATGGTCACCGTCAGCCATACCTCAAAGTAAAAGTAACTGCAATCAAATAAAAAAATCCCGGAGAGCATCCGGGATTTTTTATGGCCTCCCTTTTTTGGGAGGAATAGTATCTCTTTTTTGAGAGGGGTCTACGGGGTATAGGTTTCTATTTTGAATCGGCTTTCCGATTCGTTCTCGCGAGAAGAACTGCCTCACATTTTTGAAAATATCCTGCCTCTCCTTTGCTCTTTTGTACTTCTTCATTTAGAAACGTTTTGCATGTTGTACCACAAAAGCAAAAGAAAAGTAAGTATCTATTTTATAACAACAGTTCCTGGTTTTGGGAAGCTAATTATTTTTTTATTTTTAATATAAAAAAATTGGGACCACAGTTTCCTTGATTTTAAATAATTTAAATTATTTTGATTGCGATAAGCCTCTTGTTCAGCAGATGCCCAAGTGTAACTAGTCATAGCGTCTTTCTTTAGAAAAAATTTTGTGTATAACCTTTCAAAAATATTTAGTAAAAAAGATCCTATAAATAGAGTTTCGACTTGTTGTTTAAAATGAATCAACTCATGATTTATAAGAACAGGATTAATAAAAGACATATTTCTTACAAATATAAAAGGGTACAAAGCAGCTCCTTTTCCTTTTTTACCAACACCAGATATAGCACCAAACAAATCCATCATTTTTTCGGATACAACCAAGATATAACCTTTTCTTTTATAGAATTTCATCTTTCCTATTCTCGTTTTTTAAGTGATGCAGAGAGCGACGCACTATCGGCGTATTCGAGTTCGGCACCAGTAGAAAGGCCTCGTCCGAGACTCGAGATACGTACAGAGGTCTCCTGAGCGAGAATTTCCCGAACAACAGCATCAGTATGCTCACCGTTTGGAGTGATCGGAAAGGCGAGGATGACTTCTTTGAGAGTATTTCCTCCATCGCTTTTTATTCGAGCGACGAGACTGTCGATGTTGGTTCCTTGCAAGACTTGTTTTTGCACGATAGGGATAAGTCCACCAAGTACAAAAAAGAGTCCACGGTACTCTGTCTGCTCAAAGCTGTCGATGTCTTGCCCTTTTTCGACAACAAGAAGTGTCTCGGTGTCGCGATTGGTATCACTACAGGTGGTACAAAGTCCAGGCGCGCCTTCATAGATACGCATACAGCTCTTGCACGTATGTGCGAGGGCTCGTGCATCGCCGAGTGCTTTTGAAAGGTCTCGAACATATCCTTCGGGTTGGCTCAAGATAAAGTACGCAAAACGTTTTGCTTGTCGTTGGCCGATCCCTGGAAATTTGATAAAAAGTCGTGCGAGTTGTTCGAGCTTGTCGTTCATCATGAAATAAGAATGCTAGAAATCATCAAGAGATGACGCTTTTTGTGGAGGGGCGTGTTGTTTGTCGAGCGTGAGGAAACTCGTTGTCTTCATATCAAAGAGGAGCTTCACAACACCAACAGGACCGTTTCGGTGTTTTTCGATAAGTACTTCGGTAATGTTGTCCTTTTCTGATTGGTCTTTGTAGCGATCTTCACGGTGGAGGAACATCACAAGGTCAGCATCTTGTTCAATAGATCCAGAGTCTCGGAGGTCTGAAAGGCGAGGGCGCCCTCCACGAGATTCAACCGCACGAGACAGCTGTGACAGCGCAAGCACAGGAACATCAAGCTCACGTGCGAGTTGTTTGAGCGAGCGAGAGATCTCAGTCACTTGGTTGACCATGTTGTCATGATTTCTGCTTGTCGACATGAGTTGGAGATAGTCGACAACGATGAGTTCGAGTCCGTGCTCTGATTTGAGTCGTCGTGCGACAGAACGCATCTTGACGATAGAGTTGCCCGCCTGGTCATCGATATAGATAGGTGCCTTTTGGAGACGTCCTGCGGCTTCTTGGAGTGCAGTGAAATGTTGTGCAGAGAGTCCGTGTCCAGTACGGATACTCCATGCATCGACACGACTTTCTGCCGAGAGCATACGCTGGACGAGCTGGTTGGCACTCATTTCGAGAGAAAAGATACCCACGGGGCGACCTGAGAGTGCGACGTTTCGCATGATATCGAGTGCAAAGGTTGTCTTACCCATACTTGGACGAGCAGCGAGGATGATGAGGTCTGACTTTTGAAGACCGGCAATGAGAGTATCGAGGTCGGCGTATCCGGTTGGCACACCACGCACTTCGTCTTTGTGTTCATGGAGGTGTTCGATCTGCTCCCATGCTTCAACGAGAGACTGCTTGATAGAGACGAACGCATTTTTGACATTCAAACTCGATGAAATACGGAAGATGCTCTTTTCTGCGGTGTCGAGGATACTCGCAGCATCCATGTCGTTTTCGTCATAAGCAATCCCTGCGATCTGCTCTGACGCGTCGATAAGTGATCTGAGGATGAACTTCTTGTAGACGATCTCGGCATAGTGTCTGATGTTCACAGTCGAAGGGACACCTGACATGAGGTCGCTCAAGTATGAGTTGCCACCAATTTCTTGGATGGTTTTCTTTTCTTTGAGTTTCGCTGCGACAGAAAGCACATCGATTGGTTCGCCTCGTGTCGAAAGCTCCATGATGGTCTGATAGATAGTCCCGTGCTTTTTGGCGTAGAACATATCAGGTGTCAAAACGTCAGCGATTTCATGGACTGCTGCGGGGCGGAGCATGAGCGCACCAAGAACTGCCTGCTCACTTTCGAGGTGATGAGGGGGGATACGGAGCGTGTTGAGCGCAAGAGGTTTCGCCATGTCTCACCATTGTAGCACCCGGGCAAGGCTTTGGCGCGTTACAAAATCCACCATTTTTGGTATTATTTCCACATGAAATCCCCACAATCGGGCTCACGCAAGCGCCTCCTCTCTGGAATCAAACCAACAGGTCGTCTTCATATCGGCAACTATTTTGGAGCACTCAAGCAATTTGTTGACCTCCAAGACGAGTACGAAACATTTGTCATGGTGGCAAACCTTCACGCACTCAATGGCAATCCGACAAAAGAAGAACTGCTCCACGATACAGAAGCGCTTATTCTTGATTATCTCGGTGCAGGACTTGATCCAGAAAAAGTTGTCCTCTTTAAACAGTCTGAAGTGCCTGCGCATGCGAACCTCACTGTTATATTCAACACACTCGTCACCGTGCCGTATCTTGAGCGTGCACACGCATTCAAGGATGCAGAAGGCAAAGGAAAAGAGGTGAGTGTCGGGACGTTTGATTATCCAGTACTGATGGCATCTGACATCTTGCTCTACGACACTGATGTTGTCCCAGTAGGGAAAGATCAAAAGCAACATATCGAATACGCACGTGATATCGCGGGCAAGTTCAACTATCAATACACCGAGCTCTTCAAGCTCCCCACAGAACGCATCATGGAAGATGTCGCAACGGTGCCTGGTACTGATGGACAAAAGATGAGCAAGAGCTACAACAACACCATCCCACTCTTTGCGACCGATGAAGAAATACAAAAAGCCGTGATGAGTATCCCGACAGATTCACGTCGTCCTGATGAAGAGAAAAATCCCGACGATCTCATCCTCTACCAGATTCACAAACTATTTAATCCTTCAGATGAACTCCGCGCGCAATACACCCAAGGACTCGGGTATGGCGATGCAAAGAAAACACTCATCAAAGACATCGTCGACTTTGTAACGCCACTTCGGCAGCGTCGCAAGAAGTACGAGGACAATCCAAAACTCGTTCAAGAGATACTCCTCAAAGGTGCGATGCGTGCAAACGAAATCGCGATGCACAAACTCCAAAACGTATACGAAGCAATAGGGCTCATTAGCTAGATATAACAAAAACCGCGATTCGCGGTTTTTGTTATTCATTAGAGTAAGTCTAACATATTTTGTTTTAAAAAGCAAGAGTAGAATTTTATAAAACCTTTTATTTACAATGCTTTTATGCCAGAATAGTATCTATGAAAAATAAAAAGGGGTTTTTCTACATAGTAAAAGAAAGCTTTAAATTAGCATGGCGGTTTCAGCGTAAATCTTTTAGTTTATATGTAGTTCTGGCTATTCTTTCGGGGACAGTAACACTGTTACAATTCGGTTCTTTTTCTTTGGTAGTTGATAGGGTGATAGATTATGTAAATCTTTACTCCGACTCACACTTATCTTTTTTTGCTGCAATCAAATACTTTTCTTCTAGTTTCATTTTGCTTGGGATCGCTTATTTTCTCCCAGCTTTTCTTGGGCAATGGCAGAACAATCACAGTATTATATTTGTTACCCGTTTCCTTTCTTCAATCACTGCTTACTTCACCGCTAAACAAGCAACTTTAGATGCCGCTACAATCGAATTGCCCGAATATCAAAACAAATTACAACAAGGTAACGAGTGGGGAAGAGGTAGTATTTCATCAATCACCAATCTAACAATCCTGTGCCTCAGCTCACTTATTTCTGTAGTGGTTGCAGCGATAGTACTAGGAATTATTGAGCCATGGTTTGTAGTCATTGCTGTTGTCTCTACTATTCCTGTCTACTTTATACAACAAAAATTTGAAAGAGAAATATTCCGAATTAGACGACTAGCAACAGAAAGTAAAAGAGTTATTGGAAATAGAATAGGTATCTTTTCTTTTCCCGCAACGTTGATAGAGATAGTTATGTTTGGCTCTACCAAAAAATATCAGGAAGAAATCACTCAACTTTTAGAACAAGAAGATACCCAAGTGGTGAATATTCGCCTACGTCAAACTATGTGGCAAAACATATCAAGACTACTTTCTGTACTTTGTATGCTTGTCATTAGTGTTGTAATAATTACACGCGGAGCAAATGGTGTTATTCCGATCGGACTTATGGTATTTGCATTTACCGCGTATACAACTTTTTACATGTCGGCAATAAATCTTTTTAGCAATTTTGCTACCGCACAAGACTCTGCTCGGTATGCTTTGATTTGGTTGGATATTTTTGAAACGAAACCTTCGATAATTTCAAAAGAAAATCCTGTTTTTATTTCTACGAGCGTTCCCCCAAAGATAGAGTTTATTGATGTGTCTTTTTCTTATCCTGGAGCTAGTGGCCTCGCACTAGAAAAGGTGAGTCTCACGATAGAACCCGGAACAAAGGTTGGTATCGTAGGTCTTTCAGGTGCAGGAAAAACTACTTTCATAAAACTGCTTTCCAGAATATATGATCCTACTGAAGGTAAGATATTAATCAATGGGATTGATCTTCGAGACATTGATGTTAAAAATTGGCAAAAAATGTTGGGGGTAATGCATCAAAATTTTGCGAATTACAATGTACCAATTAAAGAATCTATTGCTATAGGAGATCTGAGTAAACCGATCGACATGGAACGTGTTAAATGGGCAGCGGCTATGGCCGGAGCAAAGGATTTTATTGAAAAACTTCCTGAACAATATGATCAACTTGTTTGGAAAGGTTTTAGTAAAGGGGTTGATCTTTCTGGCGGTGAGAAACAGAGGCTTGCAATAGCTCGTATTTTTTATCGAGGAGCGCCTATATCAATTTTGGATGAACCAACTTCTTCAGTTGATGCATTAACTGCGGCAATGATATTTAACAATCTTGAAACAAAAACAAGAGGTGAAACTGTTTCTCTAATCTCTCATAATTTTTCAACAGTGAAGCAATCTGACAAAATTCTTGTTATTGAGCATGGGCGTATTGTAGAAGAGGGGAATCATGAAGAACTTTATCAAATAAAAGGAAGATATGCTGAACTATACGATCTTCAGGTCAATGCCTTTACAAAATAATTTCTAAACACAGAGATAACAGCCTAAACCAAAAAAGTGATGCGGGGGAAAGGGTTACGGAAGGTACTTGCTTTTTTTGACAAAATGTGCTATAATTATACCAGAAAATAGAACCTTTCCAAAAACAAAAAACACATATTAAAAAATGAAAAAAGTCACCATCCTCGCCATCTTGGCGATCGTTCTTCTGGCAAGCTGTCAGAAAGAGCGTTTCGAACCGCAGACACCTGTTTTACAGGAAGATGCGATCGATTATCCGACTACTACTCAGAAAACCGAATTTGATCGTATCCTCCAGAATGAAAGCAAAACGGCCATGGCAAAAGCCAGCCGGCAGATGTGTTCAGTGGTTACCGTATTTATCGATTATGAAGGAGAGGCCGGTATTGATGGCACTCCGTGGGGTATTCCAGGGACATTTAATTGTCCTACGTCAGGAATGACCGCTGGCAAAAAAGACTCTGCTACCGCAATGGTGACAGAAGATTATAGCCCCTTTAATGTTCATATTACACGGAGCCAACAAGAATTTAACGCCGCTGCTTACCCAAAAGTCCCGGTAATTGTCACTCGCAAAAATGCAGCGACATTAGCAAGTCCTATTCTGGGCCCGTATCCTGGTGTGGCTTATGTGTCGTCCATTTTATGGAACGACAACACACCATGTTTCGTTTTTGTGAATGAATTCACTGGTGCTGATCGTATCAAAAAGATCGCAGAAGCAATCAGTCACGAACTGGGACATACCTTCGGGTTGTACCACCAAGGACAACCTGGCAGTTCACCCTGTAGCTTTGATGGAGAATACCGGTTTGCAAGTGATGATTTTTCATTGTCAGCTATCATGGGTAATCCCTACCAGGGAAAAGCTTCCCGGTGGATCATAGGACCTTCCATGATGCTCGAGTGTGGAACCTTGCAAAATGATGCCGAAGTAATCGCGTCGATTGCGGGGTACAAAAACGAAAGTTTCGGAAGTTCCTTTACCGGAGCGCCGACATTAAGTACGAACTGGTTATCTGGAGTATTGGTGAATGTCAATTCACAGCATGCTTTCCGGAAAACTACAGCAGGTACAAAAACTCTCAAAGTTATTTCCGCAGGTAATCTGAACGTAAAAGTGGCTGTCTACAATAGCCCTACGTCCACAACGCCAGTGATTTATGACGACCCGAACAGTCTGAACGTGACAGTTACCCTGTCCGGCCAGAAGTGGATAAGAGTGTTTACCGACCAACCCGCAGACTTTGCTCCTTCGTCTGTTGGAGGAGGTTATAAGGTTCGGCTACAGTAAGTAGTTGGACCCTGAGCAGAACAAGGCCTGAACCTTCGCGGTTCGGGCTTTTTTTATTGCAAAATTTTGCTATAGTAGATGCGATACATATGGGGCCGTCGAACCACTAACAACGGGGAGGCACCATATGGGCACAAGAGACAAAAGTAGGGTGGCACCGCGTTTTTTTCAAAATCGCCCCTGCGAGCTTAATTATTATTTTAAGTTCGAAGAGGCGCTTTGTCTCTTCTCTCTCAACACAATGGAACGCACATATATAGGAGATCTTGCACAAAAAACAGGGGAAACAGTACTCATCAAAGGATGGGTCGATGTTCGTCGCGATCAAGGGAAAATGGTCTTTTTTGACTTTCGAGACATGACGGGGATGATCCAAGGGGTAGTCCTCCCAAATCGCCCTGAGGTCGTCGAAATCGCACGGACTGCTCGTCCAGAGTCTGTCGTCGCAGTCGAAGGTATCGTCAACGCGCGCCCTGAACGCAATGTCGTCGCTGATAAACAAAACGGCAGCATTGAACTCGAGGTGACCAGTGTTACGATCCTCAACAACGCAGAGCCACTCCCGTTTGAAATCAACGTCGACACCAAAGAAGTCGGAGAAGAGTCTCGTCTCAAATATCGCTATCTCGACTTGCGCAGTGCACGTATGCAGCGCAACATTCGCGCTCGTGATGCAGTCATCAAACACGCACGTGACTTTTTGCAAAAAGAAAAGTTTATCGAAGTCGAAACTCCTATTCTTACCAAAAGTACCCCAGAAGGAGCTCGTGACTACATCGTGCCATCACGACTCTATCCAGGGAACTTTTATGCACTCCCACAGTCACCACAACAGTACAAGCAACTCTTGATGGCAGGGGGTATCGAGCGATATTTCCAAGTCGCAAAGTGTATGCGCGATGAAGACACTCGCGGAGATCGTCAGCCAGAATTTACGCAGCTCGACATGGAGATGAGTTTTGTAGAGCGGGATGACGTCATGGCGGTAAACGAAGCACTTCTTATCGACATTGTGACAAAGCTTTTTCCTGAAAAACGTATCCAGCAGATACCGTTTCCTCGCATCTCATACAAAGAATCAATGGAAAAGTATGGTAATGATCGACCAGACATTCGTGAAGACAAGAACGATCCCAACCTGCTCGCATTTTGTTGGATTGTCGACTTCCCATTCTTTGAAGCAACCGAAAAGAGTGACAACCCTGATGCAACTGGTGCGTGGACCTACACACACAATCCATTCTCTCGCCCTATTCCAGAACACATGGTGAACCTCATGGAAAAGAAAGACCTCGGCGCCATCCTTACGACTCAGTATGACATCTGTCTGAACGGATATGAGATAGGAGGAGGGTCAATCCGAAACCACAACTATGAAGCTCTCTCAAAGGTGTTTGAGATTCTCGGACACAGTATGGAAAATATTGAAGCGAACTTTGGGCACATGCTCCACGCCTTCAAGACAGGGACACCTCCACACGGAGGTATCGCATGGGGACTTGATCGTTTCCTCATGCTCCTTTTGAATGAACCAAACATTCGTGAAGTCATTGCCTTTCCAAAAACAGGGGAGGGCAAAGACCCTATGATGGTCTCACCATCGCCAGTGGCAGACAAACAACTCGACGAACTCCACCTCGTCCTCAAAAAGATAGAAAAGAAATAAGTGAAATAAAAAAATCCTCCGTGCAAACGGGGGATTTTACTTTTCATTTAAAAAGAAAATTTGAATGATCTCTTTTGAAGCATGGGGCATATCTTTTTCGCTGCGAACCTTTTGGATTTCATACTCCTTCTTGTACCCAATAAAAGCGTTCCCGTACCGTGCCTTGCAGATGAGCAATAGGGCAAAGACTCTATCTTCCATTTTAAGATAGGTGTTGAATCTTTTATTCGCTTTGATAAAAGGGATCCATTCAGGATATAGTCGAGGATCTTTTATAGGGAGTCCGCCAGCAGAAGGAAAAAGGATCTTTTCAAGTTTAATTATCTCAATGAAAATATTGTTTTTGATAGCAATGTTTTTTGATCCCATTTGCAAGAACTGTTTTTAAAAACATTACATCATAATTTACAAAAGTCAAATAGGGGAAGGTTGCTTTCTTTGCATTTTTGTGGTACTGTAGTGATGTAAGAGAGTAATTTCCTTTCTTACAAATTCGTTCTTATACAAAAAAGAACAGCATTCATTTTGGGAGGTCGGCACTACTTTGTAGCGTCAACCTAAGGCACTGCATGCCCTCAAATCCGTGTGTTCTTACTAATGTATTACTCAGACCTAGATCTGACACGAGCGAACGTTTTCCTTTTTTGTGTAGTTTGTACTTTGTACTCTACACACCACCCCTTGGTTCTTTATTTCAAATCAATATTGTTCTTTTCTTCCAGTTCTTTTTCACACAATTTCATATTTCTTGGGTTCAAAACCAATTCGCCAGTCGGCCGTTCACATGAACGGCCGGATTCTTTTTTATAAAAGAAATAAAAAAAATCCTCCGTACAAACGGGGATTTTACTTTTGGAAATCAATTTTATTTTCTATTAAATAAATGATTCCCTCTTTCATTTAATGCATCATAAATTTTCTTATCATTCATCCAGAAGTACATGTAAAAGTTACAGTCTTTTTCAGATAAGACAGAAGAAAGCTCTAAGACCCTTTCTTTTATACTGTGTCCTATCTCATCATCAAACTGCTTTTCATAACGAGCACACTGTTTGATGTTGAATTTTGAAACCAATTCTTTTACCCTCTTTCTGATTAAGAGTTTTATGTCTTCATCAAAAGAGTTCTGGTGAACCATGCATTTTTCAATTTTCATTTCTTTTATAAGGCCCTTTACCGTGGTATGGATATGCTTATTATAAAGCCCATCAAAAGAATTCCACCACTTTGCACACTTATCAATATTAAATGATTTAATGCGTTTTGTAGGGATAAGTTCTAAAATTCTTTTTTTAATTTCGTCCTTTAAAAGGCCGCCATAATAACAGTAATTAGTATGACATCTTCCGATAGAATAATGCCTGACCTCATTTTTTATCTTTTCAGTATTCATTTTTTAAATTTAAAGAACAAAGTATCGCTTACTAGAATTGGATACTTCAGATTTGTTATATCTAGTATGACAGTATTATACCATATTTATACATAAAAAGCAAGTTTTCTCGAAAAAGCATTGGAAATCATATATACTTACTCATACCAATGGATACCGAGACGGTGCATTTCCAAGTGAAGCACGAGCAATTTGAAGGCCCGCTTGAGGTCCTCCTTGAACTTATCGAAAAACGAAAGTTGTTTGTAAACGACTTTTCTCTCGCGAGTGTGACCGATGACTTCATCGCGTACATTCAGTCTCACGGCATGCTCCCTGACCAGGTGGCACACTTCCTGTCTATTGCTGCAACACTCATCCTCATCAAGGCTCGCTCACTCCTGCCGAACCTTGAACTCACGCAAGACGAACAGGCTTCTATCACTGACCTCGAACGACGCGTCGCACTCTATCAGATCATCACACACGCAGCAGGAGCGCTCATCAAAGCGTATGGAAAGAAGATTAGCTTCGAAGGTGCTGTTCGTCCGATGCCACAAGTCTTTGCTCCCGATCCGACTCAGACACCGAGCACACTCGCAGCGCTCATCCTCGGTCTCGAAGCACAAGTACCCAAGCAAGCCCCTCAAAAACCAGAGGCTCGTGTGTACACAACTATCTCTATCACGGATGTCCTCTCGACACTCCACGAACGTATGGAACGTGCGATGAATACGAGCTTTCGAGCGATTGCGGTTGCTTCTCCTGACGCTGACGAAAAGAGTCAAAAGGTCTACACAATCGTTTCATTTCTGGGGATGCTCGAGATGGTCAGACGCGGTATAATCGAAGCGCACCAAGACGTACTCTTTGAGGACATCATGCTCCACAAACAAGACGCTCCCACAGCAGATATTCCTACGACACTATGACTTCACCCCTTGCCCAATCTATCGAAGCTATCCTCTTTGCGACTTCACAGCCACAGTCGATCGCATCGCTTTCATCACGTCTCTCTGTAGCAAAGGAGGAGGTACTCGAAGCGCTCAAGGAACTCGAAGGGCAGTTTGAAGGCCATGGGATCATGCTTGTCGTTCACGAGAGTGAAGCGACACTCGTCACTCGACCAGAACAGGGGACACTCATCGAAACAATCCGAAAAGATGAACTCCAAAAAGAGCTCTCGCGCGCCTCTGCAGAGACTCTCGCGATCATCGTCTATCATAACGAGACCACAAAAGCACAAATCGAATTTATCCGCGGAGTCAATGCTTCCTACAGCATCAGAGCACTCCAGATGCGTGGGCTCATTGAGCAAAAAGGGGCTGGTCGATCGGTGTACTATGTCCCTACCATTGAAGCACTCGAACATTTTGGTGTCTCATCAGTAGAGTCACTTCCTGATTTTGCCGAGACGAAACAAAAGATCGACACGCTTCTCCAAGGACAAGAGCAACCCTCAGCATAAAATAACACTATGATACTTTCTGTTATCAAAATCTTTCTCCCTACTATTCTCGCCTTTTTGGTGGGGATCATCCTCACACCACAGCTGACCGCATGGATGTACCGAAACCGTATGTGGAAGCGTGCTGGTCGTGAGATGGCGAGCGATATAACGAACGAAGATTACAAGCGTATCCATGACGGAGCCAGCGAAGTATCAACCCCACGACTCGGCGGTATTATCATCTGGCTTTCTGTGGTCGTGACGATTGTACTGATGTGGGTTCTCTCAAAAGCATTTCCTTCAGACCTCTCTACGAAGCTCGACTTTTATAGCCGAAGCCAGACACTCGTTCCACTTGCAGCACTTTTGTTTGGTGCAGGTATCGGACTTATCGATGACCTCATCCAGATTCGTGGTACGGGAAAGTATGCAGGTGATAACAAAGGTTACAGAAACATCAAGATCGCATCGATTGCAATCGTTGGGGCCGTCATCGGTGCATGGTTTTATTACAAACTCGGGATGCATGCAGTCGCGATTCCTTTTTCTGAAGCGACGCTCGTGCTGGGGTCGCTCTTTATCCCGTTTTTTGTTGTGGTGATGGTTGCTGTCTTTTCGGGAAGTGTGATCGATGGAATGGATGGGCTCGCCGGAGGAGTACTCGCCATTATATTTGCCGCATACGCTGCAATTGCCTTTGGGAAAGCACAGATAGATATTGCCGCATTCTCCGGAGTTATCTCAGGAGCAATCCTCGCATTTCTATGGTTCAACATCCCTCCTGCACGATTTTATATGGGCGAGACGGGGATGATGGGACTCCTTGTGGTACTTACCGTTATTGCCTTTCTTACCGACACGGTTCTTCTGCTTCCACTTATTGCCTTCCCGCTCGTAGCGACAACTGCCTCAAACATCATCCAGATCAATGGCTATAAATATTTCAATAAGTACCGCGTCTTTCGTATCGCACCGCTCCATCATCATTTTCACGCACTTGGGTGGTCAAAAGAAAAGATTGTCATGCGCTATTGGGTCGTCAGCACTATCTGCGCACTCCTTGGAGTGGTCATCGCGCTTGTCGGGAGATAACATAAAAAGTCATGCTACCAAAGCGACCCCTCGCACACCGAGCAACAACTCCTGAGCCCAAAACGAAGCAGTTTGATCAATACTTTTTTGGTATTGTTATCACGATCACTATCATTGGGCTCTTTGCCTTTGTATCAGCATCTCTCGGCATCCTTGCACGAAGTGAGAGCAAGTTCTACGGAGTGCTTTTCAACCAGATCGTCCTCGGGTTTATCGGTGGTCTCGGTGCGATGTGGATTGGCTTCAAGGTGCCGTACCTTTTTTGGAGAAAATACGCCTTCTTTATCTTTATCGGAACACTTCTTTTGACGCTCGCAGTATTTATACCGAGCCTTGGATTTTCCCACGGAGGAGCACGTCGTTGGCTCTCTATTGGCCCTCTTTCATTTCAACCAGCAGAACTGCTCAAGGTAGGGTTTGTCATTTACTTTGGTGCATGGCTCTCATGGGCGAGAAAAAAGACAGAGGAATTCAAATACAAAATAGCACCCATGATCGGTTTTGTAGGAGTAGTCGCTCTCGTTCTCTTGAAACAACCTGACACCAAGAGTTTGATGCTCATCATCATCGCAGCAGCAACGATGCTCTTTGTTTCAGGAGTGTCGTGGAAAAAGATCGGCATCATCGTCTTTTGTGCTGCACTCGGGATAACCGCGCTCGCATTCTTTCGTCCGTATGTTATGGAGCGTGTAGAGACCTTTCTCAACCCACACCTTGATCCTCGTGGTTCATCATACCAACTCCAACAGTCGCTCATCGCTGTCGGAAGCGGAGGCCTCTTTGGTCGGGGACTCGGGCAGAGTGTCCAAAAATTTAGCTATCTCCCTGAACCACAAGGAGACTCTATCTTTGCCGTTATTGCTGAAGAGTTTGGTTTTGTCGGGAGCCTGATACTCATCGTACTGTATGTGTTTCTTGCAATACGCGGATACAAAATCGCACTTCATACAAAAGATAGCTTTGGGCAGTATCTCGTGATAGGACTCGTGACGCTCATTGTTGCGCAGTCGTTTCTCAACATTACCTCTCTCGTTGGACTCTTTCCACTGACCGGAGTACCCCTTGTCTTTATCAGTCATGGAGGCACTTCGCTCGCGATTGCTCTGGGGTGCGCCGGTATCATCCTCAATGTATCGCGCTATCGAAAAGAAGCTTAAAAGACGCTATACTACAGACACTATATGAAGATTGTTTTAGCAGGAGGAGGAACAGGAGGGCATTTTTACCCATTGATTGCAATTGCAGAAGAGCTCAATCGTATCGTCGAAGAAGAGCACCTCATCAATTTCAAAATGTATTATATGGGAGACACTCCTCACAATCCGCAACTTTTGCGGGAACAATTTATCACTTTTGTTCCTGTAACTGCGGGGAAGTTGCGCGTCTATTTTTCATTTAAAAATTTTGTGGATGTATTCAAGACCGCCTTTGGGGTCATCCGCGCTATCGGGACGCTCTATCGCATCTATCCTGACGTGGTAATCGGAAAGGGGGGCTTTGCAAGCTTTCCGACACTATGTGCAGCACGTTTTTTGCGTATCCCTGTGATCATTCACGAATCAGACACCGTCCCAGGACGAGTGAACCTCTGGGCGGGCAAATTTGCACGACGCGTCGCTCTCTCGTTCCCCGAAGCAGGTGAGTACTTTGATGAAAAAAAGATATCACTGACCAGTCAACCCATCAGAAAGACAGTAGCCTACAGCGCCAAAGAGGGTGCAAAAGAGTTCTTTGAACTTGACCCTGGTGTCCCTACCATCGGCGTGTTTGGTGGATCCCAGGGAGCAAAGGGCATCAATGACCATATCACCGAGCTTCTCCCGAAACTGATTGAGAAATACCAAATCATCCACCAGACCGGCGTCAAACAATTTGACGAGATCAAAACAGATGCAGGTGTTATCCTCGGTCAAAATACAAAACGCAGTCGTTACAAACCATTTGCGTATCTCAATGACCTTCAGACAAAGATGTTTGGCGGTGCCTGTGATGTCATCATCTCACGTGCAGGATCGAGCATATTTGAGATTGCAGCATGGGGCAAACCTTCGATCCTCATCCCATATCCGATGGCACATGGAGATCACCAACGCAAAAATGCGTACCACTACGCACGTACCGGTGCAGCATCGGTCATAGAGGAGACCAACCTCTCGACTTCGGTGCTCTTGCATCAGATAGAGCTTATCCTTGATCACAAAGATCGTTATGATGCGATGGCTCTTCATGCCAAGAACTTTTACAACCCCGAGGCAGCTCGTCTCATCGCACGCGAAGCGATCACGATTGCACTCGAACACGAGTAGTAAGATCTCTTCTTCTTTTCTTATATTTTGGAATAGGTACTACTGTATACAGTTGCAATTTTGTCAAATATATGGTATAAGGCAATGAATTTGTTCCTGCTTTTTATCTAAGCTGGTTAAGCGTTTTGGGCAGAAAAGCAAAGTGATTTTTGTGCTCAGCATGCTTTACCTGTGGTAGATAAAGACGTAAACGGATCGTATGCCGATTTTTCTTTGTTAAAAAAATAAACCGCACATGACACTATTTTTGATCTGTGGAGGGGTCGGACTCATTCTCCTGTTAATTTCAATGTTTTCAGGACATGATAGCGACCTTTCTCATGACATGGACCATGGATCCTCCGAAGGGTCTGGCCCTTCTTCTGCAAACGTCTTCTCTTTTCGAACAATTGTTGTATTCCTGACCGCATTTGGTGCAACAGGAGCAGCATCCGTTTCGTTTGGGGTAGACGTTCGCCTTGCCTCAGTTATAGGCTTAACTACTGGTGTTGTATTTGCCTTTATCTCCTGGTCAATGATGAACTACGCCTTGAAACAACAGGCAAGCTCACTCATAAGTACAAATGACCTGATCGGACTTATCGGCGTTGTCCACACTACTATCCCTGCTAAAGGAATAGGAGAAATCAGTGTTGAATTACACGGGCAACGCAAATACCTCCCAGCCAGAGCAAAAGACGAAACGGAAGAGTTCTTGATGCATGCACAGGTAAAAATTATCGGTAATGCATCCGGAACGCTCATTGTTGAAAAAAGTATCTAATTCAAATCACCCTTAAATCAAAAAAGTATGGAACAGTACTTGTTCATTGCAGGCGCAGTTGTTGTGCTCGTCATCGTTATTATCGGAATTCTTTCGTTCATCTCAAGGAACTACATCAAAGTGGCTCCGAACCAGGTGGCCGTTTTCTTTGGTCGAAAGTATAAAACCAAAGACGGCGCTGAAGTTGGTTTCAAAGTGGTGACCGGAGGTGCGAAATTCAAGGTTCCTATCATCGAAAGCGTTCAAATGCTTGATCTGAGTGTATTCTCAATTGATCTTGATGTTCGAAAGGCACCAAATAAAGATGGTGTCCCGGTAAACCTCAAAGGCGTTGCGAACGTAAAAATTCTTTCCGACGAATCCTCTCTGATGGCCGCCTGTGAAAGATTCCTTCACAAAACCCCCCAGGAGATCCAGGGTATTGCATTTAAAAACCTGGAAGGCCACTTGCGTGGCATCGCCGGGAGGATGAGCATCGAGGAGCTGGTTGGTGACCGAACCAAACTGAATACGGAGGTATTAAATGATGCCGCAGCCGATTTAAAAAAACTTGGTCTTGGTGTTGATCTCCTGACGATTCAGGAAGTAACAGATGACACCGGCTACATTGAGCAGCTGGGTAAGAAACGCACGGCAGAAGTAACAAAGGATGCGCAGATTGGTAAAGCAGAAGCTGAAAAACAATCTACGATTCAAACAACGACTGCAATAAAAGATGCTGCTATCACTGAAAATGAAAATGAAATCAAAAAAGCAGAATCAGCAAAAGACCGGGATGTGAAGAAGGCTTCGTTTGTTGCCGCTGTCGCAAAAGAAACAGCAACAGCTCAACAGGCAGGACCACTTGCCACAGCCATTGCATTGAAAGATGTAGTGGTTGCTGAGCAAGACATGGAAAAAACAAAAATCCAGAAACAAACCGAGGTTGCTGAAGAAGAAGTCAAACGCACTGAAAAATCACTGGAAGCGACAGTGATAAAACCCGCGGAAGCAGAAAAAAAATCTGCGATCGTAAAAGCTGAAGCGAACAAAGAAGTACAAATCACTGAAGCAACTGGTCAACAGGAATCCATGCAGAAAATTGCTGAAGGCGCAAAACAGAAGGCAATCCTGGAAGGACAGGGTGCTGCTGAAGCGATCAAAGCGAAGCTTCTGGCTGAAGCAGATGGTATCCGGGCAAAATCCCTGGCTGAAGCAGATGGTATCAAAGCGAAGCTTCTGGCTGAAGCAGAAGGACGACAGGCGTTCCTCCTGGCTGAAGCAGAAGGCCTCTTGAAAAAGGCAGAAGCATACCAGAAACTCGAAGAAACAGGTAAACTCATGCAGGTACTGGAAGCAATCGAAAGAATCGCCCCTGCGGTGGTAAAAGAGTTTGCTGGAGTAATGGAAGCAGCCGCAAAACCGCTGGGTAATGTAGACAACATTTCCATTCTGGATTTCGGTAGTGGTGATGCTACTGGTAAATTTGCCAGCACTGTACCGGGAATGATCGCCAAGTTCTTTTCGATGGCCTCTGGTGCTGGACTGGACATTACCGGCTTAGCAAAGAAGTTGGGAATTGACCCGACTAAACTGATGGAAAAGGCAAATCTCATCTCTGGTGAGGAAAAAAGCTCTTAAAACATCGTGCCCTTTAAACAAACAACCCCCGGATATCCGGGGGTTTTATTTTTTTTAAAATATACCAAGGAAAAGAGGGGATAGTACCCCTCTTTTTTAATGTTTTATTACTTTGTTTTCTCAATAAGAGGCCATTGTTGATCATGATCTCTTTTGTCCTTGTTAAGCGCAAGGTAACAAATATAAGCGAGAACCAATAACATACAAAGAAATCCAATGTCTTTTCGCATGGCAAAAGGTTTTGAATTATTATACGTATAAAAACTATATTGTCAATCTATTTCAGTTCTTAGTCTCAGGGTGTGGATAACTTGTTTGACAGGTGAACGGTCGTTCACGTATACTCATACTATACAAACGTTGTTAAAAAAGAGGCATTTATATGACACCACAAGAATACAAAAAGGTACTGGCATCAGAGATCA
>JBPOIF010000001.1:0-27961 GCA_052034745.1 Candidatus Nomurabacteria bacterium | reverse complement strand
GCCGTCGTCGCCACCGACTTTGCAGCTGTTTGTGCAGAGATGTTTCCTGCAGCATCGTATGCGGAGACTTTGTAGTAGTAGATGGTTGATGCAGTGAGTCCTGTGTCAGTGTATGAGGTTGTTGTACTGGTGCCGATCTGTGTATAGGTGCCTGCTGAGGTGGTACTTCGGAAGATTCGGTATCCTGATACTCCTATATTGTCTGTTGAGGCAGTCCATGACAGTGCTGCTGTGTTGGTGGTGCCAGAGCCGGTGAGGTTGGTTGGGGTTGTTGGTGCGGTGGTGTCGGGAGCGGGAGCGGTAGCGGAAGTCAACCGATTTTGGATACTCCATCCATCAGCACCAGTATTGTAATTGATATTCCACCAGATATAGTTATTTGCGGTAATAGGACCGCCAACAACGGTGCCAAGCGCGCCACTTGTCTGAGTTCCGAGACTTGCTCCACTCGTAGTTGGTGCTGCTCGTACACGAACTGATCCTCCGTATACCTGCACAGTTTGTCCCATAGAAAAGATACCCGTCGTTGTCTGCTGTGGACTAACGATAACGACCACATCATCACTTGCAGTAAGTCCTCCATTGTCCGTCACGGTGAGTCGGAAAGTATGAGTACCTTGCGCAAGAGAAGTGACCGTCGTTGAAGCACTCGTCGGTGTTGTAATAGTTCCTGTTAGTGTTGATACCTTCGTCCACGCGTATGAGGCGATAGATCCACCGACATCAGTTCCTGATCCTGAGAGTGTCACCGAACTTGTTGGGAGTGCGATTGTTTGATCAGAACCTGCATTTGCGGTTGGTGCGGTGTTTGCGGGAGCGGTGTATGCAGTGAGGAAGCTCTCAGCACTCCATCCATCAACACCAGTATCATAGTTGATATTCCACCATACATACCCATCTGCGGCTGTTGGTCCTCCTGTGACCGTACCGACAACGCCATTTGCTTGAGCTCCAAGGAGTGTTCCTGTTGCAGATGCAGTTGCTCGCACATTGAGTGATGTTGCGCTCACTTGTACACGCTGACCGATGGTGAAGGTGGTTGAAGGAGGGGTGACGACAGTACCGCCATATTCAAAGGCGCCGATGTCTGGGGCGGTGCCGGAATAGCTCATACCTGAAATAGGAGTCCCTGCATTTATCAAATCAGATGAAGCGGCAAGAGAAAGGAACGTAATATCAGGGAGAGACCCATCAGTCTTTCGAGGGTTCATAAGCTGAGAATCAGTCATGTTTGCAAAATCAGCATTTGTAACAGAAATATTATTTTGCCAACTGTTATTAGAAATCGTTGAGGCACTGTTCCAAGGGCCAGGAGGATTTCCTCCTTGGTAATCGAGGTTGTTCTTTGCAATCGTCACGTTACCATTTCCTGACCATGCACCAAACCAATAACCAGTGTACCCAGCATTTACTGAAGTGTTGTTGTAAAGCTCCATTTTTACCCCAGCATTATTTTCTACAAATCCAGCAAATCGGTTTTTGTATGCGAGGTTGTTTTTTAAAGTTCGTCTTGTCTGTGCTGAAGGTGTTGACATAGAACCAAGCTTAAAAGCAGTTCCATTTCCGGCAGTAGAAAAAGTATCAGGAATATATCCGTTAAAGAATGCCCATGAGTTTTCTATGATTACCGAACCCTGATTTTCCCATGTATCAAAACCATCATCTGCATTCCAATATGCTCTACATCCACGAATAGTATTGACGCTATTTGTATCATAGTTAAAGGTAATACCTAATCCATCTGCTCCATCATATGGTGCTGGACCATACGGATCTTTGTTGTGGTGAAAATCAGAATTTAATATCAAGTTTCCAGTTGAGTTTCCTCGGATCTGGAACGCCGACATATTGTGATGATAATTTATATTTTCAAATATTGAACCACTCGTAAATCCTGCTCGAAATGCTGGGTAACCTGTTTCGTCTGGTTTCTGTTCAAAGTATGAAATTTCAATTCCTTTGAAATGGAAATAATTTCCTTCAAGATATATAAGATCTTGATCGACACCGTTTACGATTTTGTATGTCGATGATCGTGTGATATTTGGTGTCTCTCCTGGATATGCCCAAATCTTTATGAGATTTCCAGCTGTACCATTTCTACCTTGTAGGTACTGCATGTTGCTATATGCATATGTTCCCCCTCTGAGATATACAGTGTCGCCAGGTGCAATAATCTGCCAAGCTCTTTTAAGACTAAAACATGGTGCAGCAAGCGTACACGCGTTTGTATCACTTCCGTTTGGCGCCAGGTAATATGTCGCCGCGTCCGCATGAGAGATAAATGAGAGAGCAAAAAAGGCGACCAATGAGATAAAAAGCGAACGTCGAAGCGGCGTGGGGATTTTCATTTGGATAATTTATGTTTTTATAACTATGGGAGAATTATAGCACCTTCTCTTTCCACAAGAACACCCCCTATGGCTAGGGGGTGTGTGATTATTGCGTGATCGTTGTTGTCGGCTTTTTCTGTTCTGCTTTTATTGCGTCTTGAGCTTTCTTGATAAAGTCTTTTGGAAGAAGCGCTTCGAGCTCTTCGAGGGTTTTGAAGCCTGTGTAGGTCTTGCCGTTGACGATAAGTGCCGGCAGATTGTCCCCTACTTTGTATATAGACTTAAGGGCTCGAATCGTAGAGATGTCGAGATTGTAGTCAAACGAATAGATGCGAAGGTCGCTGTACTTTTCTCGAGCAGCATCAAGAACGTACCCCTGCTTGGTACATTCCTTACACGACTCCCCTGTTCCATAGAAATAGAGCACGGTGGTGAGCGTCGTCTTGCATCGTTCACTGATGCGCTTATGCAAAAGAAAGTCTTTTACTTGAAGGAGTGTGTACTGCTTCTTCAAAAGTTCTACCTGATCAGTCGCAAGACTGTCTTCGGTAAATGAAATACGACTTGCGAGGCTCGAAAGCTCCTCTGAAGTAATCGTCTGATTGATTGCATCACATGACATCTCTTGGAGCAGTGAAAAGTCTGTCTCTGAAGAGAGGATATCGGTCGCAATCTTTTGCTGGATATCGCGCATCTCAGCAACTCTTCGTTGGTTAAATGTCGAACTCACATACCAAGACACTGCAAATACTCCAAGGGTAAGCACAAGTACAAAAATATATTTTTTCCATCCGGTCATATAATTTCTTTTATCAGTTAATAACGATTCTTATCTCCATGACGGCTTTCGCGCAGTCACCGTGTTCCACACCGCCTTCATGAGCCACAAAGGAGTGATCACACTATAGATGATCATATAAGGAATGAGGTTTTTGTTGATAGGATGCTTTTCTTTTGCGAGTCGATGTCCTTGAATGATAGCGATGAGCACAAAGGTGTAAAGCGCGAGACTGACAATCATTGTCGTCTTGGTGTTCATAAAGAAAAATTCAAAGTGAGGCATTGCAAATGAAGCGTTCCATCCGACGGTCTGTATCTGAACGATTTTTTCATAGAGCGATGTTGCGAGGTGTGCAACGAGAGACAAAAAGATGTAAATGATTGTTGCAATCGAAATGATACCTGAAGGAATCGTAAACATCGAAAAGTTGCCGTACTTTTTACTAAAAATAACTCGTCGATAATCAATTACGTTCTGTATGAATCCATATATCCAACGGAGGCGCTGTCGGAAAAGCTTGCGCACTGTATCAGGTGCGACCGTGTAGACATGCGCCAAGTGACAATGCTCTATCTTCATATGATTTGTCTGCATGCGAAATGCAATCTCGGCATCTTCGGTATTGTGGGCCTTGCGAAACTTTCCTATTGTTTCAAACACTTCTCTTCGAAAAACTGAAAATGGTCCAGGGGTCACATGGATTGCATTTAAAAATGAGAGCATCTTTTTGATATAAAGACTCATGTTGTACTCCACCTTTTGCATCACTTGGATGAGTGTCTTTGGTTTGTAGATGATGATAGAAGGAGCAACTGCCATCACCTCAGGACGAGATTGGAAAGTATGCATGATACGTTTGAGGGCATCACGTGCCACAAACGAATCCGCATCGAGACAACTGATAAATGATGCTTGTGATTGATCAATGCCGAAGTTGACCGCGGTATGCTTCCCGCCGTTTTCTTTTTGGAAAATGCGCACACGGGCGTGCCCTTGGTATCGAAGCATCTCCTGCCACGTGTTGTCTGTTGATCCGTCATCGACAAGGATCACTGAAAGCTTGTCCGCAGGATAGTCAAGATCAAGGAGCGACTCGACAGTTGCATGTACGGTTGCTCCTTCGTTCCACGCAGGAACAACAACCTCAACCGTTGGAAACGAGGTGAGGACAATATCTCGTTCGTGCGTCCGCTGTTCCTTTCCGAGCTGTTTGCGCTTCTCAAAAAACGTAACAAGCAAAAAAAGCTGTACATACACAGACAAAAACACAAAGCTATGTGAGGCAATAGAGCCCAAACTCATGGTGCGTGGATTGTACCATTAAATCAGACCCTTTTCAACCGAGCATTTCGGGGGTCCGATAGGCTATACTGTACCTATGGAACCACAACAAACAACACCTGAAACACCTTCAGAATCAAAAAAAGCTCTCAATATCAGTATCCCCGCAGCAATCATCACCGGTGCCGCCATCATCGGTCTCGCGCTCTTTCTTGCGCTTGGTCCAAATGGCTCACCAACCGCAAAACAACAGGGTCAGCAAAAAACAACAACACCAACAAGTGTCCCGAGCGATATCGCAACAGTCAAAGCAGGTGAGTTTGTTCGTGGCAGTGCTTCTGCAAAGGTCATCGTCATTGAGTACTCAGATAGCGACTGTCCGTACTGCAAGCAATTTCACGACACGATGAAACAACTCGTCGATGAGAGCGATGGGTCTGTCGGATGGGTGTATCGCCTGCTCCCTCTCTCTATTCACCCCAACGCAGAAAATGAAGCACTCGCCATCTCGTGTGCAGGAGAGCTCGGCGGAAATGATGCCTATTGGTCATATCTTGATACCGTGATGAACGTCACCCTCAACCCTGATGCAAAGAGCAACGAAGCGCTCGTTACCTTTGCAAAACAATCAGGAGTTGACACAGGGCTCTTTACTGCATGTATGCAAAAAGGTGACACGACCGCGATCGACCGCGACACAAAAGAAGCAGACAAGATCGGCGCTCGAGGCACCCCTTTTAGTATCATCGTCAACACCGAGACAGGAAAACAACTCGTCGTCCCTGGTGCAATGCCACTTGAGAACATGAAGAAAGCAATCGAAAGCGTTCAATAGCAAATAAAGTTTCCAAAACATCCTCGCACAAGTGCGAGGATGTTTTTGTTTGACATACCAGGCAATACATGATTTTATTACAAAAACATTCTGCTCACCCAAAAAATAATATATGGCTCAAAAAATAAACCGCGGAACCTCCCTCAACAAAAAACTGCTTCCTGAGATCTCGCCCGAGATTCACAAAAAAGTAAGTGATTTTTTAAAGTTTAAAGAAAACATACCTATAAAAGAAAGAGCGTCTGTGACACTTTGGGTTACAAATCTTTCTTTCATACTCTATGAACATGTTGAGCTTCATAAGGGTATGGGTGGCTACACTCGCGAAAATTCCATCGATCTCGGTTACCTTCGTGATTACATGAATACTCCACTGGAAGATGGTTCACCTTTTTCTTCGATTATTTTTCTCGTTTTAAGCAACTGCTTTAATGCAGATATGCACAAGCGATCAAACAACTATGACAGGTTTATCCATCCGCAAGTAATGGAAAAACCTCTCTCTTATCCAGGAGGACCGAACAACAGGTGGAACAAGCACATTTATCATTAATTAAGAATTACCATGCAAAAACGCCCTTCATTGCTGAAAGGCGTTTTTTTATTGTGACTAATCCGACTTCGTTGAAACTTCGTCGTAATTAGTCCGACTACACCAAGGTTTCGTCGCGACTAGTCAAAATAGTTTCGGAGGCGTTGGATACGATCGTTCTGACGAAGCTTTTCGTGAACCTTTGCTTCGATCTGTCTGATACGTTCTCGGGTCACCCCAAACTCTTTTCCAACTTCTTCGAGGGTATGTTGTACTCCATCGATGAGTCCATAGCGCATCTCGAGGATTCGCTTCTCTTTTGGAGAAAGCTCATCGAGCACTCCACGGATCGCATCAGTGAGCATGCGTCGTGAGGCTTCTTGGTCAGGACGAAGGATCTTGTCATCAGGGATGAACTCCCCAAACGTACTCTTGTCTTCATCATCTCCGATTGGTTGCTCAAGTGAACGAGTCTCTTGGTTGATCTGTTCGATGACGTGCACCTTTTCAACTTCGATTCCCATCTCGTTTGCAATCTCCTCTGGCATTGGGTCACGCCCGAGATCTTGCGCGAGACGACGAACGACTTGCTTGTACTTTGAGATCGTCTCTACCATGTGCACCGGGATACGGATCGTACGACTCTGATCGGCAAGTGCCCGAGTAATCGATTGACGAATCCACCAGGTCGCATACGTTGAAAACTTGAACCCTTTCGTATGGTCAAACTTTTCAACTGCTTTGAAGAGTCCGATATTCCCCTCTTGAATCAGATCAAGCAAGGTCAGATCGGCAGTTCTATTTGCATACTTTTTTGCAATCGATACAACGAGGCGTAGGTTTGATCGCGCGAGGAGATTCTTTGCTTCATCGTCCCCCGCAACGATACGCTTCGCGAGTTCTTTTTCTTGAGCAGCATTGATCAGTGGATACTGTCCGATATCTTTGAGATACATCTGTACCGAACTGAAGCTATGGCTATCACGCGTATATTTCGAGAGATCCTCATGATTGTCGATATCGAGGAGATTGCCTCCTTCGAGCACATCGATTCCTGCAACGCTCATCTTTTCATAGAGCTCATCGAGGAACATGATGTTGTTCTCGATATCAGGAAATGTCTTCAAGATCTCATCGTACGTGATGAAGCCTCGCTTCTTTCCTTTGACAATCAACTCTTGCGATTTGATTTCGAGTTCTTTGAGTTTCTTTTCAAGGTTTGCTTCACGCCGTGGGCTTGACCCTGGATGTTTGATCGTGATCGGCTTTGGCTTTACCTTTGGTTTTGACGGAACAGCTTTTTTAACGGCTGGTTTTTTAATGACTTTGTTCTGAGATTTTGCTGCAACCTTTTTCTTTGCAACTGGTTTTTTCTTTGGGGCAGATTGACTCTTGGCACCCTTTTTCTTTGACGCTTTCGCGCTCTTTTTAACTACCGTCTTCTTTTTTAGTGTTTTTGCTTTTTTTGGCATAGCCAATGTCGTTATCATGCTCTAGAACTCATAAAAAATCAAGGGCTTTCCCCCTTAGAACACAAGTGGTGTCTGACGACGATTGTTGAGATCCATCAGGAGCTTCATCGTCTCTTCGGTGCGAGATTCATCCCCTGCAGTCTCAGCAACTCGAAGCTCGTGCGAAAGCACTGTTTGTGTTTGACTATAGAAATCATCTCGAGCTTTTTTGAGAAGTTCCACAAACACCTCGTGTCGCTCTTGTTCTCCAAGTGCACCATACGCCCCTTCGATTGTTGCAAGAACAATCGCGCGCCGATCCTCATCAAGAGTGATCGCACCAAATGAGTGCGTCCCAACCACCTCTTGTGAAAGTTTCTCTGCAAGTGAAGCGAACTTCTCTGAAGGAAAGCGCTCAAGACATCCAGCAATTCTTTCTCGGGAAGTGATTGTATTTTTTCTTTCAACAGGAGCTTCTTGTTTTTCTGCAACACTGCGCACGGATGGTTGATCAGCAACAAACCGAGCATGTTCACGTTCTACCGTGGCCGCATCGATACCGATCTCTCGCGCCACCGCTTCGGTATAGAGTTGTTGTTCTATCGGAGAGAGCACTTTTGAAAGGTATGGAAAGATACGCTCTCGCAACGACTGGACGAGCACGTGTGGCGATAATCTCATCTCCCGAATCGCACGCGCTTCATGGACAATAAAGTGCTGACTTTCTTTGAGAAGATTTTTCCAGACCTCCTTTTCATGACCAAGGAGAAAATCCGCAGGATCCACGCCTTCAGGAAGGGCGACCACTTTTGGGTTCATCCCGAGTGACAGCGCAACGAGCGCCGCGCGTTTGAGCGCCTTTTGTCCGGCATTATCTCCATCAAATGCGAGAAATATATGTGGCGCAAGACGCCCTACCACAGAGAGATTTGCAGTATCATCTTCGCTCGACTGCTCTGACACTGCGGTACCCGAGGTTGCAATCGTGTTTCGAAATCCTGCCTGATGACTCATCACAAGATCCATCTGTCCTTCCACGAGGATCGCAAACCCATTTCGTTTGATATGAAATTTTGCCTTATCAAAACCAAACAGTATTCGTGACTTTTGAAAGACTTCTGTTTCTGGACTGTTGAGATACTTTGGTGGTATCGCCTGCCCTTTTGCTTCCTCTGGCGAGACATCCGGGAACAACCTTCCAGAAAATCCCACAACACGTCCACTTGAATCGCACAGTGGGAAAATAATCCTTCGACGAAAGCGATCGTACGGCGTCTTTGCGCTCCCTCCTGATGACACTTCAGGTGTTTTGATGAGCCCTGCACGCTCGGCAATCTTGCGCTCCGCATCACTGGTACATTTGTCAGCAACAAAGCGCCACTCATCAGGAGCATACCCAAGTCGAAACTCTGCAATCGTTTGATCGGTGAGTCCCCTGCCTCGAAGGTAGCGAAGCGCTTCGCTCTGTTGCATCAGTGCTTTTTGATAGCGAATCGTTGTTTGCTCGAGAAACTCATACACCGGCGCACGGTCGTCGGCTCGATGATCTTTTTTGTCGAGTGAGACTCCTGCCTTCTCAGCCAATATCTTCAGTGCGCCATTAAAGTCTACCCCTTCAAATTGTTCAACAAAGGTAAACGCGTCTCCACGCGCACCACACCCAAAACAATAGTACAACCCTCGGTCAGGAGAAATAGAAAAAGACGCGGTCCGTTCATTGTGAAAAGGACATTTTGCCTTGAACTGTTTGCCCGCGGGTATCAGCGTGATATAGCCAGAGAGCACGTCAGTAATCGAAAGTCTCTCCTTAATTTGGTCAACGGTAGAATTCATTCCTAGGTAGATAGTAGGCAATAGAACGAAGAAAGTCAAAAAACAAAAAACCCCTGTTTCCAGAAGTTTTTTGTTTTTTCTTTTTATCTGAGCGCTATCCTACTCATCGTCCTGTTTGATTTCGTTCACACGAAGTGCGAGGCGATCTTTGAACCCTGTTCCTGCAGGAATAAGTCGTCCCACAGTCACGTTTTCTTTCAGTCCTCGGAGTGTATCTACACCACCCTTCACGGCATTTTGAATCAAGACGCGGTTCGTATTTTGGAACGAAGCAGCAGAGATCCAACTCTTGGCATGAAGTGAGGTCTGAGTGATACCGAGAATGATAAGTTCAGCCTTTGCTTCACGAAGTTCCATTCCTCGCATACGATTGTTTTCCTCGAGGAGTTCAGTGACCTCCACAATATCACCTGGTGAGAATGATGAGTCTCCTGCCTCCTTGATCTTTCGACGAGAGAACATCTGTCGAATGATGATTTCAAGGTGTTTGCGCGCGATTGATGCACCCTGGAGTTCATACACCTTGTTGATTTCACGGATGATGTAGTCCTCGGCCATTTCACGTCCTCCGTAATCATACACATCTTCGATGTTTGCAGATCCATCAGTGAGGAGTTCTCCTTTTGCTACTACGTCGCCTACTTTGACGATAGGGATACGACGAGCGGTCATCTGATACTCAACAGAATCCTTTTTGGTTTCTGCTTTGTCAGAAAGGACAACGATACTTCGCTCACCGTTTTCATTTTTGATTTCTGAAACAGTTCCAGAAAACTTTGCAACAACCGCAGGATTTTTCACATTGCGACATTCAAAGATTTCTTCAACACGAGGAAGACCTTGTGTAATGTCCACTCCCGCAACTCCACCGGCGTGGAAAGTTCGAAGGGTGAGCTGTGTTCCTGGTTCACCGATTGCCTGTGCAGCAACGATACCCACCGCTTCACCGCGATCAACGAGACGGTTGCGTCCAAGATCAAGACCGTAACACATACGACAGACACCGTAGATGGTCTTACAGGTCATTGGGGTACGTACAGCAACTTCAGTAACACCGCTCTTTTCGATTGAAGCAGCATCTTCTTTGCCGATGAGGTGACCCTTTTTGAAGAGTACGGTACCATCTGGTCCCACAACGTCTTTTGCTGCGATACGTCCACGGATATTTTTTGCAAGAGGAATCTCAAGTCCAGAGATAACTTCTTTTGTCATTATCTTTGATGCTTTTGTTCCACAGTCATCTTCGGTGACAACCACATCTTGTGCAACATCAACGAGACGTCGAGTAAGGTATCCGGCACGTGCAGTGTTGAGCGCCGTGTCAGCAAGACCTTTTCGAGAACCGTGTGTCGTGATGAAGTATTCGATTGGAGAGAGACCTTCCTTGTATGAAGGAATGATTGGGAAGTCGATTGTCTTTCCTGTTGTGTTTTGAATGAGACCTTTCATTCCCGCCATCTGAGTAACGTTTGAGATAGAACCTCGGGCACCAGAGATGATCATGTCATACACTGAACCGTGTTTTTCGATAGTACTTGGGAGGATCTTTTCGATTTCATTTTTTGCCTTTTCCCAGATACCAATCACTTTCTGATAACGTTCTTCTTCTGAGAGAAGTCCTTCTTCGAACTGGCTCTTCACTTCATCTTCCATTGCGCGATAGCGAGCAACGATTTCTTTCTTTTCTTTTGGCACAATAACGTTGTCGATACTCCAGGTTGTTCCTGAACGGGTCGCATACTTGTAACCAAATGACTTGATCTTGTCGAGCATAGGAGCAACACGATCGACACCGTATTTGACGATGAGGTTGTCAACGATGGTCACCATCTTTTTTGAGGTAATCTCTTCGTTGATATATGGGAAGTCGCTTGGCATCATTGCATTGAACAAAAGTCGTCCCACTGATGTCTCAAATGGTTTATTTCCAAACTGTTCGTACTTTTCTTTGTTCGTACCGAGTACCCAGATTTTTGCGCGATATGCAACTGCCAAAAAGTCTGATGCAGTGATTGCTTCGTTTGGACTTGCAAAATATTTTCCTTCACCATTTTGACCTTCAACAATTGATGTCATCCAGTAACACCCAAGCACGATATCCAACATTTTTGATGAAACGATTGGATCACCGTTTTGTGGTTTGAGGATGTTCTTATCTGCAGAGATGAGATTTGCGGCTTCTGCTTGTGCAGTTTCTGAAAGAGGCAGATAGACACCCATCTGGTCACCGTCGAAGTCCGCGTTGAACGCAGGACAAACGAGTGGGTGCACCTTGATTGCATTTCCTTCGATAAGCACCGGTTGAAATCCTTGAATACCGAGACGGTGAAGAGTTGGTGCACGGTTGAGGAGCACGTACTTGCCTTTGATGACCTCTTCGAGGATTGCCCATACTTCTGGAACACCATCTTCGATGAGTTTATTTGCTCCACGGATGTTGTACGCAAGTTCTCGCTGAATCACTTTTGAGATAACAAAAGGTCGGAAGAGTTCGAGCGCCATGTGTTTTGGAAGTCCGCACTGGTTCAAACGGAGGTTTGGACCCACGACGATTACCGATCGTCCTGAGTAGTCAACACGTTTTCCAAGGAGGTTCTGACGGAAGAGACCTTGCTTACTCTTCAAGTTATCTGAGAGAGACTTGAGCGCTCGGCGCTGTGCTGATGACATCGCTGGTGAGTCTTGTCCTGCGATTGAGTTGTCGATAAGTGCATCAACTGCTTCTTGCAAGATACGCTTTTCGTTTCGCAAGATCACATCAGGAGCTCCGATCTCTTTGAGTTTCTTGAGACGATTGTTTCGATTGATCACGCGACGATAGAGGTCGTTGATATCTGAAGTTGCATGTCGTCCACCTTCAAGTGCCACCATCGGACGAAGCGCAGGAGGGATCACAGGGATAACCGTGAGGAACATCCATTCAGGACGAATGTTCGCGTACAAGAGTGATCGTATGAGTGAAAGTCGCTTCTGGAGTTTCTCTCGATCAGCTGCGCCTGATTTTTCAAGCGACTTCTCGGTGGTTGCCTTGAGTGCTTCGAGGTCGACATTTTTAAAGAGTGCGTAAATTGCTTCTGCACCAATACCTGCTTCAAACGCACTTCCGTACTTGAGTGAGTAGTGGTGATACGCGAGCTCAGTCAGGACCTTTCCTACACGGATTTCAGCAATTTCTTTCTTTGTATTTGCAAGCAGTGTGCGCAATTTTTCACGAGTCTCTTCGTCTGCTGCGTTTTTGAGTTTGTTTTTAAATTCAGCATCGAGATCAGTAATGATGCGGAGTTTCTCATCTTCGTGAGTGACGGTGATGATATACCCTGCAAAGTACACTACCTTTTCGAGATCTGCGAGAGAAACATTGAGCAAGATAGACATTCTACTTGGGACACCGCGGAGGAACCAGATATGCGCGACAGGGCTCGCAAGTTCGATGTGCCCCATACGGTCACGACGAACAATAGACTGTGTGACTTCAACGCCACATTTTTCACAGACAATACCTGCGTATCGGATTCGCTTGTACTTTCCACAGTAACATTCATAGTCCTTTTCTGGACCAAAGATTCGCTCATCAAAGAGTCCTCCTCGTTCTGAACGTCCTGTTCGATAGTTGATGGTCTCTGGTTTGGTGACCTCTCCAAAACTCCATTCCCGGATACGATCAGGGCTCGCGAGTTTGAGACCGATGGAATCAAAATTTGTTGTGTCGAGTGTTTTCATATAGTGATAGTTAGTGATTAGTAGTGAGTGAGTAGTGAGTGAGTGTGCGGGCGTCCTATGCTACTGACTCATCTTCTACTATTTCGACCTCGCTTTTCTTTAGATCAACATCAAGTGCAAGTCCGCGGAGATAGTTAAGCATCACCGAGAACGATGCAGGGATATTTGGTTCACGAATAGGCTCATTCTTGATGATTGAGTCAAAGGTTGCAGCTCGTCCACGGATATCGTCTGACTTGATAGTAAGCATTTCGCGCAAGATGTGCGAAGCACCGTATCCTTCGAGCGCCCAGACCTCCATTTCTCCAAAACGCTGACCTCCTCCTTGTGCCTTTCCTCCGAGTGGTTGTTGCGTGATGAGAGAGTACGGTCCGATTGAACGCATGTGAATCTTGTCTTCCACCATGTGGTGCAGTTTGAGGATGTACATGTATCCCACCGAAATGTCTTGCTGGAACTTTTCTCCATTTCGTCCATCAAAGAGTGGAACACGTCCCGTAATAGGGAATCCTGCTTCTTTGAGCTCTTCTTTGATCTCCGCATCTGTTGCTCCAGAAAATGGAGGAACGATTGCTTGGTATCCGAGCTCGTGCGCTGCCATACCCAAGTGAAGCTCAAGAATCTGTCCGAGGTTCATACGAGAAGGCACACCGAGTGGAGTGAGCACTACATCAACAGGAGTACCGTCTGCCATATAAGGCATATCTTCTTCAGGAAGCACCACTGAGATAACCCCCTTGTTTCCATGACGTCCTGCGAGCTTGTCTCCAACTGAAATATTTCGAAGTTGTGCTACTTCAATCACGATCTTTTTGATGACACCGGATTCCATCGTGTGACCCTGTTCTCGAGAAAATACTTTCACGCGAATGATACGTCCACGTTTGCCGTGATCCATCTTGAGTGAAGTGTCTTTTACGTCACGTGCCTTTTCGGCAAAGATTGATCGGAGGAGTCTCTCTTCAGGAGTAAGTTCGGTCTCTCCCTTTGGAGTGATCTTTCCCACAAGGATATCTCCCTCCTTTACTTCTGCACCGACACGGATGATACCGTCTTCGTCGAGGTCTTTGAGTCGAGCTTCACCGACGTTTGGAATATCACGGGTGGTCACTTCAGGACCAAGCTTTGTATCGCGAACGACACAGGTAAACTCTGCGATATAGATAGAAGTGAACTTTGAGTTCTTGATGAGACGTTCTGAGAGAATGATCGCGTCCTCAAAGTTTGCACCACTCCATGACATAAATGCGACGAGCATATTTTGACCGAGCGCAATCTGCCCTCGATCGGTCGTCGAAGTATCGGCAAGGAGTTCTCCTTTTTTGACCTTTTGTCCTACAGAAACAACAGGTCTCTGGTGGAGTGCGTTGAACTGGTTTGTTCGCTGGAATGAAACAAGCTGGTAAGTATGCTCCTTCCCGCTCTTGTCACCCTTTACCTTGACCTTTGCAGCGTCAACATAAGTCACCTCTCCTGCTTCTTCAGCAAGGATGAGACGTCCAGAAAACGGTGCTGCGAGCTCTTCGATACCTGTTGCAACGAGTGGCGCTTCAGGACGGATACAAGGCACTGCCTGCTTTTGCATGTTACTTCCCATGAGTGCTCGGTTTGCGTCGTTGTGTTCCAAAAATGGAATCATCGATGTTGCAAGTGAAAATGCTTGGTTTGGAGCCACATCAATAAAGTCCACCTCTTTTCGGTGCACGATACCAGGGCTGGTGCGAATACGAGCTTCAACACGCTCTGGGAGAAGTCCTTCTTCGTTGTAACTCATTCCTGCGTGCGCAATGATTGCCTTTTCTTCTTCGGCAGCGTTGAGGTATACGACTTCGTCAGTGAGACGGCCGCCTTTGACACGAACATAAGGAGTCTCGATGATACCGAACTCGTTGATACGAGCGTAGATAGCCAGACGAAGCATCAAACCGATGTTTGGACCTTCTGGAGTGTGGATAGGACAGACACGACCATAGTGAGAAGGGTGCACGTCACGCACTTCGAGTGTTGCGCGTTCTCGTGAGAGACCTCCCGGACCAAGCGCAGTGAGCGAACGGAGCTCTTCGAGCTCTGCGAGCACGTTTTCTTGGTTCATAAATTGTGAGAGCTGGTTGGTCGTAAAGAATTCTTTGATACGAGCCTGCAATGGACGCTGGTTGACCACCTGGATTGGGAGCGCGTTTGACGCGTCGATGGTCGACATACGATCCTGCACATTACGCTTGATCTGTGTGAGACCGACATAGACCTTCTGTTGCAAAAGTTCCCCAACGAAACGAACGCGTCGTGAAGAAAGGTTGTCGATATCGTCAGCACGAGATCCTGGAGTCGTGTTGAGTGTGATGATCTGGTTCACGATAAGTGCGATATCCGCAGCAGAGAGTGTCTTGCGACCCATCTCTTTGTCAGACATATCGAGCTCAAAACGCTTGTTAAATCGGAATCGTCCGACCGATGAGAGGTCGTATCGTTCTTCGCCAAAGAGTGTGTGAACGAAATCTCGCGCATTGTCTGCAGTTGCGAGATCGCCGTCGCGGAGCTTTCGATAGATTTCGACAAATGCATCATCCTGGTTCTTTGCAGGATCTTTTTCGAGACAGTGTGCGATTACTTTTTCAGCAACGTCGCCTTTGAAGTGCTTTTTGATATCAGCATCTTCGACAAGACCGAGTGCACGGAGGAGTGACGTGATAGGGAATTTGCGTTTTTTGTCGATACGAACCTGGACGGTGCCATCCGCCTCTGATTCTATCTCAATCCATACCCCGCGATTTGGGATAATCTTTGCGCCAAAGTATCGCTTGCCTTTGATTTCAAGCTCGGTGAAAAACACTCCACTTGATCGTGACAGCTGTGGAATGATCGATCGTTCAACACCATTGATGATGAACGTACCGTGACCGGTCATGACCGGGATATCAGACATGAAAATCTCCTGTTCTTTTTCAGAACCGGTTTGTTTGTTGGTGAGTTTGACACGAGCTTTGAGGCCCGCTTCAAGAGAGAGTTTGTTCTCTTTTACATACTGTTCATCGTGCTTTGGGGGCGTGAGATGAAATGAAACGAAGTCGAGTTGGAACTTCTTTCCAGAATAATCATTAATAGGGGTAAATTCTTTGAACACATCCTTGAGTCCTTTTTCAATAAAAACATTGAAGGAATCAAGCTGGTGTTGAATAAGGTTTGGGAATTCAACAAGTGGTTTCTTATACTTTGAAAAGTATTTCTTTGGTCGAACGGTAGGACGACTCGAATCTTTTGTCTTTGGCATGACGTTGAGAATATAAATAACCTATTAAATAGAAACGCAAAAAAGCCGCAAGGCGCTTCGCCAAGGGCCGAACATATAACTCCCCCGTTAAAATACTGTCTCTCTTAAGCCGCAACTCTGCCGTAATCTATAGGGACAAACAGTATATAAGAAGCCTCCTTCCCTGTCAATAAAAGAAACCCTGAAAACAAACTGTTTTCAGGGTTTTATTCTAAAGACGATACCCGGATAGATACACCGTAGAGGTGTGCTGCCCGAAACTTCTCAGTTTAAGCTCGTACCTCAGGTACTCAAGGGATTGTGCCCATGGTACCTCTTCTACCTCCTCATCTTGCCACCAATGGCGAGAAGGTGCCGAAACGACAACAACAGGAACCGTCACTGGTTCACTATGGGTAACCTTGTGCGCCACCCGAACAATCCTTGGCCTTTTTGGCTTTGTTTTTAGTAAGAACATAATCAAAAAAATTATATTGAGAGATATGTGTATTCTTGTGTATTGTAACATATTTATATCTATATGTCAATATATAACAAAAGACCCGCTGATGACGGGTCTTTGAATGAATATTTCCACTTTAAATCTTGTACAGATCAGCAAAGTTGTCTTTGCGATAGCTTATGTCGGCTCCCCGCTTTGCCATCATTTCCACTGTTGGCTGGTCAGTGGAAATGAACATAACGGTAACCTGTGGATTGTGAGCTTTGACAACTTTGATGGTCTCACTCGCCATAATACCGGCAACCGGATGCGGAGGCCACTTTGTGCGACCACCGCCGATAATCACAAACTGATATTTTTTTTCTTTGATGAAAATTTCGATAGAAGGAAAATCCTCCTTTTCGAAAGTGTCGATTATCGCTGATGGGTACACCTTTTGTAAGATGGTTTTGATAGCGTCAACGACAACTGCGGAGTCCTCCACAATCAAAATTTTAAACTCTTTAAGTGCTTTGAACTCTTTCAAAATCTTTTGATACTCTTGTTTCATATTGCTTTGTTTTTATGAATAATACCACGTATCTCCAAAAAGTCAAAAAAAGCCCCTTCAGCACTATTGCTGAGCCGGGGCTTACTAACCTTCCAATAAATTCTAAATCTGATTATACTCCTTTTTGTTTTGCACGCCACTCTTCTATCTCCTTGTGATTTCCACCCTTGAGAACCTTGGGGACAAGGTATTTTTTCTTGTTGAAGACGAGCACATCTGGACGTGTGTAGACACGAGGGCTCGCCACTCTCGCCTCTTCGAGTGATGCACTATCGCCGAGCACTCCCGGGACCTGTCGTACAATCGCATCGGTCATGACAAGTGCTGGGAGCTCTCCTCCGGTGAGCACATAATCTCCGATACTATACTCGTCTGCCTTGAGTATCTTGCGCACACGATCGTCTACTCCCTCGTATCGCCCACAGACAAAGACAATATCTGAGTACTGCTTTGCGAGTTTGCGCGCAATAGTATTGGTAAACAATTTACCGCCTGGAGAAAGCTGAATCACTTTTACTTTCTTGCCTTTATACTTGAGCTTCTTTACTGCACCAAGTATCGGCTCTGGCGTCATCACCATACCAGGACCTCCGCCATAGGGACGATCGTCAGTTTTTTGATGGCGATCTTTTGAATAGTCGCGAATGTTTTTGACGTCATACGACGCGAGCTTTTTGTCTTTTGCGCGCGCAAGCATCGCCTCTCCAACGTAGGCGTTTATCATCTCAGGGAAAATAGTAAGGAAGTGGAATTTCATAAAAAAAGCTAATAGCTACTAGCTTCTAGCGGCTAGTAATAGAACATCCTAGATAGTAGTAAATAGCTAATAGGAAGTCAAAAAAACTCCCATTTCTGGAAATTTTTTATATTTTCTAAAAGCTAGTTGCAAGTCGCTAGAAGCTAGTGGCTAGCTTACAAATCTTTGAGGTCTGCCATCGCGTCATCAAGGTCAGCTGCTTGCTGGTATTTGGTCCCCCCTTCTGGTTCATTGATCTTGAGGTTGACGCGAGCGTTGTGCTTCATCCCCACTACACGAAGGAGTGTGCGAATAGCCTTTGCGGTATTTCCCGCACGACCGATAATTTTGCCCATATCTGCTTGGTTTACTGACAGTGTCAGCAGTACCCCCATCTCATCGACAGTACGATCGATCACCACATCTTGCGGATTTTCAACAAGAGCCTTTATCAACATTTCAAGAAATTCTTTGTCGGACATAGTGCTTATATTCTGAAGCTATTTGGTAATAAGAGAAGTATAACAAAAAAGATGGTACTCTCACCATCTTTTTGGGCTTATTTCTTTTTGAGTTCTTTTCGCTTTACGGTAGGAGATTTTCTTGAGAGAACGTTTCGCTTCTTTCCTTCGACGATTCCTGCCTTTACGAGCATGTTGTGAACCGTATCTGATGGCTGTGCACCAAAGCCCATCCAGTGCTTAATGCGATCTGCATTGAGGACAATCTTGTCACCCTTGAGGGTGTAGTTGCCGAGCACTTCTTTAAATTTGCCACTTTTTGCTGCGTTTTTTGAATCGGTCAAAACGAGGCGGAAAGCCGCTTCGTTTTTTCGTCCAATGCGCTGTAGTCGTATTGATAACATGTAAGCGCGATAATAGCAGACAAACAAAAAACCGTCAAATCTCATTTGGATGAAATTTGACGGTTTTTACTAAGCCAAAGATAAAACTTTTTTCCAATAGGCTTTTTTCTTAGCTGTCATTTTCTTTTCAGCTAATTTTGACTTTGCATAAAAAACAACAAACCACTTCTCCAGAGAATCCCTCCCGGAATAATCTAGTCCACCCACTCCCCCAAAAGACCCAGGGTAACTAGCAAGTGGTATAGCAGCTATCTGCTTTCTGATTATTGCTCTTAGTTGAGCAGCTTTTTTTCCTGGCCCCATATAACGGTTTTCTTTTACCCTATACCAATCTCATGCTAAAGTAAACGAATGCAAAAAGAGACTAATGAACCTAAAATCGGAGACCAATTTGAAGGCACGATTAGTATCTCCCCAAAAGGAGTCGGTTATGTGCGGATCCGCGACCTCGACATCACTATCGAGGTTCCCCGCCAAGCCCTCAATCGCGCCTTTCACCATGACACTGTCAAAGTGGAAGTAACCGATCTCCCTGCACAACAAGGCCTCCTCAAGAGCGAAAATCCCCTTGGAAAAGTCATCGATATCAACCGCCGATCAAAGATCGGATACGCAGGAACACTCTCATTTGAAAACGGTGCTCATTGTATCGTCTCAAACGACGGACGCATGTACACCCCGATTGTTATCGACCAGCCCCATCTCTCTGGCGCAAAAGCAGGAGACAAAGTATTTTGTGCCATCACTGATTGGCCGGACCCCCTCAAAGAACCTCGCGGATCTGTCGTTCGTGTCCTTGGAAAACCACTCGAAAACAACGCCGAAATGGTGGCGCTCGCCCTCGAAAAAGGATTTGATGACCACTATCCAACCGAAGTCACTAATGAAGCGCAGGCAATCAAAGACCGTGGTATCATCGAAGAAGAAAAAGCGAACCGAAGAGACTTCCGCACAACGACAACCTTTACCATCGACCCCGAAGATGCAAAAGACTTTGATGACGCCATCTCGGTCAAATTCCTCGACAACGGCAACACTGAAGTCGGCGTTCATATCGCTGATGTGTCGCACTATGTCACCCCAGGTACCGCTATCGATAGCGAAGCCTACCGCCGAGCGACCTCGGTCTACCTCGTCGACCGCACCATCCCGATGCTTCCCGAGATACTCTCAAACGATCTCTGTAGCTTAAATCCTGACGTTGATCGACTCACATTCTCAGCAGTATTTACCATCACCCCTTCAATGGAGATTGTCGAGCAATGGTTTGGAAAGACCGTGATCCACTCACACCAGCGATTTAGCTACGAAAGCGCGCAGAAAGTACTCGACGACAAAGAGGGTCCTTTCCTCAAAGAACTCGAAGCAGCCCTCAAGATTGCACAGTGGCTCGAAAAGAAGCGCTTTGAAGATGGCGCCATCTCGCTTGAAACAGAAGAAGTGAAATTCAAACTCGACGACACTGGCAGACCGATCAGTGTGTACGTCAAACACCGCGGACCGACACACCACATGATCGAAGAGCTCATGCTCCTTGCGAACCGCAAAGTCGCAGAATATATCGCCACCCACGACGAACACATCGACGACGTATTCGTCTTTCGAGTCCACGATGCACCAGACCCTGAACGTGTCGAAAATCTCCAAATCTTTCTCAAGCGTCTCGGATACAAAGTCACTGTCAACGAAAACGGGGTCATCCCTTCAAAGGTACTGAACGACCTCGTTCTTTCTCTTGCGGGTAAACCCGAACGAGAAACCATCCAGACCGCAATCGTCCGCTCAATGGCAAAAGCGATCTACTCCACCAAAAATATCGGCCACTATGGACTCGCGTTTGAATACTACACGCACTTCACATCCCCGATCAGACGATATCCTGACCTTGTCGTGCATCGCCTCCTGTTTGAATACTTGAACAAAAAAGAAGTCCCTCGCAACATGCTCGGTGCCTACGAAGAGATCTCTGTACACTCTTCACAACGAGAAAAAGAAGCTTCCGATGCAGAGCGCGCCTCGATCAAATACAAACAGACCGAGTACATGAGCGAACGTGTGGGGCAAGTCTTTGACGGTGTCGTCAGCGGTATCTCACCAAACGGACTCTTCATCGAAGAAAAAGTTTCTCGCTGTGAAGGTATGGTACGCCTGCGCGATATCGGTACTGATTTTTATGAATACAACGACAAAGAGCTCGCCATCATCGGACGAAGAACCCGCAAAGAGTTTCGTATCGGCGATCGTGTGCGCTTCAAAGTGACTTCTGCAGATCTCGCACGACGTCTCATTGATTACGTCCTCGTATAAAAAAAGGGCCCTTCCGTGGAAACGGAAGAGACCCTCAGTGACGACAATACATTCGAACATTGTGGTCACAAATCTTAAAAATCCTGTTATTGATATTAACCTAAAATTAGATTCTCGCAAGATTTATTTCCCCTAGGTCGGACCTAGGGGAAATAAAAAAGCCGGACCCTGGTATGAGGTCCGGCGAGATAGGAAGGCGATAATGATTTTAGAAGTTAACCCATTTAACTTATTAAACTCAAATGCCTCCATACCTCATTAACATTCTCTTACATTATATACCTTTTTACATCTTTTGTCAAGCATACAAATGGCCCCCTCATGGGGGCCATACGGCTTTCTACACCGGCACCTTTGGATAAAGTGTTTTTCCCGGATACAGTGAATATATAAAGGAAAATAACATTCGCATATCTCAAATAATCTGCTATAATCCTACCTGTTTCACTTATGATAAACACACTACACATCATTCAAGTCGTTTCCGCGATTGCAACCATTGGGCTTGTCCTCTTGCAGCGATCAAGCGGAGATATGGGAAGTGCATTTGGCGATACGTCGTTTTTCCAAACACGTCGAGGAGGTGAGCGCTTTTTCTTTGCGCTCACGGTTACTGTTGCAATCATTTTTGCACTCTCTTCAATCGCAGTACTCTACCTCGCCTAACACACGTGTTCATAAGAGTGACCCCCTACTACTATTGATCGTTTCGCCACACCAGTGGTGCGTGCAATGAATTTTTTTTCTTTTATCCTCAAAAACAAATTTCCAAAAAAGGAGACAAGAGACACTCTCCTTGGTGACAAGAGTACCCTACTCCACGTTGTTCTGTATGCACTGATCGGTGCCAGCCTCGTCCTCCTGTACAGTATCTTGATTCGGGCAAACAATACCTTGCTTGTTACCGTACCTGCTCATGGTGGAACCATCGTCGAAGGTATCATCGGCGCTCCCCGCTTCATCAACCCTGTTCTTGCAATGACCGAAACTGACAGCGCTCTCTCAAAGCTCGTCTTTGCAGGACTCATGAAAGAAGAAGCAGACGGCACGATCATTCCAGAACTTGCAGAGGATTACACACTATCGCCTGATAGCAGAACATACACATTTACCCTCCGAGAAAAACTCATGTTCCATGACAAGACCCCTCTTACCTCAGCAGATGTCGCCTTTACCTTATCGCTCTTGCAAAACCCTCTCATACATCCAGAGTCAAAAGAAATGTGGAGCGGACTTTCCATAAAGGCGCCTGATGAACGGACCATCGTACTGACCCTTGCAGCACCGGACCAATCATTTTTGCAAAAAATGACTATCGGTATTCTTTCTCAAAAACAGTGGCGCGACATTCCAGCAGAAGAACTCGCACTCGCCCCTCAAAATCTCGCTCCTCTCGGAGCAGGAGCATTTTCTCTGAGCTCACGCTTGACCAGTGACGGTGTTCCAGACTCGCTTGTGCTGAAGCGAAATAGACACTATGCGCTCGGTGCTCCTCTTTTAAAGAAACTCGTCATCCGCGTCCTATCGAACCAGCAAGCACTCCGGCAGTCTCTCGAAGATGGCAGTATCGATTTCACAATGAACATGATTCCTCAAACAATCTCTGGAAGTCGTCTCGAAAAAACACATACACTCACCTCGATTCCTACCGAATCGACTGTCGGTATCTATCGACATGAAGGATCTTCGGCGCTTTCCTATGCACCACTCCTTACACTTTTAAATGAATACGTTGACAGATCTGCAATACTTGATACAGTAGAAAACGGTTACGGAATTCCGTATCAAACACCTCTCCTCGAGACCAAAGGGACTCCTTCTCTCGAGACGACACTTGCTACTCTCTCGAATCTTGGCTACACCGTCATAAACGGAGTACTCACCAAAGGAGGGACTCCTGTGGTGCTCGGCATCGCGACACGAAATGATGCTCGACTTGTCTCCACCGCTCATGCACTTGTTGAACAACTCGCAAGTCTTGGAGTAATCGTAGAAGTAAAAGCGTTTGATAGCGGAACATTCCAAGACGAACTTGCACGTGCATCTTTTTCTCTTGTCTTGACCGACAAAGATCATGAACTCCCTGCAAGTTATGTGGAAGGTATTCCTCTCTACAAAGACGCGGTCTTCCTCGTCGCAAACGACAAAGCAAACGGCATTGCGCCAAGTGCCCTCGACTCTCCATCGCTGCGATATGCAACCGTAGGAATGTGGCACGAACGAACGGAAAAGATATATCGATGGCTTATTAAACAATAACGAATTTATGAACAATCAGACAAACACAACACGACCGACAACCCCTCACCGACCAGGCGCCGAAAAAAAGCCGTTTCCAAAACGACGTTCTTTTGGAGCACGACGTCCTTTTGACCGAGGGAGACGACCAACACGTCCTCCGACAGACCTCGTCCTTGGTGGTGGAGAATCAAACGCACCAAAGACAGCACACATCCCTTCTATTGAACCAGGGACCATCCGTATCATTCCGCTCGGTGGTGTTGAAGAAATCGGCAAGAACATGACTGCAATCGAGATCGGTGACGATATCATCGTAATCGATGCAGGAATGCACTTCTCAACAGAATCAACTCCCGGTATCGACTATGTCATTCCAAACACTCGCTACCTCGAAGAGCGCAAGGACAAGATCCGTGCACTCATCATCACCCACGGTCACCTTGATCACATCGGTGGTGTTCCTCTCGTTTTGTCTCGTATCGGCAATCCTCCGGTGTATTCACGCAACCTCACCGTTCTTATGATGCGCAAGCGTCAAAGCGAATTCCCTCATCTGCCACCGCTCAACGCGATCACTGTCGAAAAAGACCAAGTGGTTACCCTCGGTAACATCAAGGTCAAGTTCTGGGGTGTCACACACACGATTCCTGATTCCATGGGAGTCATCATCGACACACCATATGGATGGATCGTAAACCCAGGAGACTACAAACTCGACCAGATTGACGGCGTGGTCAGCGAATCAGAAGAAAAGGAATACAAGATCTTTGACAATGCAAAGACGCTCCTTTTGATGACTGACTCGACCAACATCGAAAACGAAGGTTTTGCGATGCCGGAAATAAAAGTCCACAAAGGTATCGAAGAAATCATGCGACGAGAAAAAAACAATCGCATCTTTATGGCAGCATTTGCTTCGCACATCACTCGTCTCATCCGTGTGATCGAGATTGCTGAACAAATGGGCAAAAAAGTCGTCCTCGAGGGTCGTTCAATGAAAGCGAACATCGAGATCATCATCCAAGCAGGTCTCCTCAAGACCCAAAAAGGAACGATTATCCCCGTAGAAGACATCGACAAATATCCTCCTGATCGCATTCTTATCTTGATTACGGGGGCACAAGGAGAAGAATTTGGTGGGCTCAACCGTCTCGCCCAAAAGAGCAACAAAAAGTTGTCCTTGAAAAAGGGCGACCGTGTCATCCTCTCTGCATCTGTTATTCCAGGAAATGAACGCGCAGTAGAAAAGATGAAAGACGGTCTCTCACGCCAAGGGATCAAGCTCATCAGTTATCGTACCCCTGGAGAAGAGATCGTGCATGCCACAGGACACGGAAACAAAGAAGACGTGCGATGGCTCCATCGAAAAGTGAACGCGAAGTTCTTTATTCCTATCCATGGAAACCACTACCGTCTCGAACTGCACAAAGAACTCGCTGTCGAACTCGGAATGAAAGAAGATCACATCGTCGTTCCTGACAACGGATCTATCATCGAGATCACCGATGAAGGAACAAAGATTGGCGTCCGCAAAGAAAAAGCTCCGGCATCACCGATGATCGTCGATGGATTTTCAGTGGGTGACGAACAAAACGTCGTCATCCGCGATCGTCAGATGCTCGCCGAAGATGGTATGTTTGTTGTCATGGCAGTCGTTGATTCACGCACAGGAATCCTCCGCAAGAGCCCTGATATCATCTCTCGAGGATTTATTTACCTCAAAGAGAACCAGGAACTGCTCCGTCAGACACGCATGCTCGTCAAGCGCACCATCGAACAATCCTTGAAAGGACAAGGTGCAAACAATCTCGACTATGCAAAAAATGCTGTTTCAGAGACCATCACCAAGTACCTCCTCCAAAAAACTGCGAAGCGCCCTCTCGTTATCCCTGTCATCTTGTCAATATAAGTACGCTATACTGAGGAGATTATGCGTGCACTTCGCCCAATACTACTCACCTCTTTTTTCTTTTCTCTTCATGGCGCGCTTGTCGCGTATGTAAACTCGAGCATGCTCGGAGAGCACCTGACACCAAAAGGCGTCAGTATCATCTATACACTGAGCGCCCTCTTGTCGCTCCTGCTTGTTGCTCGCGCTGCAAAATGGATCAAGCGCTTTGGTAATGTCGCCTATGTTGCAGGAGTGCTTACCAGTGCAGCGGTGTTGTTGTTTGGTATCGGTATCACGAGCACTCACTGGTTCTCTGTGGTGCTCTTTATCCCCTACTTTGCACTCAATACACTCGTGTACTACGGACTCGATGTATTTCTCGAACACTTTTCTGACCCGAAGCACACAGGGAACAATCGGGGTGTCTTTCTCACGCTCAACAACATCGCATGGGTAGGAATGCCGGCGTTTGTAGGACTCCTCGAATCACGGTACGGATTTGCAGTTGTTTATTTTTTTGCAGCGTGCGCAGTGCTCGCAGCTCTTTCGGTAATGATCGTCGGGGAACGTGGCTATCACGATAGTCGCTACGCCCCTGTATCGCTCAAACGAATGCTTCGAGTACTGACAACTCCAGGAAATATACGCGGAGCAATCATCATCAATGGCATCCTCCAATTGTTTTATGTATGGATGGTGATCTATACACCGCTCTACCTCATCAACACGCTTGGATTTGGATGGGATACCGTCGGGATCATCTTTAGTGTCATGCTCATTCCTTTCATTGTCTTTCAATATCCTGCGGGACGTATTGCAGATCGTTTTTCAAATGAACGAGAACTCATCGCCGGAGGACTCCTCATTGCAGGAGTGGCCACCATGCTTTTTGCTCTTGTCGGGACAGTCAACGCATTTGCGATTGCCCTCATCCTCTTACTTACCCGAGTAGGGATCAGTATCGTCGAGGTTGCAAACGAAAGCTATTTTTTCAAACAAATCACCGACGCAGACACTTCTACTATTGCAGTGTATCGAAACATGTCTCCGCTCGCATATCTCGTCGGACCACTCCTTGGAGTACTCCTCCTTGGGTGGAATATCTACAGTGTTTTATTCTTTATTCTCGGCGTGATCGTTATCGCAGGTGCAGTATTTGCAATGACGCTCAAAGACCTCTCTGTCTCTGGAAAATAATCTTTACGGTTTTTCTGAAAGAAAATAGAGGATTCTTCTCTTTTGTATAAGACGCTCTTTTTCAAGATCCGTGCAGATAGAAACTAGTTGCTCTGTTGGTATATAAGGAGTAAGGGTTGCAAGTGCTTTGAATGATTTTGGTCCTTCCACTAATGCTCGAATGATTGCCCCTCGCACCTGTCTTCGAGAACCTTCAAACGGGCTCTGCTTCGTATATCCAGCACTCTTTTGATGAGCACGCACTCCTTGTTGCTTGAGATACGCCCCATAATCCATCAGCGCCCAGTACCACTGTCGTGGACGCTTCGCATCGAGCGCGCTCTCAATCAGTAGGAGGAGCTCCTTGTCACTCACCGACCGTTTCGTCTTTGGAAAAAAGTGATGAAGAAAAACAGTTCGAATATTTGTCTCGATACAAACCGTAGGTCTGTCATATGCAAATGCCATGATTGCCGCTGCGGTGTAGCTCCCAATACCGGGAAGTGTCTCAAGGAGATGTTTGTCAGAGGGAACAACCCCCTTATATTTTTCAACAAGTATCTGGGCGCACTCATGGAGATACCGTGCGCGACGATTGTACCCGAGACCTTTCCACGCAGTGATCACTTGCGCAAGTGGTGCGCGTGCAAGAGCACGCACTGAGGGAAACTTTTTGATAAAAGCCGTATACGGAGCTATCACACGAGACACTTGTGTCTGTTGGAGCATGAGCTCAGAGACCATGATACGGTACGGATCTGTCGTATGTCTCCATGGCAGATCATTCCTTCCTTGTGTTTGGTAGTGCTTCCAGACAATGCGTCTAATCTGTGTGATTTTGTTTTTTCTTTTTAACATAAAATACCAACGCCATCGTAATCATTGAAATAGCAAGCACGCCGATTGCAAACCAGAGGAACATTCCCACCAATGAATCACCCGTGGAGACTGTATGAAATGCCTTGCCACTCATCCACCCTGCAAACCCAAGATAGAGTCCTCGCACAAACATACCAACAAATGTCGTCATAAAATATATTTTCAACGGCAAACGAATCATCCCTGCAGTTGCTGCAATAAATACACTCGGAAGTACAGGGATAAAACGAACAAGACAAAATGCCCATATGAGAGACTTGTGACTCAGCACATACTCTTTTGCTCGCGCTATCTTTTGTGAGGAGAGCATAAAGTATGATCCAAATCGTTCGATAAAAAGTGCCCCTCCCCACCACACGAGTCCGTAGATCATGAGTGACCCCACCGTTGCACCAAGCGCTGCAGGGAAGGCGACGTGCGTGATAAGCATAAGTACGGTATCAAACGTCACCGACTGCCCCGCAAGAAAAAGAAACCCTGCTCCCGTTTGAATAACCGTTGAAGGGATAGGAACGATTACCTCTTCGATGACAGAAGCAAGGAATACTCCCCACCCTCCTTTTGCAACAATAAAATCCAAAATAGTTTTAACAATATGTTCCATAATTACCAGAGAGGAAATAAAAATTTTTCTGAAGGGGGCGTCGCTTCAATAGACAGCTCACCTCGGAGCGACGATGGTGTGCGGTTCCCGACGAGATTTGCGACCGCTTTGACGTCTGCGAGCATCTCTCGAAAATAATTGGTGATCTTGTAGTGCCCTCGATCAGCACTCACCCCTGAAGCGTCGATGTTGAGCTCTCGCGCGATGAACACCGCCCGTGGGAGATGAAACGATTG
>JBPOIF010000027.1:0-5025 GCA_052034745.1 Candidatus Nomurabacteria bacterium | reverse complement strand
CCTTTCAAATCAGTTGCAGCAGACAGTAGTTTCATATGAGAAATAAACGTTATTTGATAAGTGATCCAGCAAGTGTGGCAAACCGTTTTGCATCGAGACTCACTCTCCCCACAAGGAGTCCATCAGCACCTCCATCAATGATAAACTGGCGAGCATTTTTTTCGTTTACCGAACCTCCGTAGAGGATGCGAATCGTATCGCCTGCTCTTGATCCAAACATATCGGTAATAATCTTTCGGATATAAATGATCATCTCAAGCGATTCACTAGGAGTAGCTTCACGTGTCGCATGAGCGCCAATCGCCCAGACGGGTTCATATGCGATGACGAGCTGTTTGAGAGACGCTTTTGAGATACCCGCAAGAGCAGTTTCTATCTGGTCTTTTACTTCGCTCAGGTACCATCCATGGGCATCTCTCTCACGTTCCCCGACACAAAGAATCGGGATGAGTTTCTTTTCAAATACACGACTGACGATCTCGGCCGTCGTTGCATTTGTCTCGCCACGAGCACGAGATTCACTATGCCCCACAATCACATAGGACACCCCGAGCGATCGAAGTTGTCCGACACTACAAAGCCCTGTCTGTGCGCCGTCATGAGAAGGTGCTGCTGTCTGAGCTCCGACCTTGAGTGCTTTTGAGATTTTTACAACAGGAACGAGGTGTACAAAAGAGGGGCAAACGACGATTTCGATCTGTTTTTTATATTTTTTTGTAAGCGCAAGTGCTGTTCGAGAAAGTGAGGAGGCGTCACTTGTCTTTTCTGGTGCTGTTTTCCAATTTCCAACAAGGAGTATCATAACGATGAGTATACCATAGCGAAAAAGCTGCCGCGGCAACAAAAAAACGCTGAAATATTCAGCGTTTTTTTGTTATTCTATTTCTTCCCAAGAAATGATCTGGTAGTTATCAGCGGCAAGTGGGAAGTTTGGTGGTGGCGCGTAGAGAAGGTTCGTATCGTAGGTAATGATACGATTTTCATACCCTGTCCCGTCGGTATAAGCAAATCCGTAGCGCTTACTTGTTGCGAGCATCCCGTAGAGCGTGATGGTATCTCTGTTTTCATAGACAGAACAACTTGCCTCATAGTAATAGCGTCCGATACGACCATTTTGAGCAATCAGTGCTGCATCAATCTCAAGAATAGTCTGAGACACCATCCCCACGTTGATATTGTTTTGTGCAATCAGTGCAATGACATCTTGCCCGTCTTTGTTTGTATACAAAAGGTTGTTATTGATCGTGATGCTCTTTCGTGTGTTGGTGTTGTCAGGAAATGTTGCCGCACCAATTGTCACTCGTGCTGTATTTATCGTCCCTTCAACCCATACATGGTCTTCAAAAAATACGAGTCCGTTTGCAGGGATCGCGTAGTTGCCAAGGAGTGTCTTGTTATTGACGCTCCATGTTCCCCACCCTGCTTCTCCATTTGAATCACAGTTGTTTGGCACCGCAACGAGACTTGTTACTCGATAAACATCAAAGGTGTCGTTTGTTTTGAGCACCATGAGGTACCCGATCGATCCCGATGCTGCAAAATACCGTCCCGATGCCTGCGCTTGTGACTTGATAGTAGCAAGATCGGTCGTGATACCTGAGAAATCAACCGCAGGCACTGGAAATTCTCGCCCTGCCTTAAAGACATCAGTTCTTGTTTGCATTGTTGCAGGAGGTGCTTCTGCTGCGCGAAACGTACTATTGACGTTGCCGTTGGTATCAAGGTGGGTATGCACACCAAACTCTTTGTTTCCTGTGTGGTCAGGGTCATCATACGATGCAAGAGAGCTCGTAATCTTGTTGTATGCAAGCCCATCAAAACGGATACCTCCGTTTGAATGAATCGGTCCGTAGGTGATCGTCCCCTCACCAAAACGCATGCTGTCATTTGCAACAACCGCATACTTTGCAAACGATGGTATTGCGATCTGTACATTAATGGTACGGTCAGCAAAAGGGTCACTATCGATGACACCTTGCGAACGGATCCCTACCAATGTCGACCCTGATGACGGCGGTGTGATAGTGATGTTGTACTCGCCTATACGATTGCCGTCTTTATCATTGAACACATAGGCATATGGACCTGCCCCAACGTTGCCGAGCGTGTAATCATCCTGAAAATGAGCAAGATACCACCGTGCATGCTCAATGCCTGCCTCAGCAACATCGAGCGCCTGCTCTCGTGCCAGCACTCTGCGAGAGAGTCTAATGCTCGACTGACCCCATGTGACAAACGCAGTCACAATAATAACCGCAATCGCCGAGAAAACGAGTACCCCGATGAGCATAAAACCTTTTTGTTTGTTGCGGGAATTAAAGTACTGCATAGTTATTGTTGTTTGAGATTACGAATCGATACCAGCGTGGTGACATCTGTTGCACTTGGTGGCTTGTTTACATCGGCGTCAATCGTAAAAGTGATTCGGATCAATCGGATATTTTCTATACTCCCTGTTCCTGGGACGATCTGCCCTGTGGTACCCCCAGTGTGTGCCGAAGAATAATATTGGAAGAGTCCGACCCCTGTCGAACCATTGCGCACCCCCGTCATAAAGGTGGTCACTTTTTTGTTTGCAGCATTGTACACCGCAGGAGCTCCTGTCGGAGGAGTCACTTCTTTGTATACCGTCGTCCCTGAGAGGTAATATCTCACAAGGTCTTTTGCTCCATTGTTGTCGATATCGCTATAAAAAGAGAAATCGTTTGCTGCAAAAGCACTCAGTGGGTACGCACCGTTGGAACTTTGACTTGCAGAGCGAATCTCGGCAGTCATCGGGCGAAGAAGTTTCTGTGCTTGGTCACTCGTTGAAAATGCACCAGAAAAAATCTGATTAAAAGAAAAAACATCGCTTTGAAATTTGCCAATGATGAGAAAGATAACCGTCGCTATCGAAACAGTCACTACCATCTCGACAAGCGTGAATCCTCTATTCTGGATTGATTGTGATCGTGTCATGAGTATCTCCCGATATTGTAATGTCTTTTTCGGTTGTTTGAAAGCCTGTTTTTGAAACTGTCGCATGATACTGACCATCTGAAAGTCCTCCGAAGTGGACCTGCCCTGGTGGAAGACATCCTGATGCGTACGTAATAGAGACATCATTGATCTGAGGAGTGACACTCGTATCTTCAGTAGAGAGCAACAGTTTGTATTTTATATAACGATGGCCATCATGCGTCGCACTGATATTTGAAGTTGGTGAGCTGTAGTATGTCGCCGCTGTTCCATCTGGTCCAACAAAGCTCCACACAGTGAGATCATCATTTGTTGTGGCAGATGCAATCTGAAACCGAACAGAAGTAACACCAGCGCCGACTGGCTGCGTTCCAGGAAGCCAGGTGAGCTGTCTCAAGTTCGCACCTTCTCCAAGATCAATGACTGACGAGACGAGCTCTCCCGACGGGAGATATGCGCCTGACTGTGCAAGCGTAAGCTCTCCCGAAGACAGAAAGGCGACATTACTACTCGAATAAAACTTCGTCCAATCACCCACCGTGAGCTGGCCTCCACCACCTGCCCAATCGGTCTGCGTTATTGAACCTATATTTGTTGTGTCGTCGAACGTCCCGGATGGTCCTGTGATTGAAACAAAAGCGTCTGCAACAGGAAGCCCCGCAGTATCAACCACCCCAACCACGAGCCGGTTTGGGTCGTTTGCTCCAAGCGTAATCGTGAGGGTCTGTGTTGACTCTGGTGGAACAACAAGGGGTGCAATAGGATCAGTTCCAAGGATGTCATAAAGACTTCCTGAGAGAGACAAACTATACGTATCCCATTCGATAGAGGAGAGCGTCTTTGTCCCCCCGCTATTGGTAGTAAAAGGGATTTGATGTTTGAGAATATCAGGACCCGTCCCAATCAACTTTGTGCCTGAAAGTGTTCCCGAGATACTTCCGAGCGGACTACACATCGCTGACTGTGTCACGATATCAAAGGTAGAGAGATGATCAATCGAAAAGGTTGCTTGCGAGATAGTATTTGCAGCAACAGTGATGTGGGGTTTTATTGGATTTGGATTTGCGGCATCACCAGGAAGGTATGTTTGCTCCGTGGAGTGCGCATCTTTTGTCACAGTGACTTCATATGTCTGCGTTGCCGGCGGTGCATCCACGATAGTGAGCACACCATTTACCCCTGTCACATCGTTGATGTCGATTGCGGGTGTGGTCGATGAGTTTACAATATGCACCTCGGCACCTGCGACCGGTTGCCCGTTTGCATCAATTGCTCGGATCACGAGTGCTCCATTGCCGTTTTCTGTTTCTAGATTTTTTGGAGCGACAACACTCGTGTATGACAGGCTCGTTGTCTCACTGCACGAGGTACAGGTTACTTCTATCGCCACGAGCTTTTTGTCCCCAGGAGAAAGATCGTTTGGAATCCCTCCGAGAGTCCCATCTGCAGGGTCATCGATGTTGCGTATGGTCGTTACCACCTCAAAAACAAGGCCGTTTTTGGTAACTGTTTGACTCGGGTCGATGATTCCATTGGGGATCCCTGCAACAGTCCCTACGTTGCTATAGGCGAGATTGCGGATAAATTCGAACTGCTCTCCGGCAACTTCACTCAAGATCGTTTTGACGCGTATTTTGGCCGATAGAGAAAAGACCCCTGCGTACAGTTGATAAATCGAAATAGAAAGCGTCACAAAGATTGCCGAAGCAACAAGTGTCTCAATCAATGTCAGTCCTTTTTGTTGTAAAAACGTATTGCGCATTTCTGCTAGTTGATCGAATCCATAATCGAATACATCGGAGAGAGCATCGACACCGCAAAAAATCCAACCCCAGCACCGATAAATATCATCAGTACTGGTTCAATGATGGTCGACAAGTCCTTTGTCTTTGCATCAACTTCATTTTCATAAAAAGTCGCGATATCACTGAGCATCGACGTCATCTTTCCTGTCTCTTCCCCTACCTCCATCATCTCTCCCACCATCACGGGGTAGAGTACGAGATGTGACTTGAAAGTACTTGAGATTGGCTCTCCTCGTTCAACTGCCGCAAGTGCCTCATCGAG
>JBPOIF010000026.1:0-5051 GCA_052034745.1 Candidatus Nomurabacteria bacterium | reverse complement strand
CCCCCGCAATTGCGGGGGTTTTCTTTTATAACAAGCTTGCAAGTGTGTAGTCTTGGACGAGGTCCGTCTCTTCTGATTTTGAAAATACTTTTTTGTACTTTGCACCCTTTGCACCTTTGACTCGCTTTTCACATGCTCCCCATGTCTTGTCGACATGCACCTTTCCATTTACCAGAGAAACATAGGAATAAGCAGCTCCTAGCTTCTGGCGACTAGCGCCTGGCTTTTTTGCGGGAGACTTTGGAGGATTCTCTGCGAGGTATCCGATATACGCAGTATATTTGCCTTGAAAGAGTACTGGCTTCTTTTCAAGCGCTGCAGCTACGGCAAGCTCATCACACCGATCGTTGTACTCATGCCCACTGTGTCCTGCGACTTTGACAAGCTGGAGATTGCGACCGAGCTCATCACGGAGAGTGAGGAGCTTTTGCCATTGTGGCTTGTTCTCGACAGGTTTCTTGGTTGTTGCGGCAATCCAGTTGTTGCGAACCCATCCATCGAGCCATGAATTGATGCCGTTGAGTACATATGCCGAGTCCGCGTGAAGGACCACGAGGTACCCCTTGAATTTCTTTGTGGCAGTCGTGAGTGCCTGAATGACTGCTTCGAGCTCCATCTGATTGTTCGTCGCATCATCTTTGCGTCCTGCAAGCTCTATCACTTCCTTGTCGGTCATCAGTATCGCTGCCCATCCGCCTTTTCCAGGATTCCCCCGTGACGCCCCGTCGGTATATACAATCAATTCTTTTGTCATGGTATTTATTGTACCAAACTCGTTTCTTGGATTCGTATTCTCACCCCTCCTCTCCAACCGGCCTCGAGGGTACCGAGAAATGACACTATTGCACCGGGAACAAATTGCGCTTTCATTTCATCGTCAACAAAAAAGGTAAAAGCAATAGCACGGCCGGTAGTATCCATCACTTCACATTCCAAGTGCTCCTTGTTTTTGCCAAACATTTTTGTACTGTTTATCGTTACATTTTCAAATATAAAAAGTGGTTCAGGATTGCCAACACCAAACGGTGCAAGTGCCCGGAGTTTCTGAAGGTGACGAGTAGTTGCGATACCAAGAGAAACTTTTATAGCGTCTGTACTGCCTGCTTGTTCTTTTTGGTGATCAACGACGCTTATCGCTTTGTTGAGCTCTTCTTCGAGAAAATGAATCTTTTCTTTTGCGACCGCAAACCCTCCGGCTGCTTGGTGCCCTCCAGCATGAAGCAATACGCCCTCAGGGAGAGCTTGAAATAAATACGCCGCATGATGCTCGTCGAGCATGCGACAGGAGCCCTTGATGAGTCCATCACCTGACTCTCCCCACACAAAAAAGCTCCGCTCATATGTTTCTTGAAGCTTCGTTGCCACAAGTCCAAGCACGGCAGGACGCCACGAAAGATCTCCGAGCACAACGATTGCGGGAAGTTCTCTACTCCCCAATTTCTTGTGTGCTTCTTTGACGATACGTGCCACCAGAAGCTTGCGCTCTGCATTTATTTTTTCCAATTCTTTTACAAGCACAAGTGCTCGACTGGGGTCGCTCGTCGCGAGGAGCTCAAAGGCAAGCATAGGAGTAGCCATACGAGACGCAGCGTTGAGTCGTGGAGCGACCGTAAAGGTCAGGTCGGTCTCCGTCAGCGCGTCTGGATTCATGCGCTGTTCTGCAAAAAGTGTCTGCAGTCCGACACGACGAGTCTTGCGCATGACCGTCATCCCATACCCTGCAAGCATCCTATTTTCTCCTGTTAGAGGGACCATATCCGAGAGTGTGGCAAAACCGACAAGATCAAGGAGCCATTTCTCCCACCCCTCATTGATCCCAAACTCTGCTCTGTGTTTTTCGAGAAATGCGCAGACGAGATAAAATGCGACCCCTGCTCCACAAGGATCTTGGTTCACATACGAACTCTTTGCAGGGTGAACAACTGCGTGTGCCGCAGGAAATTCTGCAAGCGGAGCATGGTGGTCGGTCACTATCACGTCAATGTTGCGACTTCGCGCATCAGCAACTTCTGAAAGTGCAGTGATACCGAGGTCGACCGTGATGATAAGGGTCACTCCGTGTGTTTCAAGCACATCGATACCTCGAGCGCTCATCCCATACCCTTCATCATGCCGATCAGGAATATAGACATGTACTCGATCAACGCACCCGACTGCGCGAAAGAGGTCGAGAAGGACGACCGCTCCAGGAATACCGTCACAGTCATAGTCAGCGTAGATACCGATAGACTCCCCACTGATGATCGCCGTGTGTATACGAGAGACAGCACGCTCCATATCTTCAAAATCCCACAGGTTCCCAAAGGCGTATTTCGGAAAGAGATATTCTGTCTTTTGTTCATCAGAAATGCCTCGAATCTCAAGAAGAAGCGCTTGCAATTCATCCGGGGTGGGAATAGTCGGTATCATAGACCAAAATTGTAGCACGCAACAAAAAAACCGGTGGAAACCGGTTTTTTAAAATTCATATTTTTTTTGCATTATTAAGAAGCAACTGACCTTTTCCAAAAAAAGGTTCGTTCCCTACAAACCACCCACGCCAACCCGTATGCTTTCGCCAGGCTCGGCGAGAGAAAAAAGAAATAAATTCAACCTCTCCAGTAGGAAGGAGAAGTGGGAAATAGTTTGCACCCTCATAAAACAAAATAGTTTTTTTCTCCTCCCCTCCAGTATGACGGGCGCACAATGAGACAATCTGTGGGTAAGAAAAAGCGTTCGGGGCTAAGTCGTTTGCAGAATTAATACACAGCTCCTCAAAAAATTCCGCAGCCCTTAAGTTAACATTGATGTGTAGAGAGGTAATAGAGCATTGCGGTTGAACCGAATATTCTTTAGAAATTTTTTGAAAAAAATCATCCCCAGATATTCGATCTATAAGTCTTTTTCTCCACAAAATACCTCTGGTTGTTTCTTTTGTCTCCGGAAGAATATACGGCTTTAAGGGCGAACGAGTCAGAGGCTCAAATTCTTTTACCTTATTGAGCGCCTCCAGTAATAATTCCTCATTTCGAGCCCAATAGACCTGAAGATTTTTGGGGAGCTTTTCAACAACCGAAAGGAGTGTGAGCATGAGCTCAATCGGAAGTTGATCCATTTTTATTTTCATATAAGTTACATTTTTCTATACTCTACGGATTAAAAATTTCCTGTCAACAAAAGGCTTCCTGTATACTTACCCTATGGAAAAAACGATATTTCAAAAAATCATTGACCGAGAAATCCCTGCAACGATTGTCTATGAAGATGAGCACTGCGTCGCCTTTCTGGACATCAGTCCTATCAACCCCGGGCACACTCTCGTGGTCCCCCGCACTCCGTACAAAAACATTTTTGAACTTCCCCAAGAAACACTCGCGCACCTTTTTTCAGTGGTACAAAAGATTGCAGGGGTTCAAAAGAGTGCACTTGATGCTGATGGAGTAAACATCATGATGAATAACGATGCCGCCGCAGGACAGGTAGTATTTCACGCACACATCCATGTCATCCCTCGATATACCGGAGATGGGTATGAACACTGGCACAGCAAGCGACCCTACAACGAAGGTGAAATTGAGGTCGTAGCTGAAAAAATCAAAAACGCCCTCGCATAAAAAAATCCGCCCCTTCGCACACAGGCCAAAGAGACGGAAAACCAAAACCAACTATCTTACTGAGAAAAGAAGATTTTTAATAATGTACAATGTATTAAGAATATTTTTTAAAAAATAGGGGCATGAGGTGAAAACCAGTCCCCGTTTTTAAAATCCAATATCCTATGAAAAACCCTTTATAGGGTAACACACATTTTCAAAACGCGCAAGCCCCTTGTTATTTCTTTGTTTCTCCTTTTGAAAGGGCAACAATCCCTACCAAAGTACCCTTTGCGAGGTATTCAAGGGTTGCACCTCCTCCAGTTGAAAGAAAGAGGTGTCGCGGTGTCCCTGTCTTTTTGAACATCTTTTCAAGCACTGCTGCGGTATCCCCTCCGCCGATCACGGCCTTTCCCCGAGCACTTGCGATCGCTTTTGCAAGCGCAATAGTCCCTTTTGTAAAACCACCTTCATACCACCCCGTTGGACCATTCCAAATAACAAGCTTTGCTTTTTGTATCTTTTGCACAATATGCGCGATGCTCAGCGGTCCGATATCGACAATCTTGTCTCGTGGACTTACTTCGTCGATAGTACAGACGACTCCTTTTCCTGCTCGTAGTACGACAACATCAGTTGGCAACAAAAGTGAAGGTTCTTTGAGGATGCGCTTTATCGGAGCATCAAATCCTGCTTCAACAACAGAGGTACCCACTTCAAACCCTGATGCTTTGTAAAAATTATTTAAAATTGCCCCTGAGATCACCATCCCATCAGAACGTTTTGCGAAGCGTTCGATAAGAGGGATCTTTGTCGCAAACTTTGCACCTCCAAGAATAAAGAGAAATGGGTGCTGCTCAAGCGCCACCGCTCCTGAGAGCACCTTGATCTCAGCTTCAAACTGATACCCCGCATATGAAGGAAGAAACGCAGGAACCCCCACAATCGAAGCGTGCTTTCGATGAGAGACCGAAAAGGCATCATTGACATAGATCTCTGCAAACGAAGCCAAGAGTTTCGCAAATGAGCGATCGTTTTTTTCTTCACCTTCAAAGCGGCGAATATTTTCAAGAAGAAAAACGGTCTTTTGTTTTGCGTGTTCGAGGATCCATGATTGCATCTGCCCTTCGAGAGGACCCTTGAGAAAAATAATGTCGTATCGTTTCTTCAAAAAACTTGCCACCGGTGCGAGACTCTCTGTCGCAGAACCCATATGTGCAACGAGAATAGGAGTTGCTCCTTTTTTCAAAAGAAAATCAATCGTCTTGTACGAACTCTCAATACGACGAGCGTCCACAATCTTTTTGCCTTTGAGAGGGACATTGTAGTCAACGCGAACAAGCACTCTTTTTCCTTTCAAATCAGTTGCAGCAGACAGTAGTTTCATATGAGAAATAAACGTTATTTGATAAGTGATCCAGCAAGTGTGGCAAACCGTTTTGCATCGAGACTCACTCTCCCCACAAGGAGTCCATCAGC
>JBPOIF010000040.1:0-10403 GCA_052034745.1 Candidatus Nomurabacteria bacterium | reverse complement strand
TTTTGGAAATGGTGGGTACAGATCAGGGTCAATCGTTCGTTCAAAACAAGTCCTCCCGACATCATGCTTCCAGCTATCACCTCCACTGCCGCCATATGGCATTGAGGACACCGCTACATCACGCATCGGCATAACTCCACCCCCTCCGCCATTTTCAACCCACCCTTCAGGGATAGGAAGAGAAAACGTTGCGCACAGCTCAAATGTCTTTGAAGACTTGCTTGCATATTCATACGCACGACCCCGTTCAAACTCAGGATCTTTTGGAATAACAAACCCGGACAAAGGATTTGAAAGCTCATCGAGAGACTGCGGAAGCTTTTGCTTTTGCTGCCAAAACGTAATGATTTGCCACTGCAGAGACTGAAGATCGTCAAGGCGACGTTGGTCAAGACGAAGATCACGCTGGCTCATCGGAGAGCCCATTACAGTGAAACTCCATACAACAAGCGCAACAACGAGTGCGCATGATTTCATCACAACCCATTTCGTTGTCCAATCATGAGTACCTCTCAACTGTCTAACATAGTGCCACCCTGCGAGAATTGCCACCACCAGAGTAAGTGCAACTTTGAGCAAAAATCGAACAGTGATTTCACCCGAGACAAAATACCGAACAAGCGTCACCAGGTCAACAACAACCGTCACACTCGCAAGAAACAGTATGAGATATAGCACCCATTTGCGAAGCACTTGGTCCCAATGCGAACGTTCTCCTTTTTGTGCACGAAGCCATAACCTCGAAAGGACAAGAAATACTGGAAAGACGATAATAAGAATTGCGAGCGCACTGCGCATTCCATCAAAAGAATATGAGGAATATCCTGTCTGATACGTTGCCGTCAATACATCAGGAAAGACATGATCGAGTGTCGAAAAAGCGAGATTAAGAAATGAAGAGACACTTGCAACGAGCGTTATGAGGACTCCTATCGAGAGAAAGAAAAAGTGCGGGGTCAATTTTTTATTTGGTTCCATAGAAGTTCAGTATACTCGAAAATCGACGTATTGACACAATAAGGTATCGCTTGTATTGTTGACCAAAACATCTGCTCTTGCAAAACCGTTATGTACTGGTTATTTATGGATGTGACTACGGGAAAGATGGGAGAGGGCTTGGAAAGGAAACAAAGGCGAGAATAAAAAAAGCGCTCTTGTTCATCGCAAAACAAACAACCCCTCCGACCGCAATTGTCCTTGCAGCAGGAAGTCCCCCAGGAAAAAACTATCGACCCTTAAGTTCCTACATGGCGCTTCGTCTCTTTAATCATTTTTTAAAAGAGGCGATTCGGTCGGCAACGTTTACTATTCCGATTGTTATTCGAGCAGAGAAACAGTACTGGGGAACACTTGAAGAGACATTGTTTGCAAAAGAAATAGCAGACTGCTATGAATGTGAACATGTCGTGGTCGTATCCTCCTGGTATCATCTCTTTAGAATAAAATTGATTTGGGATCTGTTCACTCCGAAGATGGCTACTCCTATCGCTTCCTGGAAAATTGCTCATTGGTGGTCTCCCTTTCTCGAGCCAATCAAAATATTTAAAGTATTTTTTGATTGGAAAAAACGCATCCAAAAAAACAAAAAAGTAACAAGCCCTCTCTAGGGGCTTGTTTTATTTTCTCGCAACGATACTTTTTACAAATTCCGTAAGTGTTGCACCGACAGACTGCAATGCCACCACAAACGGCGACTGCTCATGGAGGTGCGGATGTGTATCAAGCTCAAGAAACCATATCTTCCCATGACGATCGACGATGAACTCACTCTGAGAGAAATCTTGCGCACCAAACGCTCGGTGAAGCTCTTTTGCATACTCAGTAAGCTGTTCTTTTTCTTTTGGAGCAAGAGCACCTCGTGTCACCGCATACTCATACTCTCCGGACCTCATCTCGGATGAAAGAATACCTCGTGATGGTGACTGAACCTCAACGACTGGAAGCACATAGGTATCTTTGTTGCGAAAATCATCAATAACCCCGACGGCAGCTTCCGTCCCATAAATATACTGCTCGGCAATAAATGGTTGCCCATGCGCTATGCATTCTTCGACTATATGAGCGAGCTCAAGTGGAGTAAACGCAAAATGCGTGTGAGTGCTTCCTCCACCAGAAAGCGGCTTCAGTACCCACGGAGGAGCCATCGTACGATAAATATTTCCCGTGACCTGAGAAACAGAAGTGCTCTCATCAGGGATAACAAGGAGATGTGGAGGGATGTTGATACCGAGTGATTGCGCCTGCTCTTTTGCGCGCTCTTTGTGAAATGCGAGACCGCTCGTAAATGTCCCACTTCCGGTATACGGGATACCATAATCCTCAAGCAATCGCTGTACCTGTCCATCCTCTCCAAACGTTCCGTGAAGCGCATTCCACACCATATCGACACTCGATTGAGCTTTTTCCAAATCTGCAGGAACGCCTTTGATATGGAGTACTCCTTCTTTGTCGAGGAGCATATCAATAGCTTCAAAACCTGCCTCCTGAAGCGCACGCTGAACATGCGCCCCTGTTTTAAGAGAAAAATGATATTCGGGGCTCACCCCGCCACGAAGAATACCGATGCGTTGCATAGTGTAAATTATAACATTGCTTTTGATCTTCGCGCTCTGTGGAAGGTCACCGCGTAGCGATGTGCCTCGTTGTTCGCAAGAAGGATTGCATATTTGTGTGTCTCTACAAGCGCCTTTGGGCCACTCACCGCTTTTGGTCGATGTCGTTCGTCTTTGGTCACTGCAATCACAGGAATCTGGAGCGCCAGGCTTTGGAGTACCTCGCGGGCAGCATTTATCTGGATCATATTTCCATCCACCACGATTGCATCAGGGTACTGCCACTCTGTATGCGCGAGTCGTCGCGTGAGAACTTCACGAAGCGCCCCTGCATCATTTGCCTTATCAAACCCTTTCACAATAAATTTTCGATATTCGCTCTTTGCCGAAACGGCGTTTTCTACCACCGTCATCACCCCCACCATTTGTTTTCCGGAAATATGCGCGATGTCGTAGGCTTCGATGCGATACATAGCTCCAAGCGACTGGCTACTAGCGCCTAGGTCGCGCTTGATAAGGGCCACGTCTTGCACGTGTTCAAGTGCAAAAATCTTTTGTTTGATACTCTCTGCTTCTTCAAAGCGCTCCTTTTTTGCAAGGACCATCATGTCTTTTTTCAGCGCACTCACCAGTGACTGAAGCTTTCCTTGGAAAATCATTTTGATCCGTCCGATTGTTTTTCGATACTGCGTCTTTGCTTCACGCGAAGTCGTATCGGGAGCGAGACCGATCTGGCGATAAAACACACTGTTATCTTTCTTTGATGACGCGATATCGCGAAACGGAAAGATACGCCGTACTATTTTGAGCACTTCACGAATCGCACTTCCACTCGGATATGGACCAAACACCGCATCGTATGTTGCAGATGTTGTACTTCGTGGGATATGCACTGTTTTTGTTTTGGTATCAATATCTTTTTGTCGCACCAAAAATACTTGTGGGAAATCTTCACGAGTAATCGCAACGCAATTAAAACTCTTGTCGTCTTTTTCCTTGGTGTTGTAGTACGGCTTGTACTTTTTGATAAGGTTGGCTTCAAGTATGAGAGCCTCGAGTACGTTCATCGTTTCTTGATAGGTAACAGTGTGCGATTTAAATACCATATCTACAATGTGTGGACCGCGCGTCTTAATAACATCAGGAGAAAAATAACTGCGCACACGATCACGAAGCGATGTCGCCTTTCCGATATAAAGCACCTTGCTTGCACTATCGCGCCAAAAATAAACACCGGGTGTATCTGGGAAGTTCAACTTGTCGAAATCTTGACGAATCATAAAATTGATGTAGTATAACAGAAAAAATTACAGATGTTAAATATAGCCTTTATCTTCGCACTTCTTGGTTTTATTTTTTTCTTTCTCAGCAAGTTTGAATTTTTGCGATTCGTATTTTGTCTGAATCCGGTTAATTTTAAAAAAATCAATGAAGATAAGAAATCGCATAAATATTTCCATGTACTCATTGTGTTTGTTCTAATCGATCTAGCAGTATCAATTTCGCTTGATAGATTAGAAAAAATAACATCAAAAAATACTATTGTTATCGTAGTAACAATTATTGAGCTTGTGATTTATCTTATTTCAAGGCGACAAAGAAAATTCATTTCACAATAACCTCCGTTTGGAGGTTATTTATTTAAAACTCTCATCAAGGGATCCTCTTCTTTTTTATACCCCCTCGCCTTCCCCTCTTTGCGACCGTACTCCTTGATTGCATAGCCGGCACGTTTCCAGTCTTTTTTGGCGATGATGTGGAGCAAATCTTGCTCTATCTTTGAAGCATCAGTGTGCCGTGAAAGCTTGAACCGCTTTGCAAACCGTATCACATACGTATCTACCGGGATACCGTATGGCTCTGACGCGAGATTGGTCATCACCGCAACCGCAGTCTTTCTTCCGACACCTGAAAGGGTCTGGAGTTTCTCTATATCAAGCGGGACCACCCCTGCAAAATCTTTTCCTATCTTTTCGGCAGTCTTTTTGAGATATCCTGCTTTCATACGAAAATAGTTCACCTTCTGTATATATCGCTCTATATCAGAAAGTGGCGCTTTCGCGAGTTTCTGTGGTGTAGGATATCGTTTGAACAACGCAGGTGTGATTTTGTTTACAAGTTCATCAGTCGTCTGGGCCGACAGTATCACGGCAACAAGAAGCTCCCACGGATTGGTGTAATTGAGAAATGTCTTATCTCGTTTATATTTTCTCAAAAGTACTGGGCTGATTGTTTTCCAAATGCCTCTTTCTTTTTCCTGCCGCTGATTAGGCATGGTTATCTTTAAATCTAGAGAGTAAATTGTATATCCCTACTCGTCGATCCTCCCTGATCATCAGTTGCTGTTAAACGGAAAATGTAAGTCCCCGAGCCTAATCCTGTCACACTTGTTGAAGCAGAGGAAGGGGTGGTAATCGTTGCAGAGCCACCGGACACCTTCGTCCATGCGTATGAAGCGATTGTGCCGTCTGAGTCTGTTACATTTGCCGAAAGTGTTACCATCAGAGGTCCAAAAGAAATAACTGGTGGTTGATTTACTACTTGTGCCTGTTTGAGCATCCACTCATAAAGACTTTCTCCAAAACTATTGGCGGGGTTGTTTATCCAAGCAAGGGGGTCATAAAATGTATTCCAACAACAATGCGTAGAACCTGTTTCGCCCGCGGAGACCGTGCTAGATCTCGCAGATCCTGGAACAACCGCATTCATAGTAGAAACAATCGTTGGAACCTCGGTCCCCCATATATCACTTGCTCCTCGAATCCCCCACCATGACCCTCCAGTAGAGGCAAATGTTCCCATTTGAGAAACAGGATTATCCATACCTGCCGGCTGAATAGCGGCAACTGCTGCGATTTTATTTGCGTATGATTCGTTTTCGCTCACATACGTATCGACTGTCCACCCACCCATTGAAAGTCCTGTGAGATAAATACGAGCAGTATCAACTCGATACTGAGAAGTAATAGCAGAAAGAATAGTATCTACAACAGAAGGTTGTGGCCATTGCCCCGGCTGAACCGATATAACAATTGGTTTTTCTACAACCCCATTAACAATAAATTCCATCGGGTTACCCTGTGCAATAAATGCTGAAGGTCCGTATGTCAACAAATCGTACACATTTCCTGTTGCGGCTTCAGTAAGTCCTGGGAAAAAGAGTATAAGTGGGTACTGTTTTGCACCCGTTTGTCCATAATCTCCAGGAAGATGGACTATTGCATCATATCCAGCAATAGTAGTTACGCTTTGTAACAGCGGATCGGGACCGACAACCACCACTATGTCATCCGTATCTGTGGCACCATCATCGTCTGTCACCGTAAGGCGGAAGGTATATGAACCAGCAGAGAGTCCTGTCACTGTTGTTGATGCTGATGATGAAGAAGTGATGGTTCCTCCTGTGCCTGATACTTTTGTCCAAGCATATGAAGCGATTGTGCCGTCTGAATCTGTTCCTGATCCTGAGAGAGTGAAATAATTAATTGGTAATGTGATTGATTGGTCGGCCCCAGCAACTGCAACAGGAGAGGTGTTTGGATTAGTTGTGCAAAGTGTGTCGTATATGTTTTCAGAAAGCACACTGTTGTACAGCACCAAGTGACCAGCATCATTGAGATGAATCCCATCACCCGAATTATAGACTGAGTTTATTGTACCGTCTGAATTTGCAACAGTTGTCCAAAAATCAACTGCTTTGACTCCAAATTGTTGGTAGATCCAATCTCTCATTGTTATAAGCTGTGTTCGTTGTGATGAATTGAGATTTCGAGGCTGTGTCGTCGTCACCCACAACTCAACTCCAGCATCAGCAGCAATTTGCGCCAAAGAAACAAAGTTTGCTTGTTGCTCAGCAAGCGTATACCCATTGGCGGCGTCGTTTGTTGGCATATTAATAACAATGGCATCTGGAGCATAGCTAAGTGCACGAGTAATATTTCGTGCCGTATCCGGAGTAGGTCGATCTGAAGGAACAGATGAACCAGTAGCTAAAATATGATATGTCGTGTATGTCGACATTCCGAGATTAATAATCTGCCCTCCTGGATTTTGAGATTGCGCATACGTCGCGAGTCTCCCCGCCCACGAATTCTGATATGAAGATGCTGCATTTCCTGCTGCCGTTGAAGATCCAAGAATTACTATTTTTTGAGGAATAGAACAAACACCAACAGGTTCAGGGTTAACAACCACCACCATATCATCCGTATCTGTGGCACCATCATCGTCCGTCACTGTAAGGCGGAAGGTGTATGAACCAGCAGAGAGTCCTGTCACCGTTGTTGATGCTGATGAAGCACTGGTGATCGTTCCTCCTGTACCTGATACTTTTGTCCATGCGTATGATGCGATTGATCCATCTGAATCTGTTCCTGATCCGGAGAGAGTGACAGATGAAGTTGGGAGCGTAATAGATCTGTCAGTGCCTGCGTTTGCGGTTGGGGCGGAGTTTGTAGGAATTTCAGGGTTTACTACAACTGTAATAGTATCGATACCAGTTGCTCCCTGGTTATCTGTAACAGTCAATTGAAACACTGATGTTCCTTGTGAAAGTCCGGTCACGGTTGTTGAAGCAGAAGAAGGAGAAGTGATACTGCCTGTTCCAGAAATTCGAGACCAACTGTATCCGACAATACTACCATCTGTATCAACCCCAGAACCTAAAAGCGACACAGTACTTACCGGAAGTGCAATCGACTGATCAGACCCAGCATTTGCAACGGGGGCATTATTTATAGGTGTTGAAGAAGAAGTTTCAACAATCTCAAGTACTCCCAGGTATGCATAGCTTGACCCAGAAAGGATAGAAGCATTGATAACAATAGAGCCGTTTACTGGAACAATATCTTGTATTTGAGCAACAGAAGAAACGTTATTTGTTGCATTTAAGGTGACTGTTTTTGCCCCAATAGTATACTGAGCAGTTCGTGCAGCGGTCGAAGAATCCATTCGCGAAGCAAAAAACTTAAGTGTGTATGAGGCATTTGTATCGAGACCACCGATGGTGATCTGCCCTGATGTATCTGCTGTCGTCCCATAAGGAGTGAGATAAAACGAATCTCGTGTTGCACTTGCTGGATAGACCGTACTTGTTGTTGTCCCTCCATTATTAGCAGAATATGTCGGATAACTTGCATTTGTTACAAAAGCATTTGATATCTGAAGACTTATTCCGGAAGAGAGACCTAAAGAATCAACGAGCGTAGCAGTGGTTCCCGCTGAAGGATTACTAATATTATTCCAACCAACCGTTGTCGTTGATAAATCTTGTCTTCCAAAATCGATGAGAAAATTCTTTGCACTAGCTACTGCCGGTTCAAAGAAAAAAAAGCTGAACAAAACAAAGGAAAAGATCGCAGTTACTACACTATATTTCTTCTTTTTCATATCAGATGATTATAGCAATCTGACACGATTAGCAACTAAAAAAACTCTTTGAAACAACTTCATGGTTGTGTCAAAAAATTATAGTATTTTCTTAAGATACTTCCCTGTGTGTGATTTTGGGTTGTTTGCAACATCTTCAGGAGTACCTTTTGCGACGATGTTGCCTCCGTGTTCCCCACCTTCTGGACCAAAGTCGATAAGGTAATCCGCGCATTTGATGAGATCAAGGTTGTGCTCGATAACGACGACAGTGTTTCCTTTTGCCACGAGACGATTGAGCACCCCGATGAGATTCTTCACATCATCATAGTGAAGTCCTACGGTTGGTTCATCGAGGAGATAGATCGTCTTTTCCATCCAAGGACGATAGAGCTCTGAAGCGATCTTTACGCGCTGTGCCTCTCCTCCGGAGAGTGTCGTTGCGCTCTGTCCGAGCTTCACATAGCCGAGACCGACATCACTGAGCGTTTTGAGTCGATCAGAAATAGCGGGGATATCTCCAAAAAATTCGAGCGCCTCTTCCACAGAGAGTTGGAGCACATCATAGATACTCTTGCGCTTATATTTGACCGTGAGTGTCTCTTTGTCGAAGCGCTTTCCACCACAGACATCACAGGTGACATACACCGTCGGCAAAAAGTGCATCTCCACTGCAATCTCACCATTCCCCTCACAAGCCTCACAGCGACCACCTTTGACGTTGAATGAGAAACGGTTGATCTTCCATCCACGAAGACGCGCTTCTTCAGTTGCAGCAAAGATATCTCGTATATGAGTAAAGGCGCCCGTATATGTCGCGATATTTGATCGTGGGGTACGACCAATCGGTGACTGATCGATCATGATGGCTCGCTGGAGGTATTCAGTCCCGGTAAAGGAAGCGCAGTTATATACCTTTGCGCTGCGCAATTTGCGTTCAAAACGTGCCTGAAGGTTCTTGTACAAGATATCGTAAAGAAATGTACTCTTTCCACTCCCCGACACCCCAGTGATCGCGACCATGCGACCAAGCGGAAGGTCGATGTTTTGATTATCGATATTGTGAAGCTTTGCGCCGACGACTTTCAAGACCCCTTTGTCTGCATCACGTCTTTTTTCTGGTATCTCTATTGATTCATCTTTTCGGAGGTACGCAAGTGTACGAGATTTTGAAGGATTTGTTTTTGCAGAAAGAAGCTTATCCAGATAGTCAGCAACAATCACCTGTCCTCCATGAATCCCCGCTGCAGGTCCGATTTCTACCATAAAATCAGATGCGAGAATCGTATCTTCGTCATGCTCAACAACGATAATCGTATTGCCTATATCGCGCAGATCTTCGAGTGTCTTGATGAGACGTTCATTGTCTCGCTGGTGGAGACCAATCGTCGGTTCGTCGAGCACATACATTGCTCCGACAAGACGAGAGCCGAGCTGTGATGCGAGTCTGATGCGCTGCGCTTCTCCCCCCGAAAGAGTATTTGCCGTGCGACTGAGTGCAAGATATTCGAGTCCTACGTTTAAAAGAAAGGTGAGTCTGTCTTCTATTTCTTTGAGGATTACTTTTGCAACCTCTTTATCTTTTGGTGACAATTTGAGAGAAGCAAAAAAATCAAATGCTCCCTCAACAGAAAGTGCAGTAAGTTCTACGATATTTGTTTTTGATTTTGAGGTTTCGAGAAAGACATTGAGTGCTTCTGGTCGCAAACGTTTTCCATGACAGACCTCACACGGCTCCGTCCCCCCAAAAAACTTGGTACCGATACCGTTACATTCAGGACATGCGCCATAAGGGCTATTGAAAGAAAAGAGTCGCGGTTCAATCTCAGGAAATGAAAAGCCGTCATTAGGGCAGGCGAACTTCGAAGAAAGGAGGAACTCGTGCGCAACATCTGTCTGCAATTCAAAATCAGGAGATGTCCCAAAAACAATCTGGACGAGCCCGTCAGCTTCAAGGAGTGCACGTTCAACGGACTCAGAGAGACGAAGCTCAGCATCACGAGGGTTGTCTTTGAATTCATGGACTGCGAGTTCGTCGACAAGCACTTCGATCGTATGCTTATCGTTTTTCTTGAGGTCGATTTTTTCACGAAGAGGATGCATCACCCCATCGATACGAACACTTGCAAATCCTTTTCCGAGGAGATCGTACAAGAGCTGATAGTACTCACCTTTTCTTCCACGAACAATCGGGGCAAAGACCTGGATACGTGTGTCGTTGAACTCTACACCCATCACCGTACGGGTACCATTTTTTGTAGTACTTTGAGAGCTCTTTCCTGAAGAACGAGCAAGCTCTTTGATCTTCCCCAAAATAAAGCCATTGATCTCTTCCATTGAAAGCTTTGTGATATGTGTCCCACAGAGCGGACAGTATGCCTTTCCGATACGCGCATAGAGCACTCGAAGATAGTCATACATCTCCGTAATCGTCGCCACCGTTGAGCGAGGATTGTTTGAGCGAGACTTTTGGTCAATTGAAAT
>JBPOIF010000030.1:0-42583 GCA_052034745.1 Candidatus Nomurabacteria bacterium | reverse complement strand
ATGCATCCTTTTCTTCTGCGCCTCCTGCTGCAGCTCCTGCTGCAGGTGCTGCTGCAACAGCAGCTGCTGAAACGCCAAATTTTTCTTCGATCGCTTTGACGAGATCGTTGAGTTCGATCACTGAAGCTCCTTCGAGCTCAGTGAGAAATGAATCAAATTTTGCCATAAATATAATGAATTAGTACTAATTAATTTTTCTGCTTTGCAACCTCGTTCACTGCGATAGCGAGACGCTGCATTGGACTCTTGAGCAAAAATGCGATCTGAGAGAGCAATACTTCACGTGACGGAATAGTAGCAAGAGAGAGCATGGTTGTTTGGTCTTTGTATGATCCTTCAAAAATACCGCCAACGATTGCAATCTGATCCTTGTGTCCTTTTTGGAAGTCGTAAACTTCTCGAGCAGGAGCAAGTGGGTCAGTGCCATACGCAACAGCAATTTCTCCAGGGAGTTCAGGGAGGTCTCCTTGATAACCGTGCTCATCGAGCGCGCGCTTCAAGAGAGTTTTCTTTCCTACCTTGTACCCCACACCAGAGGCACGAAGTTGTCGACGAAGCGCTTGCGCTTCTTTCACCGTGAGTTTATCAAACTTCACGAAGACAACAGACTGTGCACCAGAGAGGATTTCAGCAAAAGACGAAACGATTTCGCGCTTCTTATCTTTTTTGATTGCCATAATGTTTTGTTGTTAATTTGTATCCAACACACCGTAGTGGCGTGATGGTGTGTAGCAAAAGAGAGATATGGTGATCTCGGTAAGGCTCATGTCTTCCCTCTTGGAGAGACTGCTTACTGTCTTTGATCTACACGTCAGATACTCTATCACAAGAACACAAAAAGGCAACCCCTGAAAGGGTTGCCTTTTCCTGCTTTATTTATTGAACAACAACAGTTCCTACCTCCTTTCCGTCACAAGTAACGGCAAGCTCACCAGAGTCCGCATTGAGCCACGAGAGCGTGTAGCGACGTGGTCCAACGTTGTAAGACTTTGCTCCGACTCCAATAGTACGACGAGCGTCAGTGTCGTTGTCTATCATAATGGTTGTGTATTTTGGCTGAGTCATTTCTTCTCCTTGGAGCGTACAGGTCTCTCCAGAAAAACGAAGTGTCGCATTTGCATACTTTACTTGTGCATCAGCACGAGAAAGCGCGACTGTTTCAACATTTGCAGTACTTGCAAGTGCTGCCACTTCCTGTTCAACAACCTCATCTTTTGCACTGTTGCGAAGTCGTGGTGCTACGATAAGCGCCGCAAGCACGACAACAATAAGCGCTCCTGAAATAACCATGTTCTTTTTGTTCATTGTGTTCGTTCCGTTGTTATTATTATTCTGCATATAGAACGTAGTGTACCATCTCAAAATGATTTACAAATTACAAAAATGTTATATAATTTTCCCATGCTCAAAGACCGTGCACTCGCCCTCCTTGTCGGGGATATCCTCGCAGTCGCAGCATCATTTTGGATAATGGTGCTCATTCGATTTGCACCGTATGCAAATGGTTCTTTCGTCCGCACACAAGCACGAGTATTTGTGCCTATTTTTACACTCTGGTTTGTCCTCTTTTTTATTTTTGAACTTTATAACCTCAGACGTATCAACCCAAACCCTCGCAATATCGGACGTCTTGCACTAGCAATTGGAACGAGTACTGTTGTCTCTATTATTCTTTTTTACCTCTTCCCGAACAACGGAATTACTCCAAAGACAAACCTCCTTATTATCGCGGTGTCATCTTTTGCACTTTTGGTACTATGGCGTCGAGCATTTTATAAACTCTTTGCATCACTGTATCGACAACACATCGCCGTCATTGGACACGGAGAAACTGTCACCCACCTGCTTGAGGACCTTGCTCGCAATCCTCATATCGGCACTGTTGTTTTTCACCAGGACACCTATACCAAAGAAACAGCTATTCCCCCTGTCCATCTCGTGATCACTGATGGGCTCCCTCTTGAAACACTCCTCCTTCTTCGCAATACTATCGGAGCACAGACACTGTCCCTCTCAGGCGCGTACGAAGAGCTTTTTGGAAAGATTCCACTTTCTCTTATAAATGATACTCAAGCCATCACCCTCCTCAATCGCCAGCCTTCGATAGGCGGGCAGCGTCTTGGCCGCCTGTTTGAAATACTCATCGCCTACCTCATCCTTCTTCTTGCTTCGCCATTTCTTTTGATTGCAATCATTGCGATTGCCCTCGAAGATGGGAGACCTTTTTTCTACCGGCAGATACGCACCGGAAAAAACGGGAAACAATTCAATATCTTGAAACTTCGTTCAATGCGCACCGATGCAGAGAAAAACGGCGCTCAATGGGCAACTCAAAACGACAATCGCACCACAAGAGTAGGAAAAATTATCCGAAAACTCCATCTCGACGAGATTCCCCAGATGTGGAACATTATCCGTGGAGACATCGCACTCGTTGGACCTCGGCCAGAACGACCAGAAATTGTCCGCGATCTCGAAACGCAGATCCCCTACTACAACCTCAGACATAGCGTCCGTCCTGGATTTACCGGATGGGCACAGATCAAGTTTCGGTATGCACGCACTGTACTCGACTCAAAAGAAAAACTCGAATACGATCTCTACTACATCGCTCATAAAAACCCTCTTCTTGATCTTGGTATCTTACTAAAAACCGTACAGATTATTTTCACACACTAAGTATCTATGTCGACAATTAAAAAATTTCTTTTTAATAATATCTCAACAAGACAAATTGTTATTAAAAACACGCTCTGGATTGGCGTAAGTACAACACTTATAAAAATTATCCGAGCGGTTATTATTATGTACGCGGCACGGCTCTTGGGTACAGAATCATATGGTATTTTTACTTACGCGATGAGTATCGCAGCCCTTTTTGCTGTGTTTTCAGACATGGGCATTTCGAGTATTCTTGTTCGAGAGCTTTCAAAAAACTCTGACAAAACAAAAGAATATTTTTCAACAGCCTTTATTATCAAAATCGGCTTTTTAATAACAACAGTACTTCTTATACTCAGCATCGGCCCTTTTGTTTCAAAATTTGAAGCATCGACAACACTTATTCCTATTGTGGCTCTATCTATTTTTTTTGATAGCCTTCGAAGTTTCCTATACTCGATACCTCGATCAAAAAACAAAATGGAAACTGAAGCAGGAATCGGACTCTTAAACGAGATGTTTTGTGTCGCTCTTATTATCATCCTCTTTCTTAGGGACCCCTCTGCTCAAACTCTGGTATATTCATTTACCATAGGAAACGGTCTCGGATTGTTAATCGCTCTTTTTACAACGAGAAAATACATTGTTTCAATACACAGATTCTTTTCAAAGACCCTCGTTATTCCATTAATAAAACTAGTGCTTCCTTTTGCAATACTTAGTATTTTTGGAATTTTTATGACAAATATTGATTCTATTATGGTTGGATGGCTCACCAACGAACATTTTGTTGGGCTTTACGGAGCTGCTCAAAAACCAATAAGTATCATTTACATACTCCCCAATTTTCTCGCATCAGGACTACTTCCTGTGATGAGTGCGTTCATAAAAAACAAACAATCTATCAAACACATCGTAAGTACTGCATCGACCGCATCTCTTGTTGTAGCACTCCCTCTTGTGGTTGGTGGTATCATTACCGCGCCATCAATCATCTTTACCGTCTTTGGAAGTTCCTACAGAGAAGCAATCCCAGCATTTCAACTACTCTTAATTACAGCTTTGTTTCTGTTTCCCGCAACAATATATGCAGAAGTTCTCCTTGCAGAAAATAAACAAAAAATTTTTATTCTTACAGGAATTATTGGGGCATTCTTAAATGTAGGGCTTAACTTTCTACTCATTCCAAAATTTGGAATTAGTGGTTCCGCAATAGCAACAATAATTGCCCAGGCAGTTCTAATGTTCATCTTTTATATCGAAATGAGAAAAACACAAAAAGTTCCTATTATCACAAAACCTTACAAACCTCTTTTTGCTGTTTTAATCATGGGTATAGCCACTACGAGCATGCTTCATGTTTCTACCCCTCTTATTCTGATTATCATCGTTTCGTGTTGTATCTACGTCACACTCCTCTTTATACAAAAAGAAAACACCGTTATTGAACTAAGAAAATCACTCAAGATCCAAGAGTAACCCTTTGGTAGACTTCTTGTGTTTTTTGTACAAAAGTATCAAAAGAAAACTTTGTTGAAACCGTATTAAACGCACGTGCACCAAGTCCTGATATTTTTGTTTTATTAGCAATGAGTTGTTCTAACGCGTTTTGCAAAGAAACCTTAGTATTTTCAACTAAAATACCATTTTCAGAGGTAACAATTTCTGGAATACCGCCCACAAGAGAAGCGATCACTGGAAGGTGTGCATCCATTGCCTCCAAAATAACCATTGGAAACCCTTCATGTTTTGAAACAAGAACAAGACAATCTGACCGCCCCAACACTTCACTTATCCGATCATAAGGAATGGTACCTGCTATCGTAATACTATCTTTAGAATTAGTCCTCTCTACTATACGTTCCAAATTTTCTCTAAGAGGACCATCCCCAACAAACAGCAACTGTGCCTGTTTTTTATATGCAGCAGAAAGCCCTGCAAATACCTCAGCTAACAAAAGACACTCTTTTGGGTATGCGAGTCTCCCTAGACTTATAAACTGAACTCGCTCATTTTGATGAGTACTTACTACTCCGCGAGAAGGTACTGCATTATAAATAACCGTTATCTTTTCTTTTTTTACGATTTTATACTTAAGGGCAAGCGTTCGATCACACTCAGAAACACAGATTATTTCATTCGTAAAAAAAGCGAGTATTGTTTCAGAAATGACAGCGAGTACTCTTCTTAAGAAAGGTGCTTTCTCAGTAAATGCCCATCCGTGAGCTGTATAGACAGTAGGAACACACCTACCAACAGCAAGACGGGTAATCGCTCCCGCTACACTACTATGACAAGAAACTATGTCAGGATTCCATTTTTTTACTGTGGTGCGAACTACACCAAAGGCCCTTATAACTGACCATAGAGTAATTCTGTTGGTTAGGTAAGGGTTTGAAAAAACATGAACTCCTATTTTTTTTGCTTCATCAACAAGCCATCCATTTGGCTGTGTCATGAGCGCTACCTGATCCCCTTTCTCAACCATTGCTCTCATAAGGTGGAGGGTGTGTGTTTGTGCACCACCTATTTCTGCTTTTGTTATCGTATAGAGTATCTTCATATATGGAAAATCTTTTTTATCTTTCCTTTGACTCCATAGGGAAGCAAATACCCTATAAACGGAGGGATAAGGAATATGGTAGTAAAGATACTATACTGCCCCCTTCGAATCGCCTCTTGCCGAGCTCGAATGGCAAACATAACTTGTTTCTTGTTTTTGCTTTTCGTAATAGATTCTTCAGATATTCGATATGAGACAAGCGGTTCTGCTATATTTGCAACCTTTCCTTTTTGAATCATACGAAAAAAAAGTTCGTAATCCTGAGCGTACCTCCAAGCTTCATTATAAAATCCCACTTCTTCAAGAATGCTTCGGCGCATCATTACTGAAGAGTGAACAAATAAATTGTGTCGTATCAATTTTCTAACAATCTCTTCATTTGTTGCTGGATATTGTAATACTCCGATAACAACAGATGCATCGTTTGTAAGATTAGCAAATGAGCCAACCATACAATACTCTTTGTGAGTATCAAGAAACGCTACCTGTTTTTCAAAACGTGCAGGATATGAAATATCTCCATTATCCATGCGAGCAATGTAGTCGCCTGAAGATGCAATAATTCCTCGGTTGAGAGATTTTGTAAGCCCAAAATTTTTCTCGTTTATGATTATCTTTATTCGGGTATCACGTACAGCATACTCGCTAAGTACAGTAGCTGTTTCGTCAGTAGAAGCATCGTTAACAATAACTATTTCAAAATCAGAAAAGGTCTGTGAGAGGATACTGTCCAATGATTCACGAAGTTTTCCTGCACCATTATAGACACCTATTATTAATGATATTTTTGGTTTCATTCCGGTAAAACTTTTAAGATAACTATATTTTGCTGTGGGTACACAAATCTTTTGAAAAATAAGTAATTGACCAAAAAACCCACCTTTCCTTTCTCTCTTTTCTTTGCATCATATATTCGATACCACCGTATTCCCTGCTTTTTTACAAAAATCTTGTTAAGATCTCTCTCAGTAAATGTATTGATGGATGCGTAGAATTTTCTGTTTTTTCCAAGAAGGAAGAGGTAGACATACCCCAAAAACTTTGGGAGAAATGTAGGGAAATATATCTTGTAATGCTTTTCATACGGGTAAGCATAGTTGGGAGTATTGATAATGATTCTCCCGGTAGGGCGTACCACGCGAATCATTTCATCAATACACTTTTCTACATCACGCACATGCTCAAGCACTGTAAAACAGTGCACAAAATCAAACGTTTCGTTTTCAAAAGGAAGTGCTTCTCCATAGGCAAGTTTGAAGTGAGTAGGATCGATACCGTGTTCCTGGCATTTGAGAAGAATAATTTCATGCTCTCGAGTCTCTGGTTCTACTCCATATGGATACGCACCATACTCGTTTTTGAGAGTGACCGCGAGCCCCCCTGTCCCCGCCCCTACCAGGAGATGTTTCTTGCCACGCATATCAAAACCAAAATCTTGAACAAGCGTATGCATGCGCACTTTTTCAGTTTCTTCTTCTGTAAGACGAGCATGGGCCCGAGCTTCCCAATCAGGCAATGAGCACTCATCTCGATAGTATGTCGTGTAGTAGGCTATAATTTTTTCCCTTAATTGATCAGTCATGGTGTTTTTTGATTAACTGCTCGAGCCATTGTACTCCATACAGCTTGAGCTCTCTATCATGAAATGCTACTACCTCGTTATTGTCTTTGATAAACTGTACCCCTTCCAAAGGCGCATCTGAGTCGAGCATAGGGGTACTACACATCACTTTTTTCAGATGTGACCCGTGAATTGCCTTATAGGTCTTTACGCTCCACATATTACCAGGTGGTACCAATATTTCAACAGGTTTCTCAAAGAAGTTTTCTAAAATTTCCTGCGATTTCGCTATATGCTCACGATGCCAAAACTCATCCAAATCAGGAAGAAACTCTCTATGAAACTTCCGATTCGAAGACCAAAATCGCGGGTGATGCTTCCCGACAACACAATGTGTCAGTCCATGGTTTGCAACAATTATCTTCCCCTCCATAAATGCTCGTTTCAAGAGTTGCGCTTCTTCTGGAAATTTTTCATGAAAAGGAACAAGTGTTCCCTCTCGCTCAACCCATGTCGCAGTGATCGCAACAACAGGAACAATACTGTGCTTTGCAAAAACAGCAAGAACTGAACCCCATTCATCTTTTGTCAGCTCATCATACACTGCCCATCCACGAAATGGTTCCATTCGTTTAAAAAACCAAACATTCGCAAATGGAAAATAAAATGGGATACACCCAAACAATCGCACTCTCTTTTTCCCATGCTGATTGAAGTGCTTGGTTGAAGCCCCGATGTCGTCTATGCGAAAAATCTTTGTCATACTCTTTTTTTAGCAACAACAATATATCCAGACGCGTACTCTTCACTCTTGATTGTTGTCTTTCGAATGCACAAAAGCGCTGGCAACAAAAGCAAAAGGCCTCCATATCGAAATGGCGCAAAGCCAATCTTTTTTATCTTATTCCAAAGGACCGTGAGTATCACAACAAAACCTCCTCCGACAGAATCAAAAGAGTTTATCTCAAAACGGTGAAGCATTCCTTTTAACTGGGATGCGGTATACCGGAACTTGTCATCATGAGCTCGAAACAAAAATGGGACTGAAAGTACAAGCACTCCCCCTTTTTTCATAACACGACGCATCTCATCGATTGCTTGCTGTGGATTATCGACATACTCAAGCACTTCAAGACACGTGACAGATTGAAATGAACCCTCAGGAAAAGAAAGGTTCATCACGTCACCATAGAGCACATTCTTTTCTTTCTGCTCAACAATATCGATTGCGGTGGGTGTCTCAGGCATCAGCGCATCGTATCGTCTGTTCCTTGAGCCAATATCAAGAATCGGTCCCTGGAGAGTCGGAAGTATCGTCTTGAGATATCCTTCAAGACGGTTCCGGTGGGGGGATTTTTTAATATGATCAAGAATGGTCGTCATACATTTTTGATACTAGCACGGATAGCATCTACATACTCTTGCGCTACCGTATCGATATTTTTAACACTAATCTTATTCCGATAAGATGAAATATCTTTCGCTACCGTATCGATCTTTTCTAGCATTTCCTGTTCGTTATCAAATAATGCCCCACCTTCCCCAACAATCTCAGGGTTTCCTCCACTATTGAGAGCGACAACAGGAAGTCCGCACGCGAGTGCTTCTAAAATAGCATTTGAACATGCATCATCTTTTACCGGAGAAACAAAGATATCTCTTTTTCGCAGTTCATCAGCAAGTTCACCGCTCGACAGCGGTGGTATCGTTTTAATGTTTTTAAATATGATTGAAGTATTTCCTATAAAAGTAAACTGGTACTTTTGAAAATCAAGGCGTTCGTCTAAGAAGCTCAAATATTCAAAGCCTTTATTTTTGTTTGATGACCAACTGGTATATACCAACTGTATTGGCCCTACCGTATCCCCACCAACATGCGCTTTCTCAAAAAAGACTGCAGTATCGACAGCATTTGTAATGACGTGCTTTTTCTTACCTTTCCAAAAGCCAAGTTTCTGGGTTTGTTGGTATGACCACTGCGACTGGAAAATAACCACATCAGCACAAATATTTGCAACAATAACAACTGCTACATCAATGATCCTCCACTTCCAACTCCTGTGGAGGTGGAATATCGGGCCGAGACGATACACTCGTATCTTTTTGTTATTGAAAAACCAACATTGTAACAACCCAAAGATATTTTGATAACTATCAAACAATACAACGGTTGCCTCAGTAAAAGATTCGGTATGCACGTTTTTCTTGGCAAATCCTCCTCTCAATGCTTTCAAAAATTGGTTTCCCCCACCCCAAGGACCAGATTGCACTTTTTGTGAAATAAAAATTTTCATATTTTTAAAAATTTGATAATTCTTTTTATCAACGAATACATATGAAAAAAGAAATAACGAACCTTGTTTTCTTTTAGGTGTATTTTGTCGAGATAGCAAGGAATCTGTATACCAAATGAACCAAACTCATAATGAGTTTTTGCGTGAGTATTTAAATAATTGAGTGCTTGTTTGTGAGTATTGAGATAGAGCAGATACATCTCCCAAGAGTCTTTTTTTGACCGATTCCTCGTAAAATCTTCACCTTCAAGCATTACCATCTGCCACCCACCTTTATAGTGAACGATATGAGTCATTGGGGATATAATTGTTGATCGAGTTTCGTTGAGGAGCGCGCACGGCTTTGAAACCAGCCGAATCGGCTGATCACCTATGGTCACTTCAAACGTACTTTTTTCTTTTGTATATTCTACGAGGTTATAAAACGACATTTGATCCCCACCACCAAAAGGATACTGCGTACTCATGGCTTGATGAATCAGTGTTTCATCGCTTAGGATTTCAATTGTTGTTTGCATCCATTTTTCAAAAAAAATGTGACTTTTTTCACCCTTACAAAGCATAACCCCTGTGTTCAATGGGAATATCTCTTCTTTTTTATCGGTGAACAAAATATCAAAATCTTCCTCAAAAAAATCGCCGATGTCTTTTAAGATCAATGTGTCGACATCGACGAGGCAAAGTTGTTCGCCTTTAAACTTGGAAACTGCATAATTCCAAAATAACATCTTGCTAGAAATTCTTTTGATTTTGTCTGAAGATATATCAAAGTTGATCTCCTGAAAATCTACCTCCGGAAATACTTTTTGAAGGTCTTCTTTCGTTTTGGGGTCAACGTCTTGCCACAAGACAGTGACAGAAGCTCTTGGTGCATTTTCCTTAATCGAGTACAGGTTGGTAAGAAGCATCCCTACATGCTTGTTCCCGAACAATGCAATGATAAAACGGTATGTTTTCATAATTTCTATTGAACAGTAATCACCGCCCAAATCTCACCAAACTGCACACTCAGACTATTGATAGTGTACCCTGCTTCAGTAACTTCTTTCTCAAATGTCTGCTTCGTAAACTCTGTATAGTGAGTAAGATCAAGTCGCCATTCGATACCCAACTCCTTCTTATACAGTGGTATCCAGTCACGATCAAACATAGGAACCCTGATCAAGTACGTGCTCGCAAGCCCTTTAATGCTCTTTAAAAAATCGACGCGATATTCTATATGCTCTAAAACATTTGAGAGCGTAATAACATCAAACTTTTTTTCTCCCAAATCCTTTGTTGCGTCACCAACTATATAGGTAAGATTTGTAAGGCTATGTTTCTTTTTTGCCTCTTTAATATTCTTTTCTTCTATATCTATCCCTGTCACTTCTTTTGCCTTTTTCGCTATGTCAAAAGAAAGCGCTCCATTTCCACAACCAATATCAAGAACAGTATCTCCATTGCGGATATTGTTGATAAAAAAATCATGATATCCGAGCAGTCGATGTTTGGGGTGAATTCCTCCTTCGTATTTTATTGCAAGAAAACTAATCAATTTGTAGAGGAAATTGCTGAGCTTTAGAGAATATCGTAATAGTATTTTATATATGTTTTTCTTCATTAAAGTGCATTATAGACTGAAAGCTCAGATTGTAAAATCCTTTCGAGGCTGTATGTAGCGAGTACTTTTTCTCGAGCATTTTTCCCAAGCGTAGCCTGTAGTGCGGTGTTGTTAACAAGAAGACTCAGTACTCTGTGGATTGATTGACTATCCGTACCCGACAAAAATCCGTCGTCCCCATCAGTAATAATCTCTCTTATCCCAGAAACATTCGACCCGACACATGGCGCACCGCACGCCATCGCCTCAAGCAAGACCTTTGGATTTCCTTCGTACAGTGAAAGGAGGACAAAAACAGCTGTTTTTTGCATCTCAGAAACAAGTGCTTGGTGAGCAATAGTACCTCGAAACAAAACAGTAACTCCTCTTTCCTCTGCTCGATGAGCGATAATTTCTTTCATACTCCCCGCACCAACAAGAACAAGTGGTGCGCCGATATCCTGCATCGCATCCACAAGCGCCAAGATGTTTTTTTCTTTTTCAAATCTCCCCACAAAAAGAACTTGTTTTTCTTTCGATACATTATCCGCTGGTTTAAAAAGTTCTGTGTCAACGTAGTTTGGAATGATCCTCATTTTTTCAAACGGTATCCCAAAACGATCGTGCACAAAATTCACGGCAGGCTCTGCCGTCATGACGATTGTATCCGCATTTCGATATGCACATCGCTCTACCCAAAAAGCTATTTTTCTTTTGAAGTATGACTTTTTGAGGTTTTCAAGCGTAAAGAGCCATTCGTACCCACAGCGAACAATAAGTTTTGCTTTGGATATCTTTTTTGCAATAACCGCAGTCCAACTTCCATCCATTTGATTTGTTTTCAAAAAAGAAACGTTCCGGAGCTTCTTTCGGTGTAAAAGAGGGAGGAGAAAACTATAAAGCAGCACGGGGATATACGACGGCCTTGAGACAATAACGACGTTCTCCGGAAAATACTTTTGATACAAAGCAGCCTCACTCACGCCATACGTAAAAAGATATACCGTATGAAATACCTCTGCGAGTTTTTGATATAGCTTGATTTCACGCTGGAGCATCCCGAGCTTTTCCCATCGAGACAGAGAAAGTCCTCGAGTAAAAAAGAAGGCAAAATTATGATTGGCGAGCATTGTCATGATTTGATTATTTTTCTCCATAATAGAGGCGATACCATGCAACAAATTTTCTCACCCCCTCTTCGAGGTTCGTCTTTGGTGTCCACCCAAGCTTTTCCTGAGCTTTTGTACTATCGGCATACGTCTCCAGTACATCTCCTGGCTGCATAGGCAAAAATTCTTTTACTGCAGATTTTCCAATTTCCTTTTCGAGAGTCTCTATCATGGCTGCGAGTTGCACAGGATTGTTGTTTCCGAGATTTATTATTTCAAATGGGAAAGGATGCTCACATGCAGCAATAACACCATCGACAATGTCATCAATGTAGGTAAAGTCGCGCTTCATATCCCCATTGTTAAATACACCGATAGAAGAGCCCTCATAAATGGCTTTGGTAAATGAAACCATCGCCATATCGGGCCTGCCCCATGGACCATACACTGTGAAGAACCGAAGCCCCATGCAATTCATCCCGAAAAGATGATGATACGTATATGCCATGAGCTCATTTGATTTCTTTGTTGCAGCATAGAGAGAAAGCGGTTTGTCACAAGAAGCAGTCTCCAAAAAAGGAGCGGCCTCTGCCTGTCCATACACAGAACTCGAAGAGGCAAAGACAAAATTCTTTACTCCTTTTTCTTTTGCCTCATTCAATACATTTACAAACCCCACAAGATTGGTTTCGACATACCGATAAGGCTCTTTGATGCTGTAGCGAACACCCGCCTGCGCGGCAAGGTGACACACTGTATCTATTGTATTTTCTGAAAAAACTTTTCTCACAAAATCAACATCGGCAATAGTACCTCTATAGAGCGTAAAATGTGGGAACTTTTCGAGTTCACCATTTCGCGCTTCTTTTAAAGCAACATCATAATAACTATTGAAGTTATCAACCCCAATAACACGAGCTCCTTTTTCGAGCATCTTTTTTGCAGTATGAAACCCTATAAACCCTGCCGATCCTGTTACGAGATATGTTGTTTGTTTTTCCATACAAGTGCTATATCTTTTTGAACGCAAACAAATCAATCTCTGGAAAATCTCGAATCGAACGGTCAATATAGTCGACGACGCGTTTGCTCTCTTCTATGTTTGGATTGATATCATACGCGCGCTTTGCGGACTCACGAGCGTCTTTAAATTTACCTTGGTACAGATATGCGACCGACTTGAGCCAATGTGCCTGTGGTGCTTGTGGAACAATAGAGATAGCTTCGTCGAGGATCGTATGTGCCTGCGTAAGACGATCAACATCAAACAGCCGTATATAGATACAAAGTTCCGCAAATTCAAGGTGAGCGCGATAATCTTCAGGATTTTTTGCTATATAGTCACTGTAATAACCAACAAGCCCTTCAAACTCTTTTACAAACCCCTCTCTCCTCTTCGCGTCTTCTATGATTGAGGGCTTCATCGATATCCCCTCTTGAAGTCCAAAAAAGATTCGATGGAGAAGCGCCGCCTCATCAAGTGGCGAAGAAAAAAGCTTTTCATACAAGGGAAGACGCTTTGTACTCGTCCCTGCAATTGCAAGCGCACCATGAGCATTTTGAGATCTCACAAGAGGAACAGTGCCGATAAAAAACAACGCTCCGAAAAGCCCCACCAAAACGATGCCGAAAGCATATTTCACAAAAAGAGGAACTTCCCACTCCCCACTTTGACCAACACGCTGCTGTCGAACCTTGTGGTAAAGCGTTGCCGAAAGTGCCGCCATCACAACCAATGCGACATATGAAATAGTAGTTTCAAATGCGGTCTGAAGCTCAAGGAGGTGCCCCCCAAAATAAGTAATGAGAATAACTGCGAGTATCTGATCCTTCCTTTCCCGAGCATGCAAAATAACTGATACCAAAGAAAGAAAGACAACGATATACACCAAAAGATACACTGTCACACCCATATACCCCGAATCAACCGTCTGGTCGATAAAGATATTGTGCGCTCTGTCGAACCACCCCTCACCTCCTTTTGCATCCTCAAGGAGTCTATTGTCGTAGTACGCGTTCAGTGCGCGATCAAAGTTATCGCCACCCCATCCAAATAATGGTCGGCTCTCAATTGCTTTCTGAGAAAGACTCCAAAGAATAGGACGAGCTTCTGTCGCCTGTTTCAGATAAAGATCTCGAAGTGCCCCACCAGGAGAAAGAAGGGAGTGAAAGACAACATACGCCCCCACAAAACCAAGGACCACGCTTCCTCGGACAACACCTCTTCGAAAAGTCGCACTCTTTATCTTTGAAAGAAGCCAAAAACCAAACAAAAGTACTACTGAAAAGAGTACCGTGAGAGATGTTGCGTTCGCACTTCCAATAAATCCAATTGGGTTTTGGAACAGATTTACTTTCCCAAGGAGAGCATCCTGGCTGATAATAAATGGATTGAGCACAAAAACAACAGGAAACAGATAGTTCCACCAAACTTTTTTCTCTTGTGGAAGAGACGAGACATAGTAGATCGACAAAAGAAATCCCGCAAAAAGATACATCGCGGCGAACGTTGAGTTTCCGAAAGTGAGCCCTACCCAAGGCTTCGTTGTAAACAACATACCCCACCCCTCTTTTGAAAGAAGTGCTCCGATCGAAAAGAGAGCGGTCGAAAAGAGAAAGACTTTTATAAAATTTCTCTGCTTCTTTTCATCTCGAAAGACCATCATCAAAAACAAATAGAAAATTCCGAGATGGAGGAGATAAAACAACCCCGACATTCGTGTTGCTTTTGACCAGAACGAGGTCGCAAAATCAACCCCAAAAAAAGACGTAGCGAACAGAACAACAAGGAGAGAGAGCAGTCCGATAGTGATTGGTGATTTTGCGACACTGAACTTTGAACTCTTTTGAAACAAGAGAGCCCCCAGTGCAACCGCAAAAATCTCAACAAAAATTATCAGATTTATTGCCCGAGTAGATGTCCCATTGAACACATACCCTGGATACAGAATAAACGGAAATAGCGCGATAAATATATACAGCCCCCATTCAAGTACCTTCAAAAAAGTGCTTTTTTGTATGGTTAAAAACATTCCTAGATTATACGGAGAAAACCAGACAAAGCAAAACCGCCCCTTTCGGGGCGGTCATTGCTTGGGTAACAGCCGAAGCTGTCAAACCGAGGTTAGTTCAAGTTGAGGTAATCAGTCTTGAATGTATCAAGGTTTGAAGAGTAAGTGTTAGACATGGTTGTGTCTGCATCACTTGTATCCCACTTCACGCCTGTGAGGCTAGCTCGGAAGAGTCCAGCAGCACCAGCATTTCGAACAACAGTCAAAGTAAATGTTTCACTTTGTCCGTCTTCGATAAGGTAGTTACCTTGTGAAGTTACATCAGTGTCAGTGTTGTTTACAACAACAGCTGAAACGTTGAATGTAGTTGCAGTACCTGAAGCGTCAACAGCGTATGTGAATCCTTGAGAAACAGTTGTTCCGAGGTATACGTCATCTCCTACTGCAGTTACTTTGAACTTGAGAGTAAATGTTCCTGAATCATCGTTTGAACTACTTCCTGTTGAAGCAGCTTCATCTGTACTTACGAGGGTAAGAGAGATTCCACTTGCGCGGAGTTCTTGTGCCTCACCAGTAGCAGAACCTGACTTTTCAGTTGAATCAGCAAGCTGATCCCCTTCTTCGTTCTCAATGTCCATGTGACTTACGTTTGTTGAAGTCACAGAAGCCTTGATAGTGTCACCAGCAACGAGAGTTGATGCGTCGATATCATTGATATCAGCAAAAACTTCGAAGTTTACGGTGTCACCAGCTGAGAGATCGAGATCAAGGTTATCGAAGACGATAGTACCTGTCTGACCTCCAACTGAAACAGACTCTGAGTAGTCTTCTCCGTCAATAACAAGCTTCACTGAACCTGTTGCAGCAACGATACTTGCAGTACCGGTGGTGGTGAAGGTTACAGGGAATTCGTTAAGAACAGCATCTGAAGTACCGTCGAGCTTGAGTTTACCCTTAAGGAGTGAAACGTCATCTGTTGTACTTCCGTTGTCGTCAACCATTACGATTCCAGCGTCTGGACTGTCAGTTGCAGCTGAGACCTTAAGTTCGGTGTCAGCAGCAGTACTGAATGATTCGAAGGCAATAGAAACATCCATTCCGTCGAGGTCATATCCAGTCTCTGTAGTAACAACGCCTGAACCATCCTTGTAGCGGAGGTTTTCAACGTCGATAGTAACAGCTTCTGAATCAATGTCTCCACTGTCAAAAGTATTAACAGCATCTACAGAAACATAAAACTTCTCAGTATCGTCAGCCTTAACAACTGCGTTTGAGAATGAGATTGTCTTACTGTAGTTACCAGTTGAATCCTTGTTAAAGTCATCTGCATCAGCTGAACCGATTTCGGTTGAACCGTGCCATACCTTAATAGAATCTACATAGTCATCGAGCTTAACAGATCCTGATGCGTTTGAAAGCGCAAAACTGACCTTTCCAGAAATGATTTGAACGTCACCATCGTTTGAAGCTTCAACTTCAAATCCAGCAACCTTTACATCACTCTGACCTTCTCCAACTTCTTCGTTGTTGTAGGTAGAAAGTTCGTTAACATCTGAGATTGTTCCATCAGTTCCTGCGAGAGTTACTGATGATCCAGTTGAACCGCCAGTTGATCCGCCGGTTGAACCAGTTGAACCGGTAACACCTGCAAGCTTCATGCCGGTCATAGGACCAACAACGCCGTCTGCAGTGAGACCATTTTGTGCTTGGAAACACATTACAGCTGACTTGGTCATTGAACCAAAGTATCCAGTTGCAAGACCAGCACCAACTTTACATGAAGTCATGTTAAGAGTGGTCTGGAGTGAAGTAACTTGAGCACCTGATGAACCTTGTTTAAGGGTTACAGAATGCATGTAAGCAGCAGAAGCTGAGCTTGCTACGAGAGCAAAAGCTGCAACGAATGCGCCTACGAAAAATTTATTTTTAATAGACATATGTTTATCGTTTTTAATGCGTACGTATCGTTTCCACACTTGGCAGTATGGGCAGTTCGACAAAACTACTGAAATACGACGTTGTGTCCGCATAGAGGGTCTTTATCATCCTCTATGACAAACAAAAGTAAGAACGCAGAATGCACCTGGTGCTACCCAGATGGTATCTGCCGTGTCGACAGGGCCGATATCGTGTCTTCTACTTCCTCCCTTTATCGCTAAAGAAAGGATTGCAAAAAACAAAAAGAGTCGACCGTCGAAAGCTAATAACGGTTTTGCGAAAGGGTCTTTTGAGGGGCCCTTTCAGCGGATTCGCTATGTTGTTTTCAACGATCAAACTCCTGTCGTGGTTTCCCACGTTTGTCTTCTGCGTAAAACAAAAGACGGTACCATAATAACACAAAAGTCCGAAATGGACCAGTGCATTATGATGGATACAGTATAAAACCTTTTGTTTTATAGTGCAAAATAAACGCGGGATTTTCCACGCAGTATAGAGACGAATACGAAAGCCAAGTATTACAACACAGTTGCTCTATGAAAGAGCGAGGTAGAGGCTCCAGCGCTTGTCCCCTCTTTTCGTTATTTTGCCTGATGCGACGAGCCATCCGAGCTCACGCTGGATTGTCTTTTCACTGACGTCAGGGAACAGAAGAGAAATGTCCTTTATGTTTGCGGACTTGCGTGTATTTATATAAGACAAAATCTTTTCATGTCGTATTGATTTGTTTTCTTTTGATTTTAAAGCTATATCCTTATCTATCCCTTGATGGCTATATTGGACAACACTATGCTTCTTGTTTAATATAAAAGACATATCTGTATCTAGTGTCCTTTTCTGTCCTATATGTCCTTTATCAGTATCGAGCCCTGGGAACAACTCTCCGATGCTTGCCTGTTCAGCAGACAATAGCTGAACAAAAAGCCCGAGTTCCATATGAAGGATCTCAGCGTTTTTTTCGTTGATAAGCTTTGCGATTACTGCAGATCCGAGAAGTGTTTGGATGAGAGCAGAAGTGGCGACACGTTGGTTCGTCGAAACATCAAGAAGCGACATGGCAAGTGTTCGGACCTTTCCTCGAAAAGGGTCTTGCTCAGGGAGATGCTCCGTGACCAAAAATAGGGCGGCAATTATTTTTTGTCCTTTAGAGGTGGTTTGCCGAGTGTCGAGAGCAACTGCTTTTATCATAGTAATAAGGATATTAAGTGTCTTTTAAAAAATGTCCAATAGAGAAGTCCTAAAGAAATATATTACGGACAGTATAAACGACACTCTATGGGACATGCAACACACGGGTGTGTTGAAATAATCCTTATGTTGCAATGGTTTTTCATTGCAATGATTGATATACTATTGCTACATAACGTTATATGGCAAAAAAATCGACCACCTCAAAAAAGGATGTGAAAGGCAAGACAAACCATGTCATATTTGGGCTCGTCTTTGTACTCCTTGCTCTACTATCTGGAGCAGGGATGCTCGGTAAAGCAGGAGCAGGAGGGCATCTGTTTTCAAACCTTGCAACATGGCTCCTTGGTGCTGGATCAATCATTTTCCCGGTAGGATTCCTCACTGCGGGTATTCTCACTATTAGAAAGACAAAGCTCGACGCAACAGTACGACAATGGGTCGCGGGTATTGTCGGAGTAGGGTCTCTCCTTGGTCTCATATCAACAGGAACAACGCCCCATGGAGGCATCATCGGAAGGATACTGGCACTGCCTATTGTATCTGCATTTGACGCGCTCTTCGCATCGATTATTATGACGTTTGTTGCCGTCGGGTCATTTGTCATATTCTTTGATCGGACTCCAAACCTCTTTCCATTTTTTGCATCACTTTGGGCAAAGGTACGCGCCCTGTTTGGAATGCGCCTCTTTCAAAAACCAATGAATCAAGAAGAGGAATTTGAAGGACTCGAAAGTATCCCTCTTGCACCCGTTGTAGAAAACAACGATCACGAAGTTGACCCCTCCCAACCTTCCGACGGAAAACCAGCGCTTCCAAAAGAGATGAAAGTAACCGATGCCGCATCTTCGGGAGAGTTTGCGATCGATACCAAACGTGTCCGATTTGGCGCCTACACCCCACCCCCACTGTCACTCCTTGAAAGCGACCGCGGAAAAGCAAACGTGGGTGATGTAAAGGCAAATGCAAACATCATCAGACGAACCTTGGCAAACTTTGGCATCGAAGTTGAGATGGACGAAGTAACGATCGGACCAACCGTCACCCGTTATGCGCTCAAACCAGCCCAAGGAGTAAAACTCTCTCGTATTGTCGGCCTCCAGAGCGATCTAGCCCTCGCACTCGCCGCTCACCCTATCCGTATTGAAGCTCCTATCCCCGGAAAGTCTCTCGTCGGTATCGAAATTCCGAACAAAACCAAATCGACTGTCGGCCTTGCAAACCTGCTTGCGGATCCTGCATTTTCTGGAACACATACGCCTCTTTTGGCAGCAATCGGACGAAATATCGCTGGCAAGCCAGTACTTAAGAGTATCGCAAAAATGCCTCACCTCTTGATCGCGGGTACTACGGGCTCTGGTAAGTCGGTGACCATTCATGCGATCATTACCTCCCTCTTGTACCGTCATAGCCCTGATGATCTACGCTTCATATTTGTCGACCCAAAACGTGTGGAACTCACTCTCTACAACTCTATTCCGCACCTCCTGTGCCCTGTCATCACCGAACCAAAAAAGACCATCCTTTCACTCAAATGGGCAGCAACAGAGATGAATCGTCGCTACGATATCATGGAAGCAGAGAGTGTTCGCGATATTGATTCGTACCACAAGAAACTCGCCAGTGGAAAAGTGACCCCTTCGGGTGGTGGCGACCCTGACCGGATGCCCTATATCGTCATCATCATCGATGAGCTTGCTGATATCATGCAGGCATATCCTCGAGAACTCGAGTCGGCAATCGTTCGCCTCGCCCAGATGTCTCGAGCAGTTGGAATACACCTCATCCTTTCGACCCAACGACCTGAAGTAAACGTCATCACTGGTCTCATCAAGGCAAACATTCCGAGCCGTATCGCGCTTCGCGTACCGACACAGATTGACTCTCGTACTATCCTCGACGGAGCCGGTGCTGAGAAACTTCTCGGGCAAGGAGACATGCTCGCAATCATGGGTGAAAACCAACCTGAACGACTCCAGAGTGCCTTTATTAGTGAAGATGAAGTGAAAGGCGTGGTAAAATACTTCAAGGAAGCCTTTAAGGATGATATTCGAGATTCGATAGAGCTCACCGGCTCAGTGAGCGGTGACAAGGCAATGTTCTCAGACAATATCGACAGTGATGACGATGATGACCTCTACGAAGAAGCACGTCAGATCGTCGTTGAAACAGGTCGTGCGTCTACCACCTTTATCCAACGTAAGCTCAAGGTAGGATATGCCCGGGCAGCGCGCATCATGGACATCCTCGAACAACGAGGAGTGATTGGACCGGCAGATGGAGCAAAACCTCGCGATGTACTTACCGGAGGACCAAAACAATCAGTGGTCGATGAGGTAGCAAAAGATATGGGGCTATAAAACATATGGGAAACACTCGCAAACAACTTCGGTTCCCCTTCTCTACTGTCATACTCAGCGTAGCGATAGTTGGGGTGCTCGGATTTGTCTTTTTCAATATCAGAGACCTCATCTTTGGAACACCGCTTGATATTCATACTGCAACAGATGGAGCAACTCTTACTGATGGGTTCCTTCCCGTTTCTGGAAACGCTCGACACGCCCGAAATGTGCTTATCAACGGAAGAAGTGTCATGACTGATCGGGCAGGAAATTTTACTGACGGTGTGCTCTTGTCTCCAGGATACAACGTGCTCGAAGTCACCCTTCGTGACCAGTTTGGAAAAGAAAAAATAAAAACATATCACCTCGTCCTCGAACCAGAAGAATCGGTGGCACAGACGAGTACGATACATTACCAACAATAACGACAATTCTATGGCAGTAAAAAAAGTAGCAAAACCAAAAAAAGAAGACAACGCATCGATCGATGAGACCATACGCTCGATCCAAACAAAGTTTGGAGAAGGAGCAATCATGAAACTTGGTGAAGCCCCAAAGGTAGATATCAGCACGGTTCCTACTGGGTCAATCGGGCTTGATATAGCGCTCGGAATTGGAGGACTCCCCCGCGGACGTATCATCGAAATCTTTGGTCCTGAATCTTCAGGAAAAACGACTCTTGCCCTTCATGTTGTCGCCGAAGCACAAAAACTTGGGGGTGTCTGTGCCTATATCGATGCTGAACATGCCATGGACCCAGACTACGCAGGGAAAATAGGAGTCAACATCAACCAACTCCTCATCTCTCAGCCTGATACAGGAGAGCAAGGACTCGAGATCACCGAATCTCTCGTTCGAAGCGGTAAAATAGATGTTGTCGTCGTGGACTCTGTTGCAGCACTGACTCCAAAAGATGAAATCGAAGGAGATATGGGGCAACAACACATGGGCAAACAAGCTCGCCTCATGTCCCAAGCGCTCCGAAAACTCACCGCTATTGTCCACCGATCAAAGACGATCGTCATTTTCATCAACCAGATTCGAATGCAGATCGGTGTTATGTTTGGTAACCCAGAGACTACCCCAGGAGGAAAAGCGCTCAAATTCTATACCTCAGTTCGCCTCGACATCAGACGCATCGCTCAAATCAAAAAAGGTGAAGAAGTGGTCGGGAGTCGCACCCGGGTCAAAGTAGTAAAAAACAAGGTGGCTGCACCATTTAAACAAACAGAGTTCGATATCATCTACGGCGAAGGCATCTCCCTCGAAGGAGAACTTATCGCTCTTGGAGAAAAGCTTGGGGTAATGACAAAAAGTGGCACATCCTACAGCTATATCCCCGAAGGCAAAGAAGAGGTCAAGCTCGGCCGAGGATATGATTCAACTCGTATCTTTATGAGAGAAAATCCAAAAGTTCGTGACGCTATTATGAAAGACGTGCGCAAGCGCATGAAAGAAGTCGTCATGGAAAGCGCGAGCGAATAGTTGCGCCTCTTTCCCCTTTCCGCTACAATCCCACCCGTTATTCATTTGCGATTAAACCGATACTATTTATGTCAATGCTCGAATACAGCGAAGTAAAAGAACGAAAAATAATCCTCTGGGAAGGACAGCCCTTTGAAGTGATCCATTCACATGTCTTTCGCAAACAACAGCGCAAACCAGTCAACGCAACAAAACTCAAGAACCTCATTACTGGACGTGTCGCAGAAGTATCCTTTGCCTCTTCGGATAAAGTAGAAGAAGCAGATATCATCACCCGCCCCGCAAAATACCTCTATCTCGCAAAAGGTGAAGTGTGGTTCTGTGATCCAAAAGACCCGAGCAAGCGCTTTGCCCTCAAAGAAGAAGTGGTGGGAGATAAAATAAAGTTTGTAAAAACAAATACTGAACTTGAACAAATTATCTTTATCAACGACGACGAAGAGGAACTCGTTGTTGGAGTCAAAATCCCTGTGAAGGTAGAGCTCAAGGTAACTGATGCTCCTCCTTCAATCAAAGGCAGCACCGTCACTGGCGGGAACAAAGTTGCCACACTCGAGACAGGAGCAACAGTAAACGTCCCCCTCTTTATCAACATCGGGGAGACGATTCGTATCAACACAGACACCGGAGAATACGCGGAACGAGCAAACTAACGTCTCTCTATCCATAAGCAAAACCGCCCTATTGGGCGGTTTTGCTTATAACATTAGTTCGCGACAAACGGGAGAAGACCCATAAATCGAGATCGTTTGATTGCTTCTGCGAGAGAACGTTGGTTCTTTGCAGTGAGCCCTGTGCGCTTTCGAGCAAGGATGCGACCGTTTGGGTTCAAAAACCGCTTCAGGTTGTCGATGTCCTTGTAGTCAACAAAACGAATGTTGTTTGCGTTGAAGTAATCTTGTTTCATACAATAATGATTAATTAAATAATTTAGAACGGAATATCTTCTAGGTTGATTTCTTCATCAGGATACTCGATAGTATCGAGATCTGCTGGTGCATTTTTCTGTGGAGCCTCAGCGTCGCTTACTCCTTGTGGACTATTCTGTGCTGGTGTTGCACCCCCTATCCCCGATGCTTTTGGACCGAACTGGAATGAATCAAGAACGATCTCAGTTCGATAATTCTTTTTTCCATCTTGCCCATCCCAACTTCGAGTCTGAAGTCGTCCTTCAACATACAGTGATGATCCCTTGCGACAATATTGTGCGAGGTTCTCTGCTTGTCGACCAAATGCGACGACATTGTGGTATTCAGTTGCTTCTTTGCGAGCACCTGATTGGTCTTTCCAGACACGATTTGTTGCAAGGCCGAGCTGTACTACTTTTGTTCCACTTGGGATAGCACGGAGCTCTGGGTCACGAGTAAGGTTACCGATGAGAAATACTTTGTTGAGATACATATAAGTGAAGTGATACGTAATAAGCTAGTAAGAGAGAACCGACTCTATAAAGTATAGCACTCTACTCCTTGCTTTCCGTTTCTTGCTCCTCTGCCACCGGTACGGCCAATTCTTCGATATCTGAAGCAACATCAGGAAGCATCTCATGATCCTCCTTGATGTCTTCGTCGATGACTTCCTCCATATCATCGAGCGCCTCTTCTGACAATGCTCGGATTGCTTCTATTTTTGGCTTTCGAAAAACAACAGCATTTTCAAGGTTTGATTTGGTGATAAGGTAACGAACGATATCAGTCATACCGTCAAGTACCTTTTTTATCCCTTCAACTGCCTCTGGTGAAGCGTCGAACTTAATCCATCCAAAATATCCTTGACTGTATTTCATCTTTTTACTTGCAATCGACTTTTCCATCGTGTACGCAAGGTCGATGAATTCAGGTGCTTGTTCTGCTCCAACAGTCCCCTCTGCCTTTGTAATGACAGCTTTGAGAGTATCTACTGAAGAGAGAACATCTGCATCTGCAACTGACGGAGCAAGTATAAACCCCACTTCGTATGTACGTGTGTGCGCTTCTGACATATATATTCGCTTAAAAGTTGAGCTTTTAAGCTATTGTTATTTACTAAAATGAGCCCGCTTCGGACCATGTATCCAAGGCACGATGGCGCAAGGACAAACGGGGGCTACGGGGTAGATACTACCGTATTTACCCCCATTTGTAAAATAGGTTTTTTGTGTTCAAAATTAAGGCTTTTTCTACCTCTTCAAGCGGGAGATTTTTGATTTCGGCGATCTTTTTGACTACCTCTTTGATGTATGCCGGTTCACAACGGGAACCTCGATACGGCAAAGGGGCAGCAAAGGGCGCGTCGGTCTCAGGGAGGATGTGATCGAGAGGAACAAACCGAACCACTGCTTCATATTCTGGAAATATCGTGATAACTCCCGAAAATGAAATATAAAACCCGAGATCGAGAAACCTCTGGGCAATATCTGTATCCCCTACAAAAAAATGCGCGGTCCCCGTGAGCTCCTGGTTTGTGCTTTTGTATTCATTCAAAATATCGAGAGCATCTTCATATGCATCCATACTCGCCTGTGCGGGGCGGATATGAAGCATAAGCGGAAGTTTCGTCTCAAGAGCAAGCTCGATGTGTTGTCGAAATAATTTTTTCTGCTCATCCTTATGCGCCCGTTCTCGTTCTCGATAATAATCAAGCCCACACTCCCCGATCGCCAAAACCTTGGGCTCACCCGCAAGCGAGATAAATGCATCAAGATTAAATACTTGATGCCACTCAGTTGGATGTTGTCCTACAATCGCCCAAATAGCTTCGTTTTTTTGTGCGAGGTCGACCGCTTTTACGCTCGTCTCTTCATCAACACCGACACAAAATGTCCCCACCTCTTCGGCAACCATACGATTTATTGCTTCTTCTCTATCAGAATCAAACTGTGCGAGATTGAAATGGGAGTGCGTATCAGTGTACTTCATCATACAAGTCGAGAGAACAATGGCGTTTCTGGCTTTTTGTTTTGTCTAATGAGACTCTTCAGTGTTTCATTTGTTTGTGGCATAAGTGGATTGAGCATTCGGGCGATTGTATAGAGACGAAGCACATATTCACCAATGAGAGCTTTTCCTTTTTCTTGATCTATCTTGATGACCTTGAACGCTTCTGTCTCTTGGATGTATTTGTCGAGCTCTTTGATCTCACTCCAGACATACTCTGACGCACCTTGTATATCAAATGCGTCGAGAAAATCAAAAAAAGTCTGCGGGATTGATTTCTCTGGGAGAGGAGGACATGCCTCAAGGTATTTTTCTGAAAGCGTCAAAATACGGCTCGCGAGATTCCCAAGTCCATTTGCAAGATTTGCATTGTACGCATCACGAAAGCGCTCAATCGTAAACGGACTATCCTCGAAACTTGAGACTTCTTTGAGAAGAAACAGTCGGAGCGCATCAGTGCCATACTCTTGTGCGACCACGAGAGGGTCAACAACATTTCCAAGGGTCTTGCTCATACGCACACCACCTTCTCCAGTGATAAAACCGTTCACAACGACTCGTGCAGTGTTTGGGAGATCTGCAGCCATCAGCATAGCCTGCCACATCACCCCCTGGAAACGAGTATTGTCTTTCCCGCAGTATTGCGTTGGTGTCCCCTCTTTCCAAAACATAGTAAACGTCTCTGTATCCTCAGGCCACCCAAGCGTCGAGATATAGTTGGTAAGCGCGTCAAACCATACGTACATCACCTGATTTTCATCACCTGGCACAGGGATCCCCCATGACATCTTTTCTTTGACACGAGAAATAGAAAAGTCTTCGAGCCCTCTTGTGACAAAGGCTTTCATCTCATTGAACCGAAACTCTGGAACAATAAATGTAGGGTTTGCATCATAAAACGCAAGCAGTCGCTCTTGCAGTGCAGAAAATTTAAAAAAGTAATTTTCTTCATCGATATGCTCAAGGGTGACCCCAGGATGCAGCGGACAGAAACCATCGACAAGATCCGAGTCTGTCTTTTCACTTTCACACCCCACACAGTACTTGGTCTGATACGCCTTTTTATAGATATACCCATTGTCCGCAACTCGCTTCCAGAGCTCTTGCGCTGCTGTTATATGGTGAGTATCTGTGGTACGCACAAAGTGAGCACCCTCCGTGATGCCAAACGCCTCGACCTGTTTTCGAAATACAGCAAATGCCTCATCAACAAAACTCTGCGGCGTCTTCCCTGCCTCAAGCGCCTTTGTATAAATCTTTTGTCCGTGCTCATCGGTTCCTGTATTGAAAAAAACCGTGTCTCCAATAAGATTGTGGTAACGAGCGATGGCATCTGCACGAATAAATTCAAGTGCATGCCCCATATGGAGTGGTGCATTCACGTACGGCAATGTTGTAGTGAGATAAAACGGTCGAGACATACAGATTAAAGAGAAGGCTGAGTAGTAACAGGGATCATTTTGCTCTTTTCGACATCACTCAAATACTCAAGGACAAAGACAGCGACAGGGATTGCGATGATCGCTCCCCAAAATCCAGCAAGCGTAATCCCAATCATAAACGCAAGAAGCACGACAAGTGGTGGTATGCCCACGACCCTTCGAGAAACCACAGGGTTGAGCACGTAGTTTTCGATTTGTTGCATAATGACAAAATAAATGAGCACCTTGAGTCCAAGCACTACACCACCGTCAATCACTGCAAAAAGTACCGCAGGAATAGTTGCAAAGATAACACCAAAAGGAATGAGCTCTGCAATCCCAGTGATGATACCAATCAAAAATGCATACTTCACACCAAGCAATGCGAGCACTGCAAACGTAATCGTCCCGACGAGGAGTCCGAGGAGGAGCTGCCCTTTAAACCACAACCCTATCTTGCGCTGCGTGCGCGCCCAAAGATTGAGTACGTATTTTTCGTTACTTGCAGGAGTAAGAATACGAAGAAATGTATCTATTCCTTTATCCTGAATAGACAAATAAAATGACATCACGACAACAAGGATCAGGTTGAGGAGTCCCCCAAACGTAGATCCGATAACCGAAAGTGCTCCCTGAGAAAGAACGCTCGTAGCATTTTGTATGTTTTCGAGGAGGCCGCTTGTAGAAGGATTGCTTGCGAGAGAACTCACAAAGTTGGTTGCGCCTTCGATTGACTGACTATCAATGGACTGGGTACTTGGAAAATAAGTCGACAAAAGCGACACAACATCGGCAAGCTCACGAAATACAATAGGAATGAACGCATAAAATACGACAAACAAAATGGCTGTCACGAGAGCAAAAATCACTGGGACTGCAAGTGTACGACTGATATTGTACTTGGCACAGAGCTGGACACCTGCCTCAACAAAAGAGGCAATGACAATAGCCACCAATACCAAAAGAAGGATATTTGCCAAATGAAACAAAAGGTAGGCAAGAAAAAGGAGAAGTAAGATCTTGACGATTGAGCCGGTTGAAATGCGCACAGGAGTCGATGACATACGTTGGTATGGTACCACTTGCATGGGCTCTCGTACAGACTTAGCCGAGCTTTTGTATCGTCTTGAGAGAGACATCCCCTTTTGTAAAAGGGCCCACCAACGCGATATTTGCTCTTTTGGTCTGGAAGAGCACTTTCGCAACACGGAGGATATCCGCAGGAGTTATTTTCCTTATTGCCGAGATCACCTGTTCCGGGGTTTGGACTTTTTGACCCAAAATCATCTGTCCCCCATAAAATTCAGCGACGGCGTCAGATGTCTCAAGGGACAAGCGGAGCGTCCCTATGGTGTACTCCTTTGCCTTGTTGAGTTCTGTCTTTGAAAGCGGCTCTTTTTTGAGACGTACACATTCAAAGACTACTCTTTCAAGTATCTCATCCAGCCTGCGCTTATCAATACCTGAAGCAATCGAAAAAATCCCATGATCGGTATAACTTTCGCCAGAGGCGTGGATATAGTATGCAGCACCAAGCTCTTCTCGAATGATAAGAGAAAGTCTCGAGCTCATTCCCCTACCGAGTATTGTCGAGAGAAGCCTCACAATCGGCATATCTTTGTGCCCAAGTGCAAACGAACGAAATGCAAGTATCATGTGAGCCTGATCTGTTTCTTTTCGAAAGATTTGTACTCCAGGTACCAACTGGCGATCAGAAACTTTTTGTTTTTTGTTCTTCGAAGAAGCAGGTAAGATATTGAACCACTTTTTTGTCAGTGTCGTAGCGCTCGAAGGAGTGATTGCGCCTGAAAATACAATCAACGTATTCGCTGCGGTATACCACTTGCCTTTATATGCAACAAAGTCTTTTTGTGAAAATGACTGCACCGTCTCTTTCGTTCCCAAAACAGAACGTCCCGCAGGAGCATCTGGATAAAGCATTTCAAAAAGTATTTCAGAGACTTTGTACTGTGGCATATCTTCGTACATATTGATCTCTTCGACTACAACCCCTTTTTCTTTTTCAATCTCTTGATGAGGAAACACTGAGTGGTGATAAATATCAGCAAGAATATCAACAAATGTGTCGACATGTTCTGGGTTTCCTTTTATAAAATAGCCCGTAAGCTCTCGATCAGTAAACGCATTGGTGACCGCACCGAGCGATTCGATCTCTTCGACAATCACTTTTGCGCTTGGACGTCGAACGGTCCCCTTAAAGCACATATGTTCCAAAAAGTGCGACAGACCATTTTGAGCACGTGTTTCAAACGAAGAACCGACATTGACGAGTACCATTGCCGTGACTGCTGAAGCACGAGCATCAGGAACAACTGCAACACGAACTCCGTTTGAGAGTGTTTTTGTGACAAGACGTGGAGTAGCCATATCTATCGAAGCGCTTCTGCTATAAAATCTTCCAGCTTCCCAATCGCTACTCTCTCTTGTGCACCTGTGTCACGATTGCGAACAGTCACGGTGTCTTTGAGTTCTGCATGTTCTCCGAGAGTATCAAAATCCACCACAATACAAAACGGTGTCCCTATCTCATCCTGACGACGATAGCGCTTACCGATATTGCCATTGTCATCATAGGCAACAGCACCAAAGCGGGCCTTCAAGAGTCCATGGACTTCTTGCGCCTTTGCAACAAGTTCTGGTTTATTTTTTAGAAGCGGTGATACACATGCCTTGATAGGAGCAACAGCAGGAGCAAGCTTCAAAAAGACGCGTGCGTCCTCCCCTTCACCATCCTCATGATAGGCATCTGAAAGAACCGCGAGCACGAGACGGTCAACACCAAACGTTGGCTCGATGCAGTGCGGAACAAAACGCTCCTTTGATTCTTCATCAAAATACGACAAATCAACTCCGCTCGAAGCGACATGTGCCTGCAAGTCATAATCCGTGCGGTACGCAAGTCCGAGAAGTTCTTTTTGTCCGAATGGAAAGTCATACTCTGTATCAACACTTCGCTTTGAATAATGTGCTCGGTCTTCTGCGGGAACTTCTATCTTGTGTACCTTTGTTGAATCAAGCCCAATCGTTTTCAAAAACAGCACCTGCTCTTGAAAGAGCGTTTCAAAAATAGTCTGCACCGCTTCTGCATTTCGAGGATCAACGAAGTACTCGATCTCCATCTGCTCAAACTCTCGCACGCGAAAGATAAAATCACGAGGAGCAATCTCATTGCGAAATGCTTTTCCGATTTGTGCCAAACCAAACGGAAGTTTTGGGTGGTACGCATCAAGAATGTTTTTGAAGTTTACAAACATCCCCTGCGCAGTCTCAGGACGAAGGTATGAAATAGAGTCATCGCTTTCAATAGCACCAACTGTTGTCTTGAACATCATGTTGAACTGTCGAGCCTCACCAAAAGTCCCCTTCTTGTGACAAGTAGGACACTCTGACGTATCGATCTGGTCTTCACGAAAGCGTGATTTACATTCACGACATTCAACGAGAGGATCGCTAAACCCTCCGACGTGCCCGCTCGCCTGCCATACTTTCTGATTCATCAAGATAGCGGCGTCGACGCCATACATATCGGTACGATTGTCTACAAACTGTTTCCACCAGAGGTTTTTGATGTTGTTTTTGAGTGCAACACCGAGCGGTCCATAGTCAAATGTCCCTGCGAGTCCTCCATAGATTTCGGACCCTTGAAAGATAAATCCCCGGCGCTTACAGAGACTAACGAGTTGTTCCATTGATGCAGTATTGGTCATAGAAGTAAGCCCTATGGTATCACTTTCTCCTCTCCGGGGCTATAGGCAGGGTCGGTAGCCAGACTCGTCGTAAGTGCTGGTCGAGTAACACGAAGCGCTGCATTTGCCGAGGTATCTTGAGCAGTAATGACTGTTTCCGATAGGAGATCGAGACTCTGGCTGACATCAGAAAGTGTCGGTCGCGCCTTTATTTGGAACGAAACTGATTTTGAAAGCTGGGTTGCGGTCGCCTTGGGGAGAGAACCGATATTCCATCGAATCTCGCGTGTTTCTTGGTTGTACAAAAGCGTCTCTGATTGAGGAACGATAACACCGGCCCATGTCACGTTTGTCGGAAGCGTCGCAGTCGCAACAGCACCCGAGATAGGGTTGTCTGCCGGTTTGATCGTCCACGTGAGTGTGTAGCTTGTCTCTTGGTTCGCTTTTGGAGGAAATGGCCCGCTGTTTTTGATAGGACCAATCGAATAAAGTGCTTGCGAGGCAAACTGAAGACGTGCAGCATACCGAACCATCAGTTCATCAAGTCCTGTGATTGTCTTGATTTCATTTTGCAGGTTTGCGATTGTCCCCTGTACCGAAAGCGTTGTCCTGATATCATCTTTTGTTGTTGGACTCGCTGGAATGATTGAAAAGTTAAGGGTCCCTGATTCATCTGGATCGATCGTCGCGATATCTTCGTCAGAAGTTGCTGTCCAAGTGATAGCGCGAAGGAGTTCATCATAATACCCATTGACCGGCTCAACAGTTGCACCAGAAAGTCCCTCTCCAGACAGAAGCAGTGTAAAAACTGGATTGGTCACTATGCCTCCTGTCATATTGCGCCACGCGATCGCACCTCTTATAGAGGAGCCTATCGGCAGAGAAACAACATCGGATGACTGCCCCTCTACTGAAACATCTGCTGCAATAAATGGCTTTTCGATAAGGAGCGAATGAAGCGCTGAGTTATATGCGACAGCAATGCGAGTATCGATATCTGAAACAGGAGTACCGAGATAGACACGAAACGCACGTTCATCTCCTTCAATTGCAGAAAGTTTGCCGCGAAGACTGATGACAAATTCTTGTCCTTTTTCAAGAGTACCGAGCTCCCACACATTGTTGCCAGAGAGAGTCCCTGGTGTCGAAGATAAAAAGGTAAAACCTGTCGGGTATTCAACGCGGACAATCGGATTGACCAACGGTTGATCCCCATTGAATACACTTCGAATCGTTATCGTAAAAGGCTGCTCAGCTGCAGAAACTGTTGGACCATCAACCGTAAGGGTGATAGGACTCGAACTAATCATCACCGAGAATGACTGCGCTTTTTCAAACGTCGCCGTTGATCCTGCGAGATGGTACGAGAGTGTGGCAGTAATAGTACGAGAAAGGCCTTGTTCTCCATAGAGCACCGTAGAGAACCCAACGCTTCGAGATTTTCCAGCAGCAATAGTACCGAGTGGTTCTGCAAGTCGTGCCATCTCTGTCCCTGTTTCGTCCGTCGCACCTTTTGGATACTCAAGTGTAAGTACTGCATCAACGAGATCGCTCGAGTTTTTGTTTGCTATTTCGACCTGAATAGGCAGCTCCTCCCCTCCTGCGACAAAAGAGTTGCCGAGAATAGTGAGATCGACATTTTTACTCGAAAGAGTAATCGCTCCACGAAAAACAGAAAAAGAGGCGAGACCAAGCCCAACCAAGAAAAAGATAAAAGAAAATATAAAAAAGCGCTTATATCCTGTCGTGCTGACTTTTTGTGGACCCTTATCCTTTGGGATGTCCTTTTCTCCCCACGTCGACACCATCGTCTGCTTCATCGGACGAAGTATCCCAAACTTTTGTTTTGGGACACTTTCAGGATCGCGCGCGTAGAGGCGTTTTTGCAATTCTTCTATATGGTCTATTTGTTCAGGCATACCAATATAAAGTATACCGTAGAACTACAGATGTGTATGCTCTATTACCTCATTGATATCTCGCACAAGCTGTTTGCGAGCAGTATCGGTGAGCATCTGCACCGCTTCGCGAAGTGGTGCTTCAAACAATGGCTGTACTTCTGGAGTGACAGAGCCATACCCGAGAATCGTCATTACCTTCCACAAAGAGACCGTATCGTAGGCTCGCTCATCGAGACCACTCTCTCCGAGAAGGTTTTGACACGCTACGAGATGTGCAAAAAGTGCAGGGTTTGCCTCTTCACCATGACAAAATCGCTCTACTGCTCCAAGACTGCGCACAAAAGACCGAGCGAGTGTCTTGCGCGGTTCGTGCAACAAAGGCGCATGAGCAGAAGAGATGCTCACGAGGCGCCACACATCTCTACCTCGCACGAGATCAACAGACACAAACGCGTAGTCGACGAGTTGCATCTGGAGCTTGGCGCCCACCTTGCGTACCCCTTGGACCACTGCAACGACAAGACCGAACTCTTCGGTAAAGAGCCAGACGCGACGATTCGCCTCTCCGCTTTCTGCCTGACGAAGCACAAATGCGTGTGTATGATGAATCGTGTGCATAGAGAGGTTTAGTAACCTAAAGAAACCTTAGGCAGCAATATCATCCTCCTTTTCAAGAAAATTCTTGTCTATCAATTTACCGTTGAGCATTGGTTTTTCCTCATCAAGGTCAATACTGTCTTGGATTGATTGCATGTTTTCTTCACGGGAGCTAGTAATACCAAAAAGGTTTTTGAAAAAATCTCCAAAACGTTTTTGTTTCTTGAAGTTGTCGTGTCCAGCACCTTTATCTTTATTTAATTTTCTATGACGTCTTGATTCCCACCCTGCAATTTTTGCATGACTCATTGAATCAAGTCCTCTCGAAACAATCATTGGTTCAATATCTCGATTTGTTGTTTCAATAATTTCATGTGCAATATCCCCCTCTACATCAGGACCGACAGAAGCAACCCCTTCTGATGAAGAAAATTTAATATCATTGCTCAGCTGTTCGATTCTTCGTCGCTCCCACTCATCTTCTTCGATTTCTGGATCTCGGTGGTCTGGATCTATCTCGTTTTCTTCTATTACTTCTTCAGAGGCTTTTTCAAATGGGTCGTGCTCTTGGTTATCTTTTATTTGTTCACTTGGAACAAAACGATGCTGAGGATCGTTTTTATAAATACGAGCCTCGTCCTCATGTACTTCTTCGTGAGCCGGGTTCATGTTTTCTATATTTTTCGGCATATATCTAAAACTTAATACTAAATGGAATACCTTCTATTGTACTCCCCTCGGAAGCACCAACAAACACAAGGGAATCTGCTCCCACAGTCTTTTTAATATCTTCGGCAAATTGCGCGAGTATCGCTTCCCCTTCTGCATTTGTCCCAAGAGAAAGAGTGATGCGATCTTCTGGTTTGAGTCCGCGCTCTTTTCGAGCATCTTGAATCATACGCATAAGCTCACGTGCGATTCCTTCCTTTTTAAGCTCTGGAGTGATTTCTGTATCAAGAGACATTTCACTTCCTTCTGTTACCTCTTTTACGTTGAGCTCTTCTTTTATGAGGTGGTGATACTTTGCATCTACCGCCAAATCATTGGTTACTACCAGCTTTTGAAGCGGTTGGCGCACGGGGATATTTAACTTCTTGCGAAGCGCATTTCCCTGAGTGCAGATGTCTCGAACCTTTTGCATATCCTGAGAAAGTTCAACAAAGAGAAGACTATGTTTTTCAACAGGCCACACGCTCAAATGCACACTCTCTTCATCGGCATCAGTCTTGAGTGTCTGCCATACATGCTCAGCAAAAAACGGTGCGAACGGTGCGATAAGTTGTGCAGTTGTTTTGAGTACTGTATAGAGCGTACGTTTTGCATCAGCATCCCCATCCTTGAGACGCTCTCGTGAACGACGCAAATACCACGTCGACAAATCATCGATAAAATCTCGAAGAACTCGTGTAGGACGGAAAATATCGTAGACATCAAGTGCGCTTGTGACCTCCTGTGTAATTTGTGCGAGTCGCGCCATGATCCACTGATCAAGCACATTATCAGCTTCTAGCGACTGGCTTCTCGCTTCTAGTTTTTTGTCCCGGTAGAGCTCATAAAACGAGAGGACGTTTCCAAAGAGGTTGAACACTTTGTTGTTTATCTCTGCCACAGACTTTTCGTCGTAGTTCTTGCTCTCCCCTGGAGCGTTCACGCTATACATCCAAAATCGCACCGCATCCACTCCAAATTTGTCCATTTGCTCAAATGGTTCAACGATATTGCCGATGGACTTACTCATCTTTTTGCCATCCTTATCGAGCAAGTGTCCAAGGCAGATGACATTTTTGTAGGGAGTACCTCGTCCCATAAGCACACCGATCGCAAGGAGCGTGTAGAACCACCCACGTGTCTGATCAATCGCTTCAGAGATAAAGTCTGCAGGATATCCTGTGGTCTCAATCCATGATTTGTTTTCAAACGGATAATGGTCTTGCGCAAACGGCATCGCACCACTATCAAACCACACGTCCACCACCTCTTTGACTCGCGTAAATGCCTCCCCGTCTTTATAAAGTGTCACGGCGTCGATATATGGTCTATGAAGATCAAGCTCAAACTGATCATTGTGTGGTAGCGGCACAAAGTTGATCTCGCGAATTTCTGCGTTGTCAAAATTGCGATACTCTCGAGTAGTCTCAAAGAGCGTATCGTACGCAAAACCTTTTGCAACAAGCTCCATCGCTCGAGCAGATCCTCCATGCGTCACAATCAAGATACGCTCGCCTTTGTAGGTCGATTCGAGTTCGTAGAGAAATGCCCCGCTTCGAGTAAAGACATCTGCATATGATTCACCATCAGAAGTTTTGAACTGATACCGATCATCACTTTTGTTGCGAAGCACAAAGTAGTCATCCATTGGTTTGCCATTGAACTCAGCACCGACATTCCACTCCCCAACTCTCGGGTCTGTAATAATAGAAGCAGGGTCAATACCAAGCACCTCGGCTGCAACCTGTGCTGACTTTTGCCCTCGAACAAATGGTGATGCAATGATGCGATCAATCGAGCCGACAAGCGGAGTGACCGCCGCACGGATCTGTGCAGCTCCCTCTTCGGTAAGCTCATCGTTTACCCCAGGAGTGCAACTCCACGTATCAGTGAGATTGTGCTTTGCCTGTCCATGACGAATAGCAAAATATCGATTTCCTGAAGAAAGACTATGTTGCTTGATAGTCTCTACCGAATCAACCACGAGACGCTCTCCTTTTACATTTGTCCAGATAGGAAGTGGTGTGCCCCAGTATCGCTCGCGAGAGATGGCCCAGTCTTTGATATCACGGAGCCATTCACCAAAACGACCTTCTTTGATATGGAGCGGTTCCCAATTGATATCATTGTTTGCGCTCAAAAGTTCGTCGCGAAGTTTAGACATTGCGATATACCAACTATCACGCGCGTAATAGAGAAGCGGTGTCTTGCAACGCCAACAGTGTGGGTAGGTGTGCTCATACTTTTCTTTTTTGAAAAGCTGACCTCGCCCCGCAAGGTCTTTGATGATATCAACTGCAACCTCTTCATCTTTTACAAAACGCCCCTCGAGAAACTCAGTACTCTTGATAAAGCGTCCTTGCTCATCGACAGTATGAAACTTTGGGAGACTCATCTTTGTACCAAGTTCAAAGTCATCTGCTCCATACATCGGTGCGATGTGGACGATACCAGTACCATCAGTCGTCGTGACAAATTCCGCAGCATAAACTTGGAATGCAGTTGTTGTATCGATCTGTTTTTTCTCTGCTTCTGTCTTCAGATATGGATAGAGTGGTTCGTACTTCATCCCCACCATTTCAGAACCACTATGCTCTGCGATTATTTCGTACCCTTCAGGAAGGATGCTGAGTCGTTCTTTTGCAAGGACAAAAATTTCTTCTCCTACTTTTGCTTCAACGTACTCAATAGTTGCACCAACTGCGAGCGCAACATTTCCTGGGAGTGTCCATGGGGTTGTTGTCCATGCGAGAAAATATGCATTTTCAAATCCAACAATCTTAAACTTCCCGTACACTGACAAATCTTTCACGTCTTGATATCCCTGTGCAAGCTCATGCGAGGAAAGAGTCGTGCCACAACGAGGGCACCATGGGACAACTTTGTAGTCTTTGTAAAGCAATCCTTTTTTCTCTACCTGCGCGACGATGTTCCAGAGTGACTCCATATACGGAGCATTGAAGGTATAGTACGCGCTCTTTTTGTCGACCCAGTACCCCATACGGTCAGTAAATACTTCCCAGTCTTTGATATACGTAAAGACACTTTCCTTACATGCCTTGTTGAACTCCATGACTCCGTAGTTTTCGATGTCTTTCTTTGACTGAAGTCCGAGCGCTTTTTCTATCTGCAGTTCAACAGGAAGCCCGTGAGTATCCCACCCTGCGCGACGTGCGACATGGTACCCCTGCATTGTTTTGTAGCGAGGAATCACATCCTTGAATGCGCGGGCTTCAAGATGATGGAGTGCTGGCTTTGCATTTGCAGTTGGAGGGCCTTCATAAAAGACGAATTCCTTCCCTTCCTTACTTTTCTCAACCGATTTTTTGAAAATGTCTTGCTCTTTCCAAAACTGAAGTACCGCCTCTTCCCTGCCCGCCATAGCAGACTTTGCGTCGGCGGGACGGAGTGCTGCATTTGATTTTGATTGTTGTTGATTGTTATTCATATGAAAAAATAAAACTCGTCCGCGCATTACGACATATAGTCATAGTGCAAGGACGAGTTTTTCTCGTGGTACCACCTTACTTATACTCATTACAGCGCTAACGGGCTTACCCGTTGGGATTTACTCTTGTTACCAATTTCTCCCCAAAGCTCCAGGGTGATCGCCCCTTCATCGCATATGAAACTATCCTAACACAATTCCCTCAAAGGGGCACTAGTGTGCGCCCAGCGCTTTCTGATCAGCGACTACCATCGCCATCACGCGCTCGACGAGCTTCTGAGGATCCTTGTCGTAGATGATCTTGTCAGCGGGACGATTGCCTTTTGCAATCATATCTCTAATCTGATCCCCCATCGTCCATGACCCTTCGAGGATACCGATCGGTTTGCCGTCTTCATACGCAATGGTAAATTCATGAATCGTTCCGATGCGACCACATCCGATGATGAGTGCGTCGCAACTGCGCGTAAAGAGAAGGTCTCGTCCAGGAAAACCAAACCCTGTATAGATGATAAGGTCAGTGTAATCGAGCGGGAGTCGATATGTCTCAACGTGTTCCTTTGGACTCGATGCAGGAGAAAGCCCTATCACAACTCCGTGCTCTTCTTTTGCACCGATGGATGCCCAAAAAGGAAACCCTGTGGTTGCTCCGGTAACGAGGATACCTCCCTGGCGAATCACTTCAGCACCGAGTGCCTTTGCCTTATCGAGTGCGTCGAGCCCACAGTGTCCTGTCTCTGCAGCACCAGAGATGCCCACCTTTATTTTGATGTGGCCGTGTCTGTCACCATTTTCAAGTGGTCCGTTATAACAGATGGGTGTATTTTTTTGCGCAATCGTATCAGGCATGTATATGTCGTAAAGTGAGTACTAATAAATTTGTTTAATTACAATCCAATTCTATCACATCCCCTTCTTGTGGAGCTGAAGCATAGACACCGAGATAGTCCCGAAGACGTTGTGCCAAAAAGAGTGAAGACTTTGGCTCTCCCATTGCAACAAAGACTTGCTTGATGTTGTCAGAAACTTGCGCAACAAAATCAATCAAGTGATCCGAGTCCTTATGTCCTGAATACCCGTCGATAAAAACGACGTTGGCACGAACAGGGATCTCTTGCCCATTGATACGTACTTCTTTTTGCCCCTCTTGAATGAGGCGACCGAGCGTACCTTGGGATTGATATCCAGTAAGGAGAATCGTGTTGTTTGGATCAGGAAGATAATGCGCTTCGTGATGGAGGATGCGTCCCCCGTTTGACATACCACTTCCGGCAATCACTATCTTTGGATTTGGGGCACGGACAATCTCTTTTGATTCCTCAGTGAGGAGTGTCGACTTGAGTCCTGGAAAACTAAAGATGTCTCCACCGTTTTTGAGCAGTTGCTGTGCAAATTGGTTGTAGTACTTCGAATACTGTCGATAGACTTTGGTAAGACGGATTCCAAGCGGAGAATCAAAAAAGATAGGCATCTGAGGCACGCGGTCGTTCTCAACAAGCTGATCTATCTCAAAGAGGAGTTCCTGACTTCGCTCAAGAGAAAAGGTAGGGATGACGAGTGTCCCCTTACGTTTGAAGTTGTCCTCAATGGTCGCCTCGAGCTTGTTGCGACGTTCATTGCGGTCGGTGTGATTGCGATCTCCATAGACACTTTCCATGAGCATATAATCAATGTCTTTAATCGCTTCCGTGTCAGGAAGGAGTGGTGACGGTGAGTTGCCGAGATCTCCCGTAAAGAGAATCTTTTTTTTGTTGTAGGTAAGCTCGAGCATTCCCGAACCAAGGATGTGCCCCGCATCAAGATAACGAAAAGAAAACTGGTCGATCACCAACGGTTCGTGATAGTCTACTGTCTTCCAGTTTTTAAAAACTTTTTCGAGGACTGCAGGGCTGTACATTTTGCCGAGCTGTTCGTTGTCGCCATGAGAGAGGATATTTGCCGTATCATCAAGCATGAGCTCCGTAATATCCTTTGTCGGAGTTGTTGAATAGATCACCCCCTTAAACCCCTCGAAGACGAGCTTTGGAATACGACCGATGTGGTCGATGTGTGCATGCGTGATAAACAGTATATCGATCGATGCGGGATCGTAGGGAAATGGTTCCCAGTTCTTATCATCAGCAAGCTTTGTCCCCTGTGAAAGTCCACAATCAATCAAGATGCGCTTCCCCTCGCCTTCGAGCAAAAAGTTTGCTCCTGTCACACTCCCGGTTCCGCCTGCAAAAGTAAGTTTCAGAATTTTTTCAGTTGCCATCTCTTGTAGTGTACCTCTTTTTTAACCAATGAACAAAGCATATTCCGATAACTCCCCCAACAACATCGAAGAGAATATCACTCAAAGAATCAACAAAAGTAACAAAAGGGGTTGCGGGTATCATTGTTTGTACTAAGTACTCGTATAGTTCCCACAGTACACCAATACCTATAACAAGGATAATAAGATTTCTCCGTGTGAGGAGTCGAGATGACCGAGAACCCAGAAAAACAATTCCAACGAACACCACTACAAATCCTCCGAGCGTATGGGTGAGCATATCGAACCAGAAAAACGTACCATAAAGGTCATAGATGAGTGCCCCGTAATGCAAAATAACCAAAATTAGGATTGAAACAAGAGTTACCAAGAGAAAAAGACGGCGCATAGTCTCACTAGTATGCCATAAAAATAAAAAACCCTGCTTACACAGAGTTTTTTATTACGGCTATTTATAAAATAGTATCCTTAGCAGATGCTAAGTGGGATGCCTGGGTACCAGCAATGCCTCATAAAAAATTCGGCAATACAGATACCACGCAGCGCCCCTGATAACTTACGTTCTAAGTACTATTTTAAAATAGCCGTATATTCAGTATACGTTCTCTGTTCCGAGAAACAAGATAGACAGAGACAAAATGTAATGTCGAAGGAGCCTATAAGGATTACCTATTCTAGAATACCGTCTAGGTTTACATCGTAAAGCATTCCTTCATTGATATGACGATAGCCTATCAACTCATTTGGATTAAACCAAAGTGAAATTTCCCTTACTGCTTCTTCTGGTGAGTCAGAACAATGAATGAGATTACGCACTGCTCGACTGTCAAAATTTGCCAAACTATATGAATCAATTGTGTAGTCCCCTCGAATAGTACCGACATCAGATGTCGCTGGTTCAGTCCCTCCCACGATCTTCTTTACAACAGAAACTGCCTTATTCCCCTCTAAAACCATAGCGATAACAGGACTTGCTGACATAAAATTTGCAAGTTGTTCAATAATGCCTTTACCATATTCGGTTGCAGTTTTTGTTGGAGTTTCCCCTCTTGCGATAATTGCATCAAGTGTCACCTTCCCTTTACTTTCATACCAAACATCATCTTTGTTGTAATGCTTAAATAAGTGCTCTTTGGTGGGAAGCATCATTTTCATGGCAATAAATTTAAGGCCCGTTTTTTCAAAACGAGAGATAATATCGCCAACCAACGAACGCTGCACCCCGTCTGGTTTAATAATAACAAATGATCGCTCTTTTTTAGGATGTGTCATAGAACTCTATCCTACTCTCAAACAAAAAAAGCCGCAACGTTGCGGCTTTTGTTAAGGTGTTACAAAATCTTCCGACAAATAAACGATATCTTTTCCTAATCCCAGCTGAATAAAAATATCGTGCTCCATTATCGCTCCGACAGAATGTTCCCACCCATAAATAAAATGGGGGTTCCATTCTTTGTTTGAAAGAAATATCTCTTCATAGAAATATTTAATAAAAAACTCTGAGCTTTTACCCGATGGGCAAAGATCTTTGTCTTCCATTGCTAAACTGTGGGCAGTTTCAAAAACTGGTTCAAACGGCATCTGGTTGAAGATGGGCATTTCATTTGAAACTTTCAAAACTGTTAGCTCAAAAACCTTTAAATTCTCTTGCACTGTTTTTTTACCTGTAGAAATAGGCCCACAAACAATACCGAGCTTTCTGGGTAATTTTTTTAATAAGCGTTTACCCACATTCAGCGACTCGTTCATTTTTACTAAAAGCCCTGGTTGATTTTTGGCATTTTCCAAAGCTTTGAACATTTGTTCATCCCAGTGCGCATAATAATGCAAACCCAAATGAGGATTATCTTGCCATTCTTTTAAAGAGATCATGATTTACTTTTTTCTTGATACTACAAGAAAAACTGTGTAAGTCAACCATATCTAATATGATGAATCTCGAAAAAAAAGCCGCAACGCTGCGGCTTTTAAAACTTTAAAATAATCTCTTAAAGAAATGCATTATTCCTTTCCTTTCATTTGAAAGCTGTTTTTGGAGCTTCCCAATGATCCTGGAAACGATGATCTCCTCTCTTTGTGAGAGGCTGCCCCGGGGGTTTGTTGGAGTATCTTTTAAAGAAAAAGTGAGTATCTCTGACTTTGAGCACCAATCGATCGTACTTTCATTATCCATACTTTTGTACACATAGCAGAGAACATCTTCTATTTCCAAAACAGGATCCTTCAGAATTGACCCGCTGGGAATAATGCCACGGAAAATGACAATTGATGCTCTGTTTTCAGGATAGTTTCCCGAACGAAGAAAAAGTTCGCAGAAAAAAACTGAAAGGGAACATTCTTTGGTGTGGATTACCCGAGCATCTATATCGAGCAGATTAAACCCAAAAATAAATCGCCCCGAAATTCTTGGCTTGTACTTTTTCACAAGAACAAGAAACGCCTGTTTTAATGTTTTCATTTACTAATAGTTTTTCTTGATACTACAAGAAAAACTATTATAGTCAAACTGACCTTCGGCAGGCTCAGGATAAGTGTCCCCTTACATCTTCTCTGGAGTTTCGATACCGAGGACCCAAAGGCCGTTTATGATAGTCTGACGAACGGCTGCAACTACCGAGAGACGGTAGGCTGTACCTGACACGTCTTCCGCATCTACAATCTTGCCTTGTCCATACCAAGAGTTAAATGCTTGTGAGAGCTCGAGGAGGTATGAGACCACAGAGTGCGGTGCCCATGACTCTTGCGCTTCCCCTGCTACTTCTAGAAATCGTGCAACCAACCGTTCAAGGGTCTCGGTGCCTGCAACAGGAGTATCTATATTGGGAGTAATACCCAAGGCGCTCCCTTTCTCAAGCAGTGCCCCTGCTCGCACTGCGGTGTATTGCAGATATGGTCCACTATCGCCCTCAAAAGAAAGTGAGGTGTCAGGATCAAAGTTAATATCCTTGCCAGCCTGTGTACGCAAAATGGCAAATTTAATCGCAGCGATAGCAACCTGTTTTGCTACTTCATCAGTTGCATCAGGGTTTTTTACTTTCACTTCTTCTACAATCGTAGCGAGAATGTCTTCAACGAGTGGAACGTTCCCCAAACGAGAAGACATCTTGGCCCCCTTGAAACTCATACGACCGTGACTTCGGTGCACACTATTGTTTTGCCATGCGGGATTTATTTTTCCAGCCGCATCTACTACTACTTGGAAGTGTGAAGCCTGTTGATTGTCAGTGACTGTAATAGAAATATCTGGTTGATAACGAGAGAACTTCAAATCAAGAAGGCCGATATCTTTTGCTTCATATGTAGGATTGCCTTGGCTATTGATAAAGACAGCGGTGTGGAGCTTACTACCCTCTTCTGGGATATACACAACCGCTCCTTCACTTTCAGTGAATACGTTTGGAGTATTTTCTAACACTATCTTCTTTCCTTCTACTCCTGCTTCACTCTCATAAATATAACTATCAAACTGCGAACCAAGATTTTTTACTACTTGTTCAAAATAGTTGATATTGAACACTTTACATTTCTCAAACAGTCGCCATTCTGGAGAATCTTTTTGTGCGTATAAATTGTCAGCGATTTCTTTCACTCGATACACCATACTTCCGCATGGTTGCTCTTCTTCTGCTTCTTGATATTTTCTTACCCCTTCTACATACGCGCCCCCAAGCACTGACACATCGGTAGGTGCAAAATCTTCTCCAAATTTTTCCAAAAGAATATATATCGCTTTTGCTACACCGAGTGAGATGTCAGATGGAAAAGAAATAGGGGTCGCCTGCGCACCAGAACTCTTGGCGAGACGATAGAGCGCTTCACCAATAGTGTTGTTCATCAGGTGTCCTATATGAAATGGTTTGAACAAGTTTGGGCTTGAGTGTTCTACAAGAATCTTTTT
>JBPOIF010000006.1:0-17144 GCA_052034745.1 Candidatus Nomurabacteria bacterium | reverse complement strand
CGTATAATCACAGCGATATCGAAAAGAGATGGCAAAAGAGATGGGAGGAGGAGGCTCTCTATCGTACCGAGGATTCCACTTCTGGGAAGCCCAAGATGTACATTCTTGATATGTTTCCGTACCCATCTGGAACAGGTCTTCATGTGGGTCACCCCCGCGGGTATATCGCTTCAGATGTCTTTGCCCGTTATAAACGGATGCAGGGATACAATGTCTTGCACCCAATGGGGTTTGATAGTTTTGGGCTTCCTGCTGAGCAGCATGCAATAAAGACAGGGAACCACCCTGGTCCGTACACCGACGAACTTGTCGCGCATTATAAGAGGCAGCTCGAAAATATCGGCTTTTCATATGATTGGTCACGAGAGGTCGCAACACACAAGCCTGAGTACTACAAATGGACGCAGTGGATTTTCTTGAAACTTTTTAATTCTTGGTATAACAAGGAAACGAACAAAACTGAGCCAATAGAAACGTGTATAGAGAAACTTCAAAAAGAGGACTCTCTGTGGGAAAGTTATAGTGAAAAAGAAAAACAGGATATTTTGATGCGGTATCGTATCGCCTATGAAGGATATGCCGAAGTGAACTGGTGTCCTGAACTTGGGACAGTGCTTGCAAATGACGAGGTGGTGACTGCTCCTGATGGAACAATGGTTTCTGAGCGAGGGGAACATTCGGTAATTCGAAAGTCGATGCGTCAGTGGTTCATGCGGATCTCTGCCTATGCCGACAGACTTCTTTCAGGGCTCGATACGATCGATTGGCCTCATGGTATCAAAGAGATTCAGAGGAATTGGATAGGAAAAAGTGAAGGAAGTGAACTCTCGTTTGAAATACAAGGTACTGACAAAAAAATAACTGTCTTTACAACCCGGGCAGACACGCTCTTTGGGGTTACCTATGTTGTTCTTGCTCCTGAGCACTCACTCGTTCAAGAGCTTCTCTCAAAGGTTACAAACAGAGATGAGGTGGAAGCATATATCACAAAGACAAAAGCAACGAGCGAAGATGATCGTATCAATGACAAGAACGAGAAGACCGGCGTTTGTCTCGAAGGGGTATCCGCAATCAATCCTGCAAATGGCGAAGAGGTACCTGTGTGGATTGCAAACTATGTACTTGCATCCTATGGCACTGGCGCAGTGATGGCAGTACCTGCGCATGACGAACGCGATTTTGAGTTTGCAAAGAAATTTAAATTGAAAACTCTCTGTGTGATAGATCCGACAGATGTTTTGAAAGAATCGCTTCAAACCGAACTTGGTGAAAAAGTTAATAAAGCTATAGATGATTTTAAAAATGGTCTGGATGTTTATACTGGTGAAGGGTTGTTAATAAATTCAGAGAAGTACAACGGTCTTTTTTCTGAAGAAGCAAAAAAGAAAATCACAGAATTTGTTGGCGGACGGTTGGTGACGAAATACAAAATGCGTGATGCGATATTTGCACGGCAACGATACTGGGGTGAGCCGATTCCGCTTCGCCACAGTGCAGATGGAATTATCACCTCCCTTTCTGAAGAAGAACTTCCTCTCACGCTTCCGGATTTACAAGATTTTGCACCAGCAGGGGATGGAAATTCTGCGCTTTCAAAATCAAAAGAATGGATGGACAAGGGGTATGAGACAAACACCATGCCAGGATGGGCAGGGTCATCGTGGTACTTTTTGCGCTATATGGATCCGCACAATACCGAAGCGTTTGCATCTCCTGAGGCAGTGAAGTATTGGGGGCAAGTCGATATGTATGTCGGCGGTGCCGAGCATGCCACGGGGCACCTTCTCTATTCACGTTTTTGGAACATGGCACTTCATGATCTCGGATATATCCCACAGGCAGAGCCGTTTGCAGCGCTCCGTAACCAAGGGATGATTGCAGGTCCTGATGGACGCAAGATGTCAAAACGGTGGGGAAACGTCATCAATCCCGATGACGTCGTTGCACAACTTGGCGCAGATACGCTTCGTGTGTACGAGTCGTTTATGGGGCCATTTGAATCACATCTTCCATGGTCAACTGACGGTATTGTTGGGTCTCGACGTTTTATCGAACGAGTCTATCGAGTCGTGCAGAATGGCAAAGTGGGAACCGTTACCGATGAAGCACTCCAAAAATTACTTCACAAAACTATCAAGAAAGTCTCTGAGGATATCAATGTGTTCGCATTCAATACTGCGGTATCAGCAATGATGATATTTTTGAACGATCTTGAAAAGTCATCAAGTATCGCACAAGACGATTTTCTCTCATTTCTCAAATTGCTCGCACCGTTTGCCCCCTATCTTTCTGAAGAGCTTTGGGCTCAATACGGACAGAGCGGGAGTGTTCATCGTGCCTTGTGGCCTGTGTATGACCCTACAAAGATCGTTGATGATGAGGTCACGCTTGGGATTCAGATCAATGGAAAACTTCGTGCTGAAATCACTGTTGGGGCAGAGGTGTCAGATAAGGAGGTTGAGTCAAGGGTGCTTGCTATCGCGCGAGTCCAGGAGTGTCTTGCAGGAGAAAAACCAAAGAAAGTTATTGTGGTTCGAGGGCGTGTTGTCAATATCGTTGTTTAGGATTTCCCCTTTCAAACCCTTTAAAATCAGAGTATAATTTTGAACATGTATCAGAATATTGTTGCGCGTTTTAACGCTATTTCATTTACTATAATTACGGGTATTTGTGCGCTGTTGCCTTTACTTTTCTTGCCGACGACCGTCAGTGGTCTTGCCGCTGTGAAAGGGGTAGGGTTGTATGCGGGAGTGCTTTTGGCGCTTTCTTTTTGGATCGTTGCTCAATTTATTGAAGGGAGCTTCAAGATTCCAAAAAATCGGATACTTCTTGCGATTGCAGGATGGGTCACTTTTTCTCTTATCAGTGCGCTCACTTCTGTAAATACTTCTCTTTCGCTCTGGGGAAGAGGTTTTGCTATTGATTCGTTCGCAACAATACTTATGCTCGGTCTCTTTACGTTTCTTGTCGCACAGTATGCACGAGAACAGCGCAAGCTCATCAAACTATTTCTTGCAGCATTTGCTGGTTCGGTGGTCACGATATTGCTTCAAATTATATTGTTTGTAACAAATGATGTCTCATGGGTCGCTCGACTTTTTGGGCATGTCGCGTCACAAGGAACACTCGTGGGGTCTTGGGTTGATTTTGCTCACTTTGTTACGTTTACATTCCTCTTGTCTTTGTTGATGTTTGAGGTCCTTATGCCTCGAGGATTTTTTAGACTGCTTTCTGTTGCAGCGATGGTATTGTCTGTCGTCGCGCTCGCCTTTATCAACTTCAAAGCAGCTTGGGTAATCGCAATTGTTGCAGCACTTCTTGTGTTTGTATACAAATCATCAGTAGAGCGCTCGCTTTCTCGACTGTTCAGTACTGGAGAGAACGTAGATACTCCAGAGAAAGCACCGTCTTCACCAAGGTTCCCAATGATGTCTTTTGTGGCGCTTCTTGTTGGTTTGTTCTTTTTCCTTGCGAGCTCTTCTCTCGGGACTGGGCTTGCTCAGCTCGCCGGTATCAATTTTGCTGATATCAGACCATCATTTTCTTCGACATCACAAGTGATGCGATCAAGTTTGGCCCAGGACCCTCTCTTTGGAGCAGGGGCGGGACGATTTGCTGACGTCTGGAACCTACACCATCCTATAGAGATCAATCAGACTATTCTCTGGAATACTTCTTTTGATAGCGGATTTAGTTGGGTATGGTCAATGATCACCACCAATGGACCTATTGTGGGACTGTTGTTCCTTTTTCTCCTTGGGGCGTCGATTATCCATGGTTTTAAGCTGTTTAACTATCAATATCCAGACCGATTTAGTCGGTTCATTGCTGTCACTGCACTCATTATGACGATTGCATTTACTGGGCTCGTACTCTTGGCATCTCCAGGGATGGTGCTTGTGGTATATGGCTTCATGTACATTGGACTTTTGGTAGGAGTCTCGACGCTCGTAGGAAAGACTTCGCTCGCACCCCTTCATTATCTTAGAGACCCTCGATTGTCATTTTTTGCGATTCTCTTGCTTGTGGTGACCGCGATGGTAGGATTTTCTTCGGTATATTTTGCCGCAAACAAATTTGCTGGAGTCGTTGCCTATAATCGTGCGGTTGCTTCGTCTGACTTTGAGACAGCTGAGCGAAGAATCAATCGAGCGATTTCATTGTCTCCAAACGATATCTTTTGGCGTACAAGAGCTGCACTTTTTACAAGTCAATTTGCTACTGAAGCTGCAAAAGGAAAGCCAGACACCGCAATTTTGCAGACATACTTTACTCAAGCAGAACAGAGTGCACAGGCAGCGATCTCTTGGGATAGGGGGAGCGCCAATAACTGGCTCGGTCTCAGCCAAGTGTATCGTCTCATTGCAGGGGCTGGAAACGAAGATGCATATGCAAATGCAAAATCTGCAGCTGATGAGGCACAAAAAAGAAACCCAAAAAATCCATCCTATGCACTCAATAAAGCACAGATCGCACTCGTCAAGCGTGATGTTGCAGGTGCAACTGCTGCGATCAATGAAGCACTTACTCTCAAGGCTGACTATATAGATGCCTTTGTCCTCCGTGCTCAGATAAAGTCTGCACAAGGAGATACACAAGCAGCACGCCAAGAGCTCATCTCGTATACAAAAGCTGCTCCGTTCGACTCGCAAGGGTATGTCCTTCTTGCAAATGCAGAGATCGATCTCAAGAACTACCAATCAGCCCTCGACGCATTTGCTCGAGCTCGCCAGCTCGCTCCTGCAAATCCAAATATATATCTGGCATACATCAACACGCTTACTCTCATGGGGCGACGAACAGATGCGATACGAGAACTTGAAGCATTTGCAAAACGGTACCCACAAGTACAAGGTGTTGAAGAGCAAATCACTCGACTCAAGAACGGAGCAAACACTCCTGTTCCTGCAGAGGAAGAGTCAGCCAATTAGTACAGAGACAGCAATGTTGTAGCACTAGAGACGATGGTTTCGAAACTTATCAAATTACTCAGCAAAGATATTGTCTCTATGAACCAGGCGGCCCTGGTTCTTGCTGTTTTTTCTGTATTGTCTCAACTTTTCGGATTGTTGCGCGATCGATTGCTCGCGACGATGGTGGGTCCCTCTGCAGCGCTTGATGTGTACTATGCTGCATTTCGTATTCCGGATTTTATTTACAATTCGTTCGGGATCTTATTTTCGGTGACAGTACTTATCCCGTTTATTGCTGAGTACCTCAAAGAAGAAAAAGAAGGAAATCCGCAGAAACTCAAAGTCTTTTTGAATAGTACTTTTACGGTATATTTTTGGGGAATGATGGCGTTGTGTTTGCTGGTCGCCATTCTTATGCCGTGGCTTACTCAGGTGACCGCCCCAGGGTTTGATGCAGTTCAACATGCGCAGTTGGTACTCTTTTCGCGAGTGATGTTGATCTCGCCGTTCCTTTTTGGGCTTTCGAGTCTTCTTTCGTCATTTGCTCAGGTGGAGAAAAAGTTTTTTTCTTTTGCGATAGCGCCACTTTTCTACAATGTAGGAATACTGCTTGGCGTCATCGTTCTCCTTCCTCGAATGGGTATGGCGGGAGTGGTTATCGGTGTGGTCCTTGGGGCAATTATGTATTTTGTGATTCAATTGCCGGCACTTGTCGCGCTTCGTAGAATTCCCAAAATCGTGGGGACGATCGATTGGTCTCTTATAAAGAAAGTGATGACACTCTCACTTCCTCGAACGATAGGCTCATCGCTCACCAGTGTGACATTTATCATGATGACAGCGATCGCTTCACTGTTGGCTGCCGGATCGCTGTCGGTGTTTCAGCTGTCATACAACATAGAAAATAGCCCACTTCTTGTCTTTGGGGTTTCTTATGCAGTTGCTGCGTTTCCAACGATGACTCGTCTTTTTGCTGATGGAAAAAAGAAAGAAATGCTCGATGTTTTTTATCGAACTACTCGCAATTTGTTTTTCCTTACGATCCCTATCGCGTTGTTGATGATAGTCTTGCGAGCACACATTGTCCGTATCCTTTTGGGAGCAGGGGAGTTTTCTTGGAACGATACGCGACTTGTTGCGGCGTCGGTAGCACTGTTTTGTATTTCTGTTACTGCACAGAGTATGATTCTGCTTTTGGTGAGAGCTTTTTTTGCAACAGGAGATACGTGGGGACCACTCAAGGTCAATATCAAAGCAGTGATCGGTACTGGGGCGATGGCGCTCGGTCTTGTCTGGTTGTATCATCACGCAATACTGTTCCATCATTTTATCAACAGTTTGTTGCGTATCGATGGGGTAACAGGGGGATCGGTAGTGCTTTTGGCGCTCGCATTCTCACTTGGACAGATAGGCAATGCGGTGGCATTGTGGCATCGGTTTCATCGGAGGATGCAGGTTGCTCAGATTGAAACCAAACTGTTGCGCCGGTCGCTCACACATATGATCGCTGCAGGAATCATCGGAGCTGCTGTCTCGTATGCGACGCTTTCAGTTATTGGGGCAAGTGTTGATCAGAGTACTTTTGTCGGGATCCTCATCCAGGCTGTTATTGCAACAACCGCGGGGTTGGTAGGATATTCGTTAGTACTTTTGGCACTTGGAAACCAGGATATTGTGCTTTTTATTGATACACTCAAGAGCCGATTTTGGAAACAAAAACCAGAAGTCGTCCAAAGTCAGGTCGAGCTATGATTCGGCCTTTCAATAGTCTGGTTTTTTCAAAAAAGTCCTTCTATGGTATAGTTTCGCAACATCTCTCTCTATCATGAATATCCGAAATTTTTCTATCATTGCTCATATTGACCACGGAAAATCGACACTCGCTGATCGAATGCTTGAGGTGACAGGGACAATAGAGGCGCGCAAAATGCGTGACCAGGTACTCGACAGTATGGAGCTTGAGCGAGAGCGAGGCATCACTATCAAGATGCAGCCGGTACGGATGCAGTATACCCATGACGGAGCACCGTATATGCTAAACCTCATTGATACCCCAGGCCACATCGACTTTTCATATGAAGTATCTCGTGCGCTCAAGGCAGTGGAAGGGTCGCTTCTTTTGGTTGACTCGACACAAGGAGTGCAGGCACAGACGCTCACAACACTTGCTATGGCAAAAGAGTCAGGTCTTGTCATCATCCCTGTGGTGACCAAGGTTGATGCACATCATGCTCGTGTTGATGAAGTGAAGCTCGAGATTTGTGAGCTGCTTGGATGCGATGAACGTGATATCGCCAGTGTATCGGGGAAGACCGGTGAAGGAGTGGAAGAATTGCTCGGAAGGATTATTAGTAAAGTACCACCTCCAAAACCTGTAGAACAACAAGCACTGCAGGCACTTGTTTTTGATTTTAGTTATTCAAACCATAAAGGAGTAATTGTTTTTGTGCGACTTTTTTCTGGGACAGTAAAGAAAGGGGATTCACTCACTTTTGCAGTATCAAAACAGACATTTCAAGCGCTTGAGGTGGGGGTATTTACCCCAGACGCAACGGCGACCGATGCTCTTGAATCAGGACAGATCGGGTATATCGTCACTGGTATCAAACAGCCAGGAATCGCATCTGTCGGAGATACTATTGTTGAGACAAAACGTCCGGTACAAGGGCTCCCTGGATATCAGCAACCTGCGCCAGTGGTATGGGCCTCGATTTACCCTGAAAGCCAGGATGACTTTGATGAGCTCCGCCAGGCGCTTGGACGTCTCAGACTCTCTGATAGTGCATTTTCGTACGAAGAAGAGGTCTCAGGGGCTCTCGGGCGTGGATATCGTTGCGGGTTTCTCGGGATGCTCCATCTTGAGATTATCACGGAGCGCCTTCGAAGAGAGTTTGATCTTGAGCTTATCGTGACGCTCCCATCGATTACCTATGAAGTAACGACACGAGGAGGAAAGACATCGACTGTGTATTCACCGCACTTGTTTCCCGATGATGGTCAGGTCATCGCCGTACGCGAACCGTGGGTGCACGCCTCTATCATCACACCGCTCGATTATGTAGGAGCACTTCAGCCATTTCTCTATGACCACGAAGCAGAGGTGGGGACGATTGAGCACTTTGGAGGGGATCGATCGAGAATTCATTTCCTTATCCCACTCAGAGAGTTGATGCGAGGTTTCTTTGATGATCTCAAGAGTCTCACGAGTGGATATGCCTCGGTTGCCTATGATGACACGCAGTGGCGTGATGCGGATGTATTGCGTCTCGATATGATTGTTGGAGATGAACCAGTGATTGCATTTACTCGTATCGTCTCTCGTCGTCGGATGCAAGAAGAAGCTGAGAAATTTGTTGAAAAACTTGAGGAGCTTTTGCCTCGTCAACAAGTGGTGATGAAGATACAAGCCAAAGCACAAGGGCGCATCATTGCATCACGAACACTCAAAGCCTTTCGAAAAGATGTGACCGGGCATCTGTATGGAGGAGACGTCAGTCGAAAGAATAAATTGCTTGATAAGCAAAAAAAGGGAAAGAAAAAGATGCGAGAGCACGCAACGGTGAACATCCCGCATGAAGTGTTTATCAAAGTGATGCGTCGAGGTTAGCGACCGAGTGTCGTGAACAGTGGTGCCATGTAGAAGAGGAGCATCCCGACAACAACAATGATAGAGATAACCTTCCAAACCGCTGCAGCACGTTTTCTGTTATGATTAAATAGCATAATCAAAATCCTACCACTCATATGCCAAAATCGCAATTAGAACAACGACGACAGGGAGCTTCTCCACGCCGAATCCTCGGGGTGTTGGTTGCTATCACCGTAGTATTCCTCCTCTTGGCGTCCGTGATAGGTTTGGCTGAAAAGTATCGAGCGATTCGACATCGAGTCCGTGAACTCAAACAAGAGCAGGTGAGATTGGATCAAAAGAAAGAACAGCTTGAAGAAACAAATCGTTATATTCAGACAAAAGAAGGGCAAGAGCGAGAACTTCGAAGTAAATACAATGTCATAAAGCCCGGCGAAGGTGTCGTCGTGGTCACGACACCTGCCGAAGACAATGGGAAAAAGGAATATGCCTCAAAAATAGGCCAGTGGTGGGACAGACTTTTGCGAGGAGTAGGGGTGCGAAAGTAGCTGTTTTTGGGGTGATTTGTAATCGCTTTTGCCAATGCTATAATTGCTCCATTATGAAAACAGTCACAATTTATAGCACCCCGAGTTGTCATTTTTGTAATCTCGCAAAAGAGTACTTCAAGACGCACGATGTATCCTATACAGAATACAATGTCGCCACTGATATGGATAAAAGAAAGGAGATGGTAGATATCACAGGGCAACTCGGTGTCCCCGTGATTCGAGTAGGAGACGAGATCGTGGTAGGGTTTCGTGAAGATGTCATCGAAAAGATGCTCAAGAGTGCTTAGACCCACTTTTGTCATACCGTCCTACAATAAACAAAAGCCCTTGTAGTTAAATGGATATAACTGCCCCGTCCTAAGGGGTAATTGTAGGTTCGATTCCTGCCGAGGGCACAAGATAATGATTTTCTTTTGGCAGGAATCGAACCGGGAAGGGGTCGGGAAACGGAAGTTTCCCGTGAAGGAAGGATTGGGAAAACCGTGGGTTTCCCAGGAGTGAGATAGCGAAGCGTCCTGCCGAGGGCACAAGATAAAAAATTGTATTCTTAGGAGGAGGTAAGTTTTTTAGATTTTGTTATACTGTAGAGATATGGACCCACAACTGAGCGACCGACTGAAAGCAATCGAAGAGCACCTCGATCATATCGATAACAAGGTGAGCAAGATACGCAGTGTCCAGCGAACTTCTATGGCGATGAAGGGGGTGTACTGGGTGTTCATCATACTTCTTGGTCTTGGGGCGTTTTATTATGTTCAGCCCTATGTTGACCAAGTCAAAAGCGTCTACACAGGAGCTCAGGATGATATGGACAATCTCAACCAGCTCATCAATCAGTTTAAAGGTGTTGATAGATAAGTCTTGCGAAATCGCTCTTTTTCCTGTATAAAATAATCACCAAATCGCTCGGATAGCTCAGTTGGTAGAGCGCTCCCCTGAAGAGGGATAGGTCCCCAGTTCGAGCCTGGGTCCGAGCACCAAAAAACAAAAACCACCTTTTCGGTGGTTTTTGTTTTGGAATTGGAACACATTGATTTAAGGTCTTTTCTCGTATAAAATCTCTCAAAACAAAGTTCTATGTCTCAGCAGAAAACAAAGGATTTTTTAAAAAAATTTAAAGACGAGATTGAGTGCGCGTCTAAAAAGATACTCGACCTAAAGGCGCAAGGGCTTTTCCCAAGGAAAACTTCAAAAAAAATAATGAACCAGATGAAGGAAGAGCGACGAAAGATCATTATCCTTATCTACGGTAGTTATCCTGCCTATCAGAATGCACCTATTGATAAAATGCTTGCAAGTCCAAAGAAGTATCCTTTGGGCGAGGTAAAAAGATATTTTAAGGTGCGTTAAACCAAAAGAGCGCGTTCATTAAGAACGCGCTCTTTCTTTTTATATTGATTTGATTTTGAGCGCTGTTTTGCGTTGTTTATCTATCTTTGGGAGTTTGACCATGAGCATGCCGTGACGTTCGATTGCTTCTGCAGTGTCGATCTCCACTTCTGCGGGGAGGTGGACAGTACGTCCAAATGATCCCCAGTAGAGTTCGCGAGTGTGGTAGTTGTCATCAGGGATGCTTCGATTTTCTTCGCGTCTGCCAGATATGATGACAGTATCTCTCGTGATGTTAATAGAGAGATGTTCGGGAAGCACTCCTGCGATCAGTGTCTGGATGATGATCTCTCCTTGCGTTTCGTACACATCAACAGGAAGCTCACCGATCTCTTCTTCGCTCTCCACGATAGGTGCTTGAGCTTCTGTTCCTTTTTGGGTGGGAGCGTTTACTGAGAGCTCTCTTTTTTCTTCGGGTGCAGCAGTATACGCGCGACGCATCTCTGGTCGTTGTTGTTGTACCGGGGCAGTGTCGACATCTTCGTCATCATCATCAAATCTGAGGTTGCCGGCGAGCCGTTCAAAGAAAGATCGTTTTTTATTCATCATAGGGGTTTGGGGGCTATCTCTATAGGAGGGAGACGGCGGAGTTTTTCCAGAATCACAAGGTTAATAATCGCTGCGACCCACAAGTATCCATATATCTGGAGGAAGCTTGCAGAATCATTCTTCAGTATAAAAAAGTTAAAGGTGCTGTGCAAGAATATCGCACCGAGTATTCCGACCGTCATCCCTATCCCTTTCATAAACCGAGGGGATAGGGTGATGATGATACCGATGAAAGCACTGGCAATTGCGTGCAAGAGTGTCGAACCAAAGAAGCGAAATCCTCCGGTGAGGAGTCCTGCAGTGAGACCTTCTTGGGTGGCAGGTTCGATCACATAAAAGATATTTTCGAGCGCTGCAAATCCAAGCGCAACGGTGATGAGATAGATAGATGCATCGACAGGTTCGTCATTGAAGTCACTGCGGTATGCCACCATATAAAAGACAAAGAACTTGAGCACTTCTTCGATACCTGCAAAGACAACGACTCGTGCAGGAGTATCTGCCATGAGTTCACGGACGCCTCCTTGGATGAGTGTGGCAAAGAGTACGCTCGCTGCGCCAACAATAAAACAAATAAAAAGGAGAACAAAAGGTTCGCTTCGTTTCCGATCGAGTCGGAGCCAAAAAAAGAGCCAAAGAAGTGAAGGAAGAAGTCCGGTGACAACCGCAAACGCAATCGGGGATTGGAGGAGTTGGGTTAGTTGATTGGCCATGTCTCTACCATTATAAACGGTCTTTTGTTTTTGAGGGGAAGAACTTTCCAGATCGTTTCGGTGACAAACGGCATGAAAGGATGGAGAAGTTTGAGATTGCCCGCAAGGAGATCAAGGAGAAGTTTTTGTCTCGATGCTTTTGCTTGGAGATCTTCACCGCTTAAGAGTGGTTTGCTTTCCTCGAGTATCTCATCAGCAAAGCGAGTCCAGATGTACTGATAGAGCTTTTCTGAGGCAGTATGGAGTCGGTATTCTTCTATTTCGCGTGTTACGTCACGTGCCATCTCTTCCCATTCTTTGAGAAGGGTCTGATCTTTTTCGGTAAAGGTAACGTCAGTTTGTTCGTAGTTGGTCAGAACAAAGCGAGTGATGTTCCATATCTTGTTTGCAAAGTGTTTGTACCCTTTGATTTTGTCTTCTGATATTTTACTGTCAGTGCCCGCAGCAGTTCCAACGACGAGTGCCATACGGCCTGCATCAGCGCCATATTTTTGCGCGATATCGAGCGGGTCGATGCCATTGCCGAGAGACTTACTCATTTTTTGTCCTTTTCCATCGCGAACAGTTCCATGGAGGTAAACTGTCTTAAAGGGGATTTCATTGAGGGTGTACTGTGTCATGAGTATCATGCGGGCAACCCAAAAGAAGAGGATTTCGTATCCTGTTTCAAGTACGTCGGTAGGGTGGTACACCTTGAGGTCTTCTGTAGTATCTGGCCATCCAAGAGTAGAAAACGTCCAAAGGGCTGATGAGAACCACGTATCGAGGGTGTCTTCGTCTTGCGCCCATCCATCTCCCTCTGGAGCTTTTGTATCGCAATATATTTCATCATTTTTGTACCAAACAGGAACACGGTGCCCGTACCATATCTGGCGAGAGATACACCAGTCTTTGAGGTTGTCGATCCAGTGAAAGTACGTCTTGCCAAAATAATCAGGAACGATCTGTATCGTGCCGTTTGCAACCGGTTCGCGCATGAGCTCTTTGAGTGTTTTGTTTGCTCGTTCAGGAATAGGCTTGTTTACGTTGATGAACCATTGTAATTTGATTTGTGGTTCTATGATTCCTCCAGTGCGTTCTGCGGTAGCAATGTTGTGGGTATAAGGCTCTTCTTTTTGAACCAATCCTTTTGCGCGAAGTTTTTCTACTATTTTCCCTCGAGCTTCAGAAATCTTCATTCCTGCAAATTCTTCCGCGATAGGAAGTAGACGCCCTCGTTCGTCAATGATTTGTTCTTTATCAAGCCCATGACGTTCTGCGATTTCAAAGTCAACACCACTGTGCCAAGGAGTAATGGTCATTACCCCGGTTCCAAATTCCATGTCGATAGATTCATCCTTTATGATAGTTGCTGTAATCGGTCCATTTATCCACTCGAGGTCTATCGTTTGCCCATGCGCATAGTCGGCATAGCGTGCGTCTTTTGGATGCATGACAACGTATTTGTCGCCAAACTTTGTTTCAGGACGAGCAGTACCAATGGTGAACGGTCCGTATTTGAAATAGTAGAACGTTGTTTTTTCTTCTTGATAGACTATTTCATCATCAGAGATGGTTGTCTGTCCTTTAGGGTCCCAGTTGACGATACGGTGCCCACGATAGATGAGACCATCGTCATACATCTTTTTAAATACCGTGCGAACTGCTTTGGTGCGCTTGTCATCGAGGGTGAACGCTTCGCGTGACCAGTCACACGAAGAACCCATGACGCGGATCTGACTTGCGATCGTGTCATGGCTTTCTTTCGCGAACGTTTCGATGCGACGAAGCATTTCTTCGCGCCCGAGATCGTAGCGAGACTTACCTTCTTTCTTTTGAATATCTTTTTCTACTTTTGATTGTGTAGCAATCGCTGCATGGTCAGTTCCTGGAAGCCAGAGGGTGCGGTAGCCACGCATGCGTTTGTAGCGAATGAGGATATCTTCGACGGTGAGCATGAGCGCGTGTCCCATGTGGAGCACACCGGTCACGTTTGGGGGAGGCATGATGATGGTGTAGGGGGTTGCGTCAGGGGCTGTGTAGCCATCCGTGATCATCTTCTCCGGTGTGAAGTATCCACTTGCTTCCCAGAGATCATAAGCGACCTTTTCTTCGGCGACGGGGTCGTAAGGTTTCAACAGTTTTTCAGGCACGTTTTGGGCGTGTTTTTCTGAATCCATATGGGTAAAATCATACCATTTTTATAAGGGTTTGAGGAGATGTATTGACAAAACAACTTTTTTGTTTATAGTTTTTAAAAAGTCAGTTATGCCAAAAATTAAAAAAGGTTCACGAAGGCACTTTGAATTGGTTAAAAAAGCTGCCTTGAAAAAGAAAAAATTTAAACTTTTTATTAAAGTAGATTTTCTTTTATACAAAAGGAAGAATAAATTGGCACCGCAGCTAAGGACATATCAAACGCTGTATGAGCCACCGTTTGATAGTTATTAACTTAGATACCCACCCGTTTCGAGAAGTTTCTCGAAGCGGGTGTTTCTTTTTTAAAGGATTTGGTATAGAGTGACGAAAAGTAAAATTCATGGCGACAGAAAAAAAGAAAACCTCCAAAGGGAGGATATGGTGGAGACTCTCTTATTACCTGAATGCAAAAAGGTATGCAGTACTCTTCAGAAAGAAAAAATAATTACAAACTGAGATTCCCATCCGCTTTGAGCTCGCTTAAAGCGGATGTTTTTATTTGCCCGTCGATTGCTTGGGTCATCGCTGCGAGGCCGATCATGATCGCATTGTCAGTTGCGAGCCATGGCTCAGGGAAAAGGACTGTGGTATCAGGAGTGTGCTTACGGATTGCTGCGGTGAGTTCGTTTCGCAAATAGGTGTTCCCTGCGACACCACCACCGACGATGACAGTACGTACACCATATTCTTGTATCGCGTTCAGTGTCTTTTTGACGAGAACTTCGATAGCAGCAGTTTCAAACTCACATGCGATGGCACGCTTTTCGTCTTCGGTCAGTTCTCGAGTGTTGCCTTCCGTAAGATCTCGGACGCCATAGAGTACTGCTGTTTTGATACCAGAAAATGAAAAATCATAATCCTTTGAGTGGAGCATTGGGCGAGGGAGATCAAATGGGGTGGTACCGTCTCCTTGGCGCCATTCTTGCGCGAGTGCTGATACGGCAGGACCACCTGGGTACGGGAGCCCGAGGATACGGGCGACCTTGTCAAAGGCTTCACCGACTGCATCATCGCGAGTCTGGCCGATCTTTTGGTAGGTACCAAACGCTTCTGCAGTGACAAGTTCCGTGTGTCCACCAGAGACAAGGAGTGCGAGTGCTGGAAATTCGATATCAGAAAGTGCAAAGACCCCTTCATCTTTTTTGAGAAATACAGCAGTGACGAAGTGCCCTTCCATGTGATTGATAGGAATGACAGGGATACCCCAGATGGTACTGAGTGCCTTTGCGGTATTTACTCCGACCCAAAGTGCTGGTTCAAGTCCTGGGCCGACGGTGACCGCGATATAGTCGACCGCTGGAGCTTTGTAGTAGGTGAGGAAAGGCGAGAGTCCTTCTTTGAGAAGGGATTCTTTTTCATCAAGAAAGGCGATACGCTCTTCGACGCCAGTGAGCGGTGCATCGACTGCTTCGAGAAGCTCTGCATCAGAGAGTGCTTGCTCGAGGAGAAAGGTGATCTTTTCAGCATGGGCGCGTTTTGCGAGCGCAGGAAACACACCTCCGTATTCGGCATGGATAGCTATCTGACTGGCGAGCGCATTGCCGAGAATAGAGACCTCTTTTCGAGCAGCGTCGTATTCGAGGACTGATATACCGGTCTCATCGCAGGATGTTTCGATTGCCAAAATTCGCATGGCACCATAGTACCACAACATTGACTGGTCTGTGAAATGTGGTAGTGTTGTTAAAAATTAATAAGCACATGAAAAACTTAAAAAAACTCCGGATTCTCATTATTGCGGGTGCGTCAGGTGTTGGAAAGGGAGAGCAGATAAAACGATTGAAGGAAAAATACCCTGAACGTTTTTATTTTTCGATTTCAGCCTGCACAAGGCCACAAGGTGATACTGAAGTAGATGGGAGAGATTATTTCTTTGTCACTCCCCAAGAGTTTGATCGTATGGACAAGGAGGATCTCTTCATCGAGACAAATCCGTATGCTACCAAGCACCGTTACGGCACGCTTAAAAGTGAGGTCGAAAAAGCATTTTCGATGGATAAGATAGTTCTCTTTGATGTCGAAATCAACGGAGCGCTTGCCATCTACAATCAGTACCCGGACGAAACGCTGATCATTTTTCTGGATGCCACAGATGAGGAAGCGTTTAAACGCTTGAATAATCCGAACACCAGAAAAAGAGATAACATTCCTGGTCGCATTGCAAACATTAAAGAACAGAGAGCCATTGCTTATGCGAGCCTGCAAGTGCTACATCTGATAGATACTTCACAGATGTCGATTGAAAAAGTGTTCCAGCGGACTGATACGATTGTTGAAGCTGAGATCAAGTTTCGAAATTCAGCGAAAGTATCGTAAACAATTTTTTGATCCTGTTTTTTATGCAAATCCCCGCAACGGTGCGGGGATTTTTTTTATTCCAAATGTGTGCCGTGATTTTTGTGTGCTTTTGATTCGAGAAGTTCGAGCTTCTGTGAGATGAGCGTGAGTTCATCTTTGATATCGGCGATCGCGATGACTTCTTCTTTGAGTTCACTCTCTGCTTTTTCATTGAGACGACGTTCACCGCGCAGTCCCGAGAGGATGAGTTCCCCACCGATGAAGCTTGAGGTAAATGCTCCAGTGAGATAGAGAATGATGGCTCCGACAATGAGGGACAGGGGACCATCCCACCATGGTGTCTGCATGAGGCTCACAGAGGGGTCATAAGAGACGTATTGGATGAGAGTGTGGAGTTGGTCGGCGCTGTGCCAGACTCCTCGCCAAAAGAGCACGATTCCGACCCCGACGATAAATGCGTACCATTTGGGATAGTGGCTCAAGTGCCGGCGAAGGTGGTGTTCGATGTGTTTGATCATATGCGCTTAGTATACCAGAGAGGGGGAATGGTATACTGCGCACCTATGCAACAAAAAACATATTCATGGCAATCAATCGCGCTCGCGGGAATTATCGGTATCTTTGCGGGGTGGGTCGTCTGGGGGAGCAATCTTGCACAACCACAAGAAGGGATGCATATGATGCCCGGTGGGCGCATGATGCATGACGAATTGATGGGAGGAGATATGGTATCGATGATGCACGATATGAACGCAATGCTTGAAGGAAAGACAGGGGATGCATTTGACGAAGCGTTCCTCTCTGAAATGATCGTTCATCACGAGGGCGCTGTTGAGATGGCGCAAAAAGTGCTCGAAGTATCAAAGCGTCCTGAGCTCACCAAACTCGCAAATGACATCATCAAAGCGCAAAATGGCGAGATTGAGATGATGAAACAGTGGCAGTCTCTGTGGTTTAAATAACA
>JBPOIF010000033.1:0-24189 GCA_052034745.1 Candidatus Nomurabacteria bacterium | reverse complement strand
TCCGTATCCTTTCGAACGATACCTCTATTACAAGCGCAAACGTACTTGGCACTGTCGCATTTCGTGGTACCGACTCAAGTGCTCGGTACGGAGCCAAAATCGTTGCACAATCAGCAGGAACATGGGGAACCGATACCAATGACGCTCCTACCAACCTTGAGTTTTATACACAAGTAGCGGGAGCTACCGATGAGCTCACCAGCCCTCGAATGATTATTGATTCGACGGGGGCTGTTACTATTGCAGGCTCTGCGAGCGGTACTGATGCTTTGACTATTACAAACGGAGACATGCTTATTTCAAACGGAGGGTTGGATCTTTCAAACGGAGATATAACAAATGCAGGGAGTATCTCTACTTCTGCGAGTGGGTCACTGCTTACACTAGGGAATACAGCTGGAACTTTCACAAATGGAGGAGCAGGGACAAACTTTGATCCTACTGTTATATTTTCCAATACGGAAGCTGCAGGGTATACACAAGTTGCTCTTCAAGGGACAGGTCGGACATGGACTGTTGGGGTAGGTAATGCGTCAGAGGTAGGATCAGGTGTTGCTGATGATTTCTTTGTGTATGATTATACGGGGACGAGCATTCCTTTTGCTATTAATACCGCAGGAGAAGTTTTGATTGGGTCAACAGCTTCAGTTGGAACGAATAATAAGTTGCAGGTTACTGGGGACATTCTTGTCACAGGAAATGCTGATTTCTTAACTGCAGATGATGCCTATGCTGGTTTTGATGATCAGTCTCGTATAGGTTTTACTAAAAAAGCAAGTAACGAACCTAAGTTAACTTATGGCTCAGGTACAATGTTTGCTATTTCTCAATCGAGTGGCACAGGGATCGAAGCATCAAATACTTTTACTGATAGATTTGTTATTGATACCACAGGAAAGGTCGGTATCGGAGATTTGATACCTGATTATCTTTTGGATGTAGCAAATGCTGGGGTAGATGGTAATATTTTTGCTCTCACTGACTCTGATGGAGAATGTTTATATAACCCAGAATCAGGAGCCGTAACAGTAACATGTTCTTCTGATGAAAGATTGAAAGAAAATATTGTTGATGCAAATTCTGCTCTTGGATACTTCAAGCCATTTCATGTCCGTGAATATACGGTTAAAGCATCAGGAGATATAATGACTGGTGTAATTGCTCAAGAAGTATTGCAAACAAATCCAGAACTAGTGACAACTGGTCCAAATGGAATGTACTCTGTACAGCTACCAAATCAGTGGCAAGTAGTGAAGGCCATTCAAGAGCTTGATATCAAGGTTGAAAGTATAAAGAATCTTGTTGATGAACCAGGAGGGTTTCTCGATGTACTTCGAGGATGGCTTGCCGATGCAGCAAATGGTATAGGAGACATTGTTGGAGGACGTCTGCGAGCAAAAGATGAGATCTGTGTCGGAGGCACCTGTATTACCGAAGGACAACTTCAAGAACTCATGAGTAATGCCGGTATGATATCTGAAAATCAAGATACCGATCAGCAAGATGCTGGAGGACAAGATATGCCAAGCGGTGAAGGAGCTCTACAAGGAGAACTTCCTGCTGATAATACTGCTCCAGAAAATACAGAGGTTCCTCCTGTAGAGCCATTGACCGATAACGATGCACCAGTTTTGGAAGAAAGTCCTGTACAAGAAACTCCTGAAGAGGTCGTCGATACAGTACAACAAGAAGGAGTGCAATAGTATGCGTGTACGCTTTTTTCTCGTACTGGTTATGGTGTTGTTTGGAGGAGGATTGTTTCAACAATCATATGCTGCGACCGGGGCAATAGAGTCTGGATTTCATACTACAAAAGTTTGTCACGATGCTACGTGCACTTCTCCTACTCCTGGCGTGGTGAATTTTCGTCCCACAGGAGCAACTGCTGTTGTTGTCGATGATGCCCTTGGTCTTTCGGGTGATGTCTGGGGCAATGAGCTTGGGTGGATTACTCTCAATCCTACTGGGGCAGGAGTGACGTTTGCAGATGTTGCTTCGGGGGTGCTTACAGGGAAGGCGTGGAGTCAAGTTTCAGGATGGATCAATTTTGCACCAACAGGGCAGACAGTCACGATTAATCCTTCGACAGGAGAATTTTCTGGATGGGCGTGGACAGGAGGCCCATATGGAGGGTGGATCAAGTTTGACTGTGGTGATGTATCAACGTGTATCAAAACTGATTGGAGGAGCACGACTATAATACCGCCAAGCGATGATGGTGGAAATCCTCGTTCAGGGTCTCCTTCTGACATATGTCCAAATATCGCAGGCAATCAAGCAACACTTCCTTCGGGGTATAGTTTCAATGCCGCAGGAGACTGCATTGTTGTCGTCGATAGTTGCCCGAACCTTATGGGCGTTCAACAATCTATACCTCTTGGATTTTCTCTGGATACTATCGGAGCATGTGTTCCCGCTGTTGATTATTGCGTAAATATTTCTGGTGTTCAAACATATATTCCTTTGGGGTATACCGTCTCAGACGCAGGGCGATGCACGCTCATACCTTCTGATGCATGTCCTAATCTTGTTGGGGTGCAACCATCCGGATCAGTATGTGGGTCTGAAAAAGATACGTGTGACAACATTGTTGGCTTGCAGCAAAACATCCCGACAGGATATGTCGAGTATGGTACCGCGTGTGTTCCAGAACTTTTGGATATGTGTCGTAACATCGACGGGAGTCAGGTACAGATACCGGAAGGTATGATGATTGAGAGCGGAGGTGCCTGTGTCGCAGCACCGATCGATCGCTGTGGCAATCTTGCAGGAGCTCAAGAGAACGTCCCGAATGGGTTTTATGAACAAGCCGGATATTGTTTTTTGAGGACAACACTGCCACTTGAAGACGCGCAAGAAGTTGAAGTAGTTGCCTTTTCTTTCGTTCCAGAGATGTTTCAATTCCCAGTCAAGAATGATGTTCTTGATACGGTCGTCCGCTCCCTCCGTGCTCACAAAACAAACACATTTTCAGTAGATGCGACGAGTAGTCTTTTGGTTGCTTCTGGTGTCCTGTTCATACTTCACCTCCTTGTTCGAGTGATAAGAGGACTATTTCGATAAATGAAGAAAATTGTTATTGATACACAGAAGTTTGAGAAGCGCTCTCCATCACCAAGCGCTTTTCAATCACTCGTTCGCTCTATTATTTTTCAGCAACTTTCAGGAACGGCAGCCACTTCCATTTTGAATAAATTTATTGCACTGTTTCCTCAAAAAAAGTTCCCTATACCACAGGACGTTCTCGCGCTCAGCGCGATGCAGTTCAAGCAGGCAGGGGTGTCATCACAAAAAGCAAACTACTTACAAGATCTTGCACTGAAGTTTACTGATGGTACCTTGGTTCCTCGAAAGTTTGCTCGTATGGAGGACACAGAGATCATTGAACATCTTGTTGTTGTTAAAGGGGTGGGGGTTTGGACGGCGCAGATGTTCCTCATCTTTCATCTTGGTCGCCCCAATGTGCTTCCGGTTGGAGATCTTGCAATACGAAAAGGCTTTCAAAAAGTGTTTGGTTTAAAGGGTGAGCCAACAGAGAAAAAGATGCGTGAGCTCGCTCTCCCGTACGAAGGGCGCTATAGTATGCTCGCACGGCATCTCTGGTCGGTTATGGACGCGCAAAAGGTTAAAAACAAAAAGCTTGCAAAGTCTTCACCGGACACTACAATACGTAAAAAATAAAACGGAGGATTCGCATAGCGGTCTAGTGCACCATCTTGGAAAGGTGGCAACGGGGTAACTCGTTCGAGAGTTCGAATCTCTCATCCTCCGCCTTCGCTACGCCGAAGCTCGCAAGAGCAAAGGCGAGATTCGTCATAGCTACGGCGTGATAAAATCCGCTATACTTTATGACGTATGTATTTTGTTTATAGTTTGAAATGTAAGGACGGGTATTACATAGGATGTACTGAAGATATCGATAAACGTTTGTGTCGGCATCAGAAAGGTTACGTACCTTCGACTGCTTCTCGGCTTCCCGTAATACTTGAATTTTATGTTGCGATTGGTGATAAATACAAAGCATTTCAATTTGAGCAGTATCTTAAAACCGGTTCAGGCCGAGCTTTTATCAAAAAGCACTTAGCATTTTAAATAAAAACGGCGCCGAAGCTCGCAAGAGCAAAGGTGAGATTCGTCATAGGGACGGTATGTTGACTTTATAGCACAAACATGCTATAATACAAACAAACTTTAATAAAATGAAAAAGACCGTTTGGATTTTTAGCCCCTTTGTGTGGGCGTGGAGAGAGTTTCTAAATGCAAAAACTCTCTACAAGGCTGCCATCGTCCTGTCTATCTTGATTGGAGCAGTCGTTCTGCTCAATGTATTCAAGGTTATCAATATCGAAGCAATCATTTTTGGGGAACCAAAAGTTGTTTCTGTTATTGAGCAGAACCGGGAGGATTCCCTTCGCAGGGTAGACTCTATCGAAAAAGCGCAGGTGCAAATTGCTAAAGCTCAAAAAAGAGCTGAAGCAGATTCTATGGCTGCACAGGAAGCAAGAGTAAAAGTGTCTGCGCCCAAAAAACCAGCACAAGCAGTAACATTGGCGACAATGCTCAATGAAGTATGGTGGTGGATGATTGCAGTATGTTCTGTGGGGTTGATTTTGGTAGTGTTTTACTTTAGGAAAAAACCATCAGGATTTTTCGACCAGGTGTTTGCTCTGACCGGGAAAATCATGCTGTACGGGGGTATTCTGTATCTCATTTGTTTTGCGTTTTATATGCGCAATCAAAAAATACAAAGGATACCTTTCTATGCAGATGAGCCCCGAATCAGGTGGGTGATCGACTCTACAGCTATGGCAAATCCGAAGCAGGTCGTGTATGCACCGGATACGGCATCATTTCGTATCATCGACAGTCTCACTCGTGAACTTCTGGCTTACCAGCGCGACAATATCGCTGTGCAAACTGAACAGGCAAAAACAATCGATTCTTTGATGGTGATCATCAGCGATCAACCTATTGAAGAGCCTGTTGTTTCGAAACCTAAAGAAGTTGAAAAAAAGACTGCTCCTGCTGAAGAAAAAAAGAAAGACCCGGTGGTAGTAAAGAAAAAGAAAAAACCATCAACCCGTGTCGCAGTTCGCGACACGAAAACCAAGGTCTATGCTCCCGGATCTTCTGGTCTTTCCAGAAGTGTCCAGTAGTACTGTACATTTTTGCAAAGACCCCCGTTTCTACGGGGGTCTTTTTTATTTTGTCTTAAACGTGATAATGACAATCTCCGGCGGGTTAAAGAGTCGAAGGGGTGGACCAAACGTTCCGACACCGCTTGTGATGATACTCTGGAGCGTGCCATCTGAGGTGTAGCCATAGGTGTAGCGTCCGTAAATTCTGCGAACGAGATAGTTGAGTGGCCAAAACTGCCCATTGTGTGTATGACCAGAGACCATGAGGTCTACCCCTTCTGCGATTGCTTCTTTTTGAAAGGTTGGGGGATGGTTAATGAGGATAGTAGGAGTGCTTCCATTGAGATTCATCTGTTTCAAGACTGCTCCTGTTGCTTCGTTTTGGGTAGGTGTTCGATAGCGAAGTCCCGCGATGTGAACTCCATTGTGGGTAACGGCAGTATCTTCGAGTACTATCGCTCCGGTGTCTCGAATTGATGCGATGAAGGTGGCATAGTCACCATATTCTTCATGGTTGCCAGGTGCATAAAATACAGGAATTGTTTCCGCAAGTTTTTTCCAATGGGAAGTCACAGGAGCAAGTTCAATCATTGGGCCATCATAGAAGTCTCCTGCGTGAAAGACCATATCAGGAGATTGTGCAGAGATAGTGCGTACAATTTTTTCTGAGAAACGATGACGGTTGATAGGACTAAAGTGTGTATCTGAGACGAGAGCTGCTTTTTTACCTTGCCATTCACTTGGAAGATTTGCAAGAACGATATCGTATGAGGTGATACGTATCATCTGTGCTTGCACAAATCCAATGATACTGAAGAGGAAAGAGAGCGACAGAATGGTAATAGAGATCCATCCGGGGATAGATACTCGCGCAATAAATCCGACAATCAGTACAAGTGACAGTATCCCTGCTCCAATAAAGAGGTAAAAAAATACTCCTCCGACAATATTGAAAAACGCATAGAGAAATCCTGCGATACCGGTACTGCTACTTCGCACCACGATAAAATTTGCAATATAGATGAGAGGGACAAGAACAGAGACGAGGAGTACTTTTGACTGGGTGAGCTTTGAGAGGTGGAGTCCTATCGAAAATATTTTTCCAGAAAATACCGATATAGCAACAACCGCAATCCCAAAAACAACAGCAAATAAAATTCGTTCAATCATGAGGCCAAGTATACAAGGCCTTTGGTAGCAAGTACACCAGAGGCTTTTTGGTGCGTGGTATAATCGCTCTATATGAATCCCGTTAGAGACCGCAGTCGCAGAGAGGGGGAGGCATTATTTACAATGTCGATTTTGCTTATAAGCCAAACATATAGACAGGAGTGGTTTTTGACCGCGACCTGTTTCTAACGGGATGAAGGAGTTTGAGGAGGCATACCAGGGGCTCAACCCTGCTCAAAGAAGAGCTGTTGACACGACGGAAGGCCCTGTCATGGTTGTTGCTGGTCCTGGGACTGGTAAGACGCAGGTGCTTGCACTTCGCATCGCCAATATCCTCATGAAAAGTGATGTCGGTGCCGATGCAGTCCTGTGTTTGACCTTTACTCGCTCGGGGGTAGGTGCGATGAAGGAGCGTCTTGAACGATATATGGGTACTGACGCTCGGAAGGTACATGTGACGACCTTTCACTCATTTGCAACTGATTTGATCGAAGAGCACTACGGGTTACTTGATTTTGATGCTGTTCCTGAGCTTCTCGATGAGACAAAAGCGGTGCTCTTGGTGGACGAACTACTCCATAGTCATGCGTGGCAGTATATCCGTCCTCGCACAAACCCCGCGCAGTACTTTGGTGATCTCAAACAACTTATCTCTATCTTGAAACGCGAACGAATGTCTCCACAGGTATTTCTTGAAGCAGTAGAGCAAGAAGTGCTGACACTGTCAGAAGACCCTGAAAGCTTCTCTTCTCGTGGGCAGTCGAAAGGAGCTCTCAAGAAAGAGGTCGAAAAAAAGATAGAATCACTCGAACGAACAAAAGAAGTTGTTGAATTTTATCGCCTCTATGAGGTGGTCAAAAAAGAGCGTGCACTGATGGACTATGATGATGTACTCGAATACGCAGTGATGCTTGCCGAACAGTCAGAAGATGTTCGCGCGCAACTTCGAGAGGAATATCAGTACATTCTCGTCGATGAGCACCAAGACTCGAGTGGAGTGCAAAACGCATTTTTGAAAGCAGTATGGCAGGGGGTTGATCAGCCAAATATTTTTGTCGTGGGCGATGATCGTCAACTCATTTACGGATTTTCAGGAGCTTCGATTTCATATTTTGAAGCGTTTGGAGAGTTGTTTGGAAAAGCAGAGCTTATTACTTTGTCTGAAAATTATCGTTCGACTGATCGTATCCTTGCGCTCGCTGACGATCTCTTGCAGAGTACTGTCTCAAAAGAATCTTTGAGGAGTAACTATAGCGGAGAGACTGTTCCTGTGGGGCTTTTTGAATACGCCTATGAGCGAGATGAACTTCTGGGGGCAAGCCAGTATTTTAAAAAGCGTATTGCAGAAGGGGTTCTTCCTGAACAGTGTGCACTCTTGGTTCCAAAGAACCGTCATGTTCGAAGCGCAATCACACTTTTTAAAGACCAGGGACTCCCGGTCGCAACCATTGCAGGTGTTTCGCTTTTTGCACAACAAGAGACACAGTCTCTCATCAGAGTTCTTCGCATTGTCGCCAATCCATATGATTTTGTTGCACTTGGAGAAAGTCTTCTTGATAGCACCAGCGGTATCGCACCGCTTGAAGCGCATGCGTTTCTTCATGTGCAAAAAGGAAAGCCGTTTTCTCTTGAGACACTTGAAGCGTTTGGGCAAGCTGACAGCCTGTTCGCAGGGACGTCAGTGGTGGCTCGATGGGGAGTGAGACTTCGCGGATGGATCGAATCTCTCACCCATACGCGAATCAGTCAGCTTATAAGTACGCTGGGCAGAGAGCTTCTCGTTGAGAGGGAGCAGTCACACGAATCACTCCTTCGTTCAGTTGAGATTGTGCGATCGCTTTTGCATAGCGTAACAGTATGGGAAGAGCGCGAAGGGCAGGGGATGCTCGTATCATATCTTGCATATCTCGATCGACTTCAAGAGTACAGTCACGATATTCCGGTAGCCTCCTTCGATGCGTCGCACGGCATCCAGGTGATGACACTGCACAAATCAAAAGGGCTCGAATACGAATGTGTATGGGTTGCTCATACAAATGAGGAGACACTGATGGGGCAAAAACGAATGCCGTTCACGCTCCCAGAACGTATCAAGGACCATATTGCCTCTCGAGACAAGGAGTCGGTCAAACGAGAGCTTTATGTAGCACTTACCCGTGCAAAACGTGAGTGTGTGCTGTCGTACGCAACGACAGGGTATGATGGCAGGTCTCTCACACCGCTTGAGATTATCGCTGATATTCCAAAGCACCATTTTGTCTTTAAAGACGCCGCGCACACGGAACAAGAGCTCCTTGCAGAAGGTCCTACTGCATATATTACGACCACAGAAGAGTCTCCCCACGCGACTCTCGAAGAGGTAAAGGTGTTTGTGCAAGAAAGGTATACCGATACCAAAGTGTCGGTGACACTGCTTAACAACTTTTTTGCGTGTCCATGGAAATGGTATTTTAGAAATTTTTTGAAACTTCCTGAGGTCAAGAGCACATCGCTGGCACTTGGAAGTGCGGTACATAGTACGATCGAGCATATCCTCAAAGCAGGGAAGCAGCCACCACTTTCACTTCTGACAGAGATTGTAGAAGCTGAGCTTCAAAAAGAAGGTGTCTCTGATCCATATGAACTCAGACAGCTTTCAAAGGATGCCCTCACCGCATTGGGGAATTGGTTGGAGGTGTACTATCCACACCTTGCAAAAGACTGTGTCAGTGAGCGGTCCATTCAAGCAAAAGACGATCGTTTCCCGCACTTGTCACTGTACGGCAAGATTGACCTTACGGAGCGGTTCCCTGATGGTGCCGTTGTGGTGACCGATTTCAAAACAGGGAGCACCAAGACATCAGGTGTTATCGAAAGGGAAACAGATGATGGCCGCCTCTCGGATTATATGCGTCAACTTGCAATGTATTCGTACCTTATCCGAAGCGCGGAAGATAAAGAAGTTGCTCGATCACGACTCTTGTTTGTTGAAGCAGACACCAAAGACAAACATGCGCTTTACGAAACACATATTGACGATGAACAGATAGATCTCCTCGTTCGTGATATCCGTGAGTATGACGAAGCGCTCAAGAGTGGGGAGTGGGTCAGTCGTGAGTGTCAGCACAAAGGCTACGGCGCACAAACTGAATGCGAGTACTGTGCACTCGCAAAGATGTTTAAAAAATAAAGCCGTATATGTTTCCATATACGGCTTTTCCTGGTGTTATTTTTTGATGAAGTCAGTCGCCAGTTTTTGTAAAGCAGGCGTATTAATCTCTGTGGGGTCTTTTACCCTTATCACAGAGTAATCTTCTGATGGTGCCACTTCCAGACAGCTGATTATTGCGGCAGTAACCCCCGGGTGGTTCTTCTTCGCCCATGAGATTAATTGCGCTCCATTTTCAATACCATGTCGCTTGTTCGGGCCAATTGAGGATCCTGTTATAAGAAGGATTTTTGAATCCGAGGGTTCCTTTAGGATCTCATCAGTAGCGTCGTGAGTGATAGTTGTATAGAAACCTTTACTAATGATGGGCTTTAAGACCTCTTCCATTTTTCTGAGTCGAGAATTCGATACAGAAACAGCGATTATTTTGTTGTGCATAAACGATTATTTTCAACACTTTATAACATATAAAGAAACATGTCAAATAGCATCAAAGTCTATTTTTTGCTATAATAAATCGTTAGTTTATCTATATTTTTCAAGCATTTCATGGCAAAAGACGAAAAAGCAAAAAAGTACGGCGCAGAGCAGATTTCGGTCCTCGAAGGGCTTGAACCGGTACGAAAGCGTCCGGGTATGTACATCGGGACAACAGGTCCTGAAGGTCTTCACCATTTGATATGGGAAATCTTTGACAACTCTCGTGATGAAGCGATGGGAGGCTACGCTGACCATATCGAAGTCGTCCTTTTGCCAAACGATACTGCTCGCATTGTCGACAACGGTCGTGGTATCCCTGTTGATATTCATCCAAAAACAAAAGTCTCTGCGCTTGAAACAGTGATGACGACACTGCATGCCGGAGGAAAATTCGGTGGTGATGGATCAGGATACAAGGTCTCGGGAGGTCTCCACGGGGTGGGAGCCTCAGTCGTAAACGCGCTTTCTGACTATACTCGTGCGGAAGTGCACAAGGATGGTGCTATCTGGGTCCAAGAGTACGAGCGAGGAAACAAAAAAGCATCGGTAAAAAAGATTGGCACAACCAAAAACAACGGTACGATCATTACATTTCAACCAGACGGTACGATTTTTAAAGAAGGGACCACGTTTGACTGGAAGACGGTCGTTGACAGACTTCGTCAGCAGGCATATCTCGTCAAGAGTCTTCGTGTCACTATTATTGATGCACGAGAGGTAGTCGAGAAATTCGATGCGACAAAGACGTTTTGGTTCAAGGATCTCGGACTCGATGCTCCATCGACCACGTTCTATTTCGAAGGAGGACTCCAGTCACTTGTTCGTCACTACAACAAACACCAAAAGCCAATCCATGACACGGTCTTTTATTGTGAAAAAGAGATCGACAATGTAAACGTCGAAGTAGGACTTCAGTATGTCGATGACATCACTGCGCGTATCGTTCCGTTTGCAAACAATATCTACAACCCAGAACATGGAACACATGTGACAGGGTTCAAGATGGCGCTCACTCGACTCATCAACACTTATGCCAAGAAAAACAACCTCGTCAAAGAGGCAGACGGTGCATTTTCAGGAGATGATGTGCTCGAAGGGCTCACTGTAGTTATTTCAGTCAAGCTCCCAGAGATTCAGTTCGAAGGACAGACAAAGGCAAAGCTCGGCTCTATGGAAGCACAGGGGGCAGTTGCAACAGTCTTTGGAGACGCGTTTAACACATTTCTCGAAGAGCATCCTGATGAAGGGAAATCAATCATCAGTAAGGTACTGCTTGCGCTTCGTGCTCGAAAGGCTGCAAAAGCAGCAAAAGAATCGATTCTTCGAAAAGGTGCACTTGAAGGGATGACCCTTCCAGGAAAGCTCGCTGACTGTCAGACAAAAGAAGCAGAAGAAGGGGAGCTCTTTATCGTAGAGGGAGACTCTGCGGGTGGTACGGCAAAGATGGGGCGTGACAGACGCACCCAAGCAGTGCTGCCACTTCGCGGAAAGATTTTGAACGTTGAGCGAGCCCGACTCGACCGTATGCTTGGCAGTGAACAGATCAAGAATCTCGTCATCGCGATGGGTACCTCAATCGGAGACACCTTTGACCTTAGCAAGATGCGTTATCACAAGATTGTGATTGCGACCGATGCGGACGTTGACGGTGCGCACATTCGTACACTTATCCTTACGCTTTTTTATCGCTATTTCCGAGAGATTATTGACGCAGGATATATCTATATCGCACAACCACCGCTTTACAAGATCAAGAAAGGAAAAGAGATTTTTTATGCGTATTCTGATGATGAGAAGGCTGCCATTATTGGAGTGACCAATACTGATATAGAGATGGCCGAAGAAGGGGAAGCCCCTTCTGAAGATGAGGAAGAAGAAGCAGGTGAAGAAGAGGTTGCTGACACGACAAAGAAATCTCGCACCGCAAAGATTTCGGTACAACGCTACAAAGGTCTTGGAGAAATGAACGCTGAGGAGTTGTGGGAGACAACGATGGATCCGGGGCGTCGTGTCCTCAAGCAGGTGACTATCGAAGATGCAGAGGAGGCAAATGAGATATTTGATATTTTGATGGGAAGTGAAGTTGCTCCTCGCAAGAGCTTCATCCAATCAAACGCAAAGCTTGCTCGACTCGATATTTAAATAAAAAACCTCCGATCCTGTCGGAGGTTTTTTATTTATTTTAATTCTGCTTTTAAGAGCTTTTTGAGTTCGGTGATTTCTTCTTCTTTTTGTTTTGCCATCTTGGTCCAAAAGGCTTTGAGGTCTTTTGATTTTGCCTCTTTGGTGTAAAGCTTTTTGATGCGCCAGAGACTCTTTGATTCTTGAACTAATTGGGTGGTCAGGTTGTGAAAATTATTTGATTCCATTCCAAAAGTATACACTATGTCTTTTTATACTCTCTCTTTTATTTCCTTCTCGAGCATTATGAGGAGGTCGTCGTGGGTAACTTCCTTCTTTGTTCCGTCACGAAGTTCGAGGTTGTAGAGACCAGATTCGATTTCTTTGTCTCCGAGGACGAGAATGTATGGAGTTTTCATACTCTTGGCAGCATATATACGCTTACCGAGTGAGTTGTTGTCTGCAAGCAGTTCAATGCGTACTCCTTGTGCACGAAGCTCTTGAGCAAGAGATGTTGCCGCTTCTTCATGTTGCTCTTTGACTGGCACGATGGCAACTTGAGTTGGAGATATCCAAGTAGGAAATACTCCCGCATAGTGTTCAATAAGAGTCGACATGAAGCGCTCTATTGATCCCATGATTGCGCAGTGAATCATAACGACTTGTTCCTTCTCTCCTTTTTCATTAGTACAGAACAATCCAAAGCGTTCTGGCATATTGAAATCAAGTTGGATGGTGGCAACCTGAAGTACACGACCAATCGAGTCTTTTGCAATGAAGTCAATTTTTGGACCATACATTGCCGCTTCACCTTTACCGTCGATATAGGTGGTGATACCGCGAGCGGTGATGATATCTTTCATCTTTGATTCAGCTTTTTCCCAGGTTTCTTTTGAGCCAATGTATTTTTCAAAGGTATCTGGATCATGTCGAGAAAATCGAATCTGGAGTTCAAAGCCAAATGTCTTATAAAAAGTATCAATAATATCCCAGACAATAAATACTTCTTGGTCTATTTGGTTTTCTCGGCAAAATACATGCGCATCATCTTGGGTAATTGATCGAACACGGGAAAGTCCTGAGAGTTCACCTGACTGCTCGTCTCGGTACACCATTGTTGTTTCGCAGTACCGTTGTGGCATGTCGCGGTAACTTTTAGGACTCGCATCAAAGATTTGTGTGTGATGAGGGCAGTTCATTGGCTTCATTGCAAAAAGATGCTTTTCGCGTGTCTCAATTTTAAAGAGTTCATCAGCAAACTTTGCCCAGTGTCCAGATGTTTCATAAAGCTCTTTTTTGGTGATATGAGGGATTGTGACCTTTTGATAGCCTTTGGCCTTGCGGAGTTCCCATACATAATCATTAAGGAGTTCGCGTACGATAGTGCCTCGGGGTGTCCATAATGGAAGACCAGATCCGACTAGTTCAGAAAAGACAAACAATCCAAGTTCCTTACCGATTTTTTTATGATCGCGATTTCGGGCTTCTTCTCTGATGTGAGTATATTCAGCAAGTTCCTCCTTGGATGCAAATGCCAATCCGTAGATACGAGTGAGCATTGGATTTTTTTCATTTCCACGCCAGTACGCCCCAGCAACACGGTCGAGTTTGAAACTTTGTGGATCGATAGTACTCAGGTCATCAGCGTGTCCGCCACGGCAGAGGTCAGTGAAGTTCCCCATGGTGTAGAGAGTGATAGGTTCACCTTTTTCTGCTATTTCGTTTATGAGTTCGATTTTAAATTCGTTTCCTTTGAAGTGTTCAAGCGCTTCCTCCTTTGTCACCTCTCTTGAGGTTATCTCTTTCCATGAGGGGAGTAGGGTGCGCATGGTCTCTTCGAGACGAGGGAGAGCATCAGCGCTTATGGTAGAAGAAAACGCAATATCATAATAAAAGCCGTCGTCTATTGCAGGGCCGAGGGTGAGCTTGGCGTCAGGGTAATGGGTCAAAACAGCTGCAGCCAATAGGTGGGAGAGCGAGTGCCGTGTGTGGGAAAGTTGGTCGTTCATAGAAAAACTATATCACTTATAAAAAAATTGCCAAACGAACCAAGGTTCGTTTGGCAATTTGTCGAGACTAAAGATTGACGTGGTAGACGCCTTCTACCGGAGCGTCGAACTTTCGTCCGAGTTCCATCACGAAGTAGCCTTCCTCTACTGTCCTTATCGGCATTTTGTTGACGATAGGCCGGAGCGCTATCCGTTGTGCCCGGGTCACATACTTCGGTATCTCTTCATTCAGTGGTCTCCAGTCGACGGAAGCAATATTTTCTGTCTGTTTCCCGACCTGGCGGTGTTGGCGAGCGATGAAAAACAGTATGAAATGTTGAGTATTTAGTTTTGTTGAGGAATATTCAGCTCCCCAGCAATACTCAATATCAGCTACTTCGTATCCTGTCTCCGCCAAAGCTTCTCGTTTTACTGCGGCGAACATATCGTGGTCAGTGCCATCGATACTCCCGCTCGGGAATTTGGTTGTCTTCATGTCAGGATTGAATGCGTTGTACTCACTAATCGTGAGCACTTCGAGCACTCCTTCATCGGTGTATCGGGGAATGATTACCACGATTGCCACGGAAATTTTTTCGCTGGGTTTCAGCGTCAAATATTCACCGTTTTGGAGAATTTTTTTTATCTCATTACGTTGAGGGGGTCGGCTTTTTCTGTCATACCGTTGCATGATCAAACAATTTAAAGATCGTAACGTAATATCACGTTTGCATGTATTATAGCATATTTAGTGTATATAGTCAAATAGGGTCTCGATAAGATAGGGGGAGGTATCTACACACTTTGCACTTTTTGCATATGTAGGGTATGATGATTTTTATATGGTAGTACGAATGAGACACACACGTGCGCATACTGCGAATCGTCGCAGTCATCACGCACTCAAATCACCAGCACTTTCAACAGACAAAGCTGGTGTCGTTCACTTGCGTCATCGCGCAACAAAGGATGGTCTTTACAAAGGACGTTCTGTTGGAAAGGATCAAGTAAAGAAGGTCCTCAAGAAGCAGTCAAAAAAGTCTAAGAAATAATCATTAACCCCTTCGTTCTTTATGGCAAATCGGCACCTTTCAAGATCAATCGTTCTCCAATCACTCTTTGAATGGGATTTCTCTGGCAAACCAGAGGATTTTAAAGGTATCATTGATCGCAATATTGCTGAGTTTGCTCCCGGACATGGGGACAATGCATTTATCTACGCACTCGGGGAACTCGTTGAGCGCAAACAGACAGTGCTTGATGACATCATCACGAAAGCAGCTCCTGAATGGCCGATCGAAAAGATTGGCAACGTTGACCGTGCCGTACTTCGTATGGGGCTTGCAGAACTTCTCTTTGGTGATCGTGATCAGGTTCCTCCAAAGGTCGCTATCAATGAAGCGATCGAACTTGCAAAGACGTTTGGTGGTGAAAACAGTGGCAAGTTCGTTAACGGGGTGCTCGGTGCGGTCTACAAGGAGATCGGTGAGCCAGGCAAAGACCAGATCAGCAAGCCAAAAGCTCCAAAACCAAAGATGCCAATCGAAGAAGACATCACCAAGATCCCAATTGAGCGCAAAGCAGGAGCAGTGGTATTTGCAAAGCATGATGGGGTGACATATCTGGCACTCGTACACGATGTCTTTGGATATTGGACTCTTTCAAAAGGAGGAGTCGAAGACGGAGAGAGTCTCGAAGACGGCGCAATCCGTGAAATCAAAGAAGAGATCGGTCTCGATATCGATATCGTTGAAAAGCTTGGAGAAGTCGAGTACATGGCGTATCACCCAACTGATGGCAAGATTCGAAAACAGGTGACATTTTTCCTCGGCAAGGCTCCGTATCAAGAACTTGTTCTCGAAAAAGGCAGTGGCGGTCTCGACAAGGCATCGTGGTTCCAACCGCACGAAGTGGTTGACTTAACGATGTATGATGATATATTGCCGCTGATTGCCAAAGCAATCGAGATTATTAACAAATAGGGTGTAGGTCGTAGGTTACAGGTTATAGCGTATGTCGCTATTACCTTTAACCTATTACCTATCACTTACAAACTAGACTATGAAAGACTTTACTCAGTTTGAACAATCCCTTGGCATCTCATTTGTCAACAAAGGACTCCTTCAACATGCATTTATTCACCGTTCATTTATCAATGAAAATCCAAAAAGTGGTCTCGAACACAACGAGCGCCTCGAATTTCTCGGAGATGCAGTGCTCGAGCTTGTCGTTACTGATCATCTCTATCGTACTTATCCATCGAACCCTGAAGGTGATCTCACTGCCTATCGAAGCGCGCTCGTAAACGCGGTCGTAATCGGTGAAGTCGCACTTGCGCTTGGAATGAACGAGTACCTTCTCCTGTCAAAAGGTGAACAAAAAGATACTGGTCGTGCACGTTCGACTATTCTTGCAAATACGTACGAATCTTTTGTTGGGGCGCTGTACATTGATCAGGGGTATGAATCGTGCAAGACCTTTATCCACGCGACACTCTTGCCACGTCTCATTGAGATTATCGCAAAGAAATCGTGGAAAGATCCAAAGAGTCTCGTGCAAGAAGAAGCACAAGAAAAGATCGGGGTCACTCCTGCGTACAAAGTTGTTGCAGAGGTGGGACCTGATCATGACAAATGGTTCACGGTCGCAATCTTTTTTGGAGAGACCAAGGTGGCTGAAGGAAAAGGCAGAAGCAAACAAGAAGCACAACAAGCAGCTGCACAAGCAGCAATTGAAGCAAAAGGGTGGTAGGTCCACCTTTTTTGTTTTTCTGTAAAGGAAATAATACGTTTTCTTTGGTATAATTGTTTTACATGCGTCTCCAAGAAATAGAGATTGCCGGATTTAAATCGTTTGCCAAAAAGTCGACGCTCTCTTTCACTGCGCCAGTGATTGCAGTGGTGGGTCCCAATGGTTCGGGGAAATCAAACGTTGTTGAGGCGTTTCGTTTCGTGCTCGGTGAACAGTCGATGAAAAGTATGCGAGGAAAGTCAGGAGGAGACCTCATCTTTCGAGGGTCAAATTCGGTGCACAAACTCTCTCGTGCGGCCGTCTCTATCTCTTTTGATAACACGGACAAGATGTTTGGCTTTCAAACTGCCGAAGGAAAGTCACCACTTCCTTTTGATGTCGTGACGTTTACTCGTGAAATCGTGGCAGACGGAACGAGTCGATATCTCTTGAATGGCAGTGAGATTCGTCTCAAACAGATGGTGGAGCTTCTCTCTTCGGTCAATATCGGAACCTCGACGCACCATATCATCTCACAAGGAGAGGCTGACGGTATCCTCCGCGCAAATGCACGAGAACGTCGTGAAATGCTCGAAGATGCACTCGGGCTCAAGGTGTACCACTTTCGTATCAAAGAGAGTGAGCACAAACTCGCAAAGACAATGGAGACACTCAAGGACGTCCAGTCGCTTCGTCGTGAACTTGCTCCCCATCTGAACTTTCTCAAAAAGCAGGTTGAAAAAGTTGAAAAGGCTCGAGCGATACGCAGTGAGCTCGAAGAAGCGCTCATTACATTTCTTGCGACTGAGCGAACACAGCTTGCCTCTGAAGAAGAGCGGATTTCAGGAGCGATGCGAATCATTGAGGATAAGCGCAAAGATACCCAGGACAAGCTCGATGCACTTCCTGATACCAAAGAAACGGCAGATACAACATCGACACACATTGCCGACCTCAGGCAGACACTGACGAAGCTGCGAGACACAAGACGCACGATCGAACAGCGTATCGGGCGACTCGAGGGTATCATCGAAGCGCATCGTCAGATGCACGCACAGATGTTTGCAAAACCAGAAGGTCCTGCGGTGGTGTTTGCTCCGAGTGAATACCGACAAGTTCTCTCTGATATCGAATATTTTTTGTCTGTGGTGAAAAGCGCGCAGACACTCGATGCCGTAAAGGAGGCACTCGCAAGTCTCGAAGGGCTTCTTGTTGCACTCCATGCACGTCAGTCAAAGCAACCAGAAAGCAGTGACACCATGCAGGCGCAAGGGCCTGATCTCAAAGATACCGCTCTTGAACTCGAAGCACTTGGACGAGAACTCGCTACCTTGGTCAAAGAAGAGGATGCTGCGCTCCACGCGCTCTCGGGAGCAGAGCAAGCACGCGATGTGCACATAGGACAGGGAGAGGCACGTACACGGGCCAGGTACGAGCTTATGGGGCTTCTCAAGGAGTGTGAGACAGACAAGCACATCCTCGAGGTTTCTCGTGGGGCGTTTGTGGAGAGAAAAGAACGTTTTGATACTGAGCTCAAGGAGGCTGCATTTCTCTTTGGTCCTACATTTCTCCATGCACTCAAAGATGCCGTTGCAATCCCTGAGATGGATCTCCACGACAGGAGACGTATGATTGATCGACTCAAGATCCGTTACGAAGAGCACTCAGGCATCGGCAACGATGTGGTGACCGAATACGATACCACCAGAGAGCGTGACGAATTTCTCTCGCGTGAAGTGATTGATATCGAAGGCAGTATCCGCAATCTCGAAGCACTCATTATCGATCTCAAGAAGATCCTCGATGACAAGTTTACGGCAGGGGTCCAGGTCATCAATGAGCGTTTTGGAGAATTTTTCAAAACCATGTTTGGTGGGGGAAATGCGTTTCTTTCTATCACGCTCGAAAAGCGTCGCAAACGAAAGAGCGACATAGAAGTGCTCGATGAGGAATCTATGGAAGAAGCAGAAGAGTCCGAAGACGAACAGTTCATGGAGCGTGGTATCGAAGTGCATGTGAGTTTGCCAGAAAAGAAAGTCAAAGAGCTCACCATGCTCTCAGGAGGAGAGCGTTCGCTCGTGTCTATCGCGCTTCTCTTTGCGATCTCTCAGGTGAACCCACCACCATTTCTCGTGCTCGATGAGACAGACGCAGCGCTCGACGAAGCAAATTCTCGTCGTTATGGCGATATGGTAGAGCGACTCAGTGAATACTCACAGCTTATCGTGGTCACACACAACCGTGAGACAATGTCTCGCGCAAATGTGCTCTATGGAGTGACCCTTGGTTCTGATGGCGCCTCAAAACTCCTCTCGATCAAGTTTGACGAAGCGGTAAAGGTGGCGAAATAATTTTTGCAATTAAAAACTGCGCGGTATATACCGCGCAGTTTCTGCCTTTAAGCTGACGATGTTCGAATCTTTTCCAAAAAGTTGGAAAAGGATTTCGACATCTCCTTTAATATTTTTTCGTCTAAAACAATTCTTGGGCCTTCATTTGGCCTCAGAATAAAAGGTGTCTCGGGCTTTTTTTCTATTTCTGAATAAGCCCATACTTTTACTTGCATATCAGTAGTTTTGCCTACTATAACACGAAGGTGGCGAGGTAGTATACTTATTTAGTATGAAAATTTTATCGTGGGGTTTTTTGATACTTATTCTTTTCGTTTCAGGCTCATTATCTTACTTGGGATTATTGGGAGGTTTTGTGATTCCAATAGCACTTCTTCCTGGGTTGTTTTTCGGATTGCTTTTTAGTGTATGGATGGGGGTGCAATTTAAAATCCCTTTCTTTAAAAATAGACATCATTTCGTCCAGGGTTCTGTTATTGCGATGTTTTTTGCTTATATGGCAGGTTTTTTAGTTTTGGCTTTAAAAGGGGTGAATTTTTTTAATGGGGGGAAAATAAGTTTTGGTACTGCTCAACTCGCAGCTCTTGTTTCTGGGTTTATTGGGGCAATTCTTCTGGCGAGTACCGTACATCGCAGAGTTCAGAAATTGAGCTTAATCCAATTTCTTTTACTTGGTGTTGTTGGGTCTTTGTCAAATCTAACCTTCGCTTATTTTTTAACACATCCGGACACATACAATATTAAATGGTTTAACAATCCTTTTATAGTGTGGCAGGTTTCAGTGGGAATCCTTTTTGGAATTTTTGTATATAAAAACAAACAAACATCTTTAGAAAAAGAATTAATAAACACAGAACAGGCAGCAGCGGTGGCAAAATAAACATGCAACAAATAACAGAGGGGCTTCCTTTAGAAGTTATAAAAAAAGTAACAATAGAAGAGAATAATGAACCACTTGTTTCTATTCCTGAGGGAGAAAAAATAAAACTCTTGCGAGAACATAAATATTTGTCCCCATTACTTCGTAAAGAGGTGTGCGCTCTTCTTGTATCAGCGGCCAATACACTTCCTTCTGGTTACAAATTACTTATTGTTACTGCCTATCGTCCTTTTCAGATGCAAAAAGAGATGTGGCGAAATAGGCTTTGGCAGATGGCAAAAAAGCACCCTTTTGAGATGATTTTTCGATATAAAAAATGGATAAAGAAAGCCAGTCAATACACCGCTCCTCCTGGAGGGTCTTCCCATCAATGCGGTGCCGCAGTCGATGTGACCATAGTAGATGAAAATGGTAACAGGCTGGATATGGGTTCTTCTTTTACTGATTTTGGAAAAAAGGTTCATACCCATTCAGATCTTGTTTCAGATAAACAGAGAGAAAATAGAAAAATGCTTTTTAATGTTATGACAAGTGCCGGCTTTGCCAATTATCCTCTTGAGTGGTGGCACTATTCGTATGGAGATCGTCCTTGGGCCGCCTACACAAGACGAGACGTATGTTTTTACGGTCCTATCGAATAAAAGTTTTGATTTTTTCTAAATCTTCAAACGTGTTGCACGGTTGCCAGTAGTTCATTTTATGGACAAAGAGCGGGTAGGATTTTTGTTGGGCAAGGATTGTTTGCGGGAGCCCGTATTCTCCATCAATAAGCGCAACAGGAGGGAAATCAAAAGCTGTACTATCGAGGAGAAAGAAACCGTTCGTAAAGGTATCTTCGAGGAGCTCTTCGCGGTTTTCATTTGGGTGGCGTTCTAGTCTTTCAAGGAACCCATCTGGGGTTGTGCGTACGCCGTGATACTTTGCGGGGAGTGTTGTAGTTGTTACCCCGATGCCGATATGACCATCTTTTATTATCTGCTCAAGTTCGTTTGTATCAAAAAGATCGTCGCAGTTAAAGACGCAAAATTTTTCACCTTGCGCAATGTGCTCTTTTGCAGAATAAAAAGGAGGCCAGGTCCCGTCTTGGTTTTCAGGTTGCTTTGTATAAAAAATCTTCTTCCCGTTATAAGAGCTCCCAATGTGTTTTTCTATCTGTTCACCAAGATATTTTGTCGTGATGATTGCCGTGTCGATAGATTCAGGAAGCATAGCGAGGATGCTTTCAATAAGTGTTTTATTGTCAGATATTGGGAGAAGTGCTTTTGGAATAGTATCGGTCAATGGCGCAAACCGGGAACCTTTTCCTCCTGCAAGAATGATTGCTTTCATGAAAATATTGTATACGAAAAGGCTGCGGTGTTAAACCGCAGCCTGTTAGGGGGCAATGTACTCTTTTCCTTGCCAGAATCGACGTTCGCTGAGCATTCCTTCTTGCACTTTGCCTGTCTGTCGAAAGGCGAGGAAGGTAAAGAAGAACCACAGCGGACCAGAAGAAAACTTCTCGTACTCTTTGATGATTTCGTCATAGGTGAAGAAATAGTAGTCCGAGTGCTCGTTTCCAAGAACAATAGGGAAATCTTCGTCAGGAAGTTTGTGTATAGTTGCGCAGTGAAGCCACACAAATCCCATATGAGCATTTCCGCCATAGTGTTCGACAACTTTTTTGGGTAGGCGCTGGCCGAGGTTTGCACAGAGTTGGAGGATCTCAGGATCGATAACAACCCCTGCTTCTTCCTCTAGTTCCCGAAGGAGCACTTTTTTGTAATCAACTTCGTCCATATTGAAACCGCCACCAGGAAGGTCCCATCTGCCATTGTCGTTCCGTTTGAGAAAGAGGTATTTGCCATTTACCTCAAGGACCACGAAGGATCCGTGCATATGATACGTCATAATGAGCTTTTTAATGACAGTACTACATTATTTTGTTTATTCAAATATTGACTTACACCATTTTATCTTTAGTATGGTAGACAAAACGTTCTATCATGAAAGGAGTAATCATTTATTTCATTAATGACCAAAGCCAGGTTCTTATGGCAAAAAAATGCCGTGGTGTTGGAAAAGGAAAATACTTCGGATACGGAGGAAAACTGGAGGACATAGACCGGGGTGACCCTCTTGCTTGTGCAAAACGCGAGGTTTTGAAGGAAACAAATGGGGGCATCATTTTGAATACCCCAATGTTGAAACTCGTCGGAGTGGTTGATTTTTATAAAGGTGAAGATAAAAAGCCTTTTGAATCTGAGTCATTTACTGTTTTGTGCTACCGGAGTTTTCAAAAAATTCACAAAGTCCCTGAGACAACAGAAGAGATGGCTGATCCTCAGTGGTTTGATATCATTAATATTCCGTGGAGAACGGATTATATGAAAACAGGGGATGAAAGCTTTGTTCCTGCTATCCTTATGGGGATACAGTTCAAAGGACACCAATGGTTTTCCCATGATGAAAAGACTGTCTTGGATCAATCATTTCGATTCAATACCTCTTTTGAAGAAGTGCTAGAACACTTCAAAAAAGCGGTATGACAGAACTCCGGCATTTCTCCCAAAAGCCCCTTATAAACGGGGGCTTTTTTCATGCTTGACTTTGATTTCTATGTGTATATAATAGAGCCCACTCACGAGAGTTGTCCGTTTATGGACAAAAAGCCGCTTACAAAGGTGGATGGTGAGTTGTGTTGTTTAACAAACCAATAATGCAACAAAAATCCAAGGTTTCCTGCCTACCCGGCAGGGAACCAAAGAACCTGAATTTATTCTAAAAAAACAATAATTACGAAAGTAAAATCTAGCGGCAAGAGTAACTCGATTCATATCGTATTTCTCTTGCCTCATTCTAAGTAGTTCGCTTTGCGAATTTACTTTTAAGAAGAGTTTGATCCTAGCTCAGGATGAACGCTGGCGGCGTGGATAAGGCATGCAAGTCGAACGAACCAGTCCACTGAACTTTTGAGAGAGATCTTGAGTAGCAATACGATTGATTGATCAAGAAAGGAATGTGGTTCGCTGGTTAGTGGCAAACGAGGTAGTAACACGTGGATACGTACTCTCAAGTCGCGAATAACGCACCGAAAGGTTCGCTAATACGCGATGGTCCCTCCGGGGTAAAGATTTATCGCTTGAGAAACGGTCTGCGGGATATCAGCTAGTTGGCAGTGTAAAAGACTACCAAGGCTATGACGTCTAGGGGAGGTGAGAGCCTGACCCCCACCGATGGGACTGAGACACGGCCCATACACCTACGGGTGGCTGCAGTCGAGAATCTTCCACAATGGACGAAAGTCTGATGGAGCGACGCCGCGTGATTGATGAAGTGCTTCGGCACGTAAAGATCTTTTATGAGGGAAGAAGTTTATTGACTGTACCTCATGAATAAGGGGCTCCTAACTCTGTGCCAGCAGGAGCGGTAATACAGAGGCCCCGAGCGTTATCCGGAATTATTGGGTGTAAAGGGTGTGTAGGTGGCGTTATTAGTCGTTTTTGAAAGCCCGGGGCTTAACCTCGGGACCGGGGACGAAACGGTAATGCTTGAGTATGTGAGAGGTAAGCGGAACTCTATGTGTAGGGGTGAAATCCGTTGATATATAGGGGAACACCAAAAGCGAAGGCAGCTTACTGGCACATTACTGACACTGAAACACGAAAGCGTGGGTAGCGAATGGGATTAGATACCCCAGTAGTCCACGCACTAAACGATCTCAACTAGCTATACGGAGTATCGACCCTCTGTGTGGCGAAGCTCACGCGTTAAGTTGAGCGCCTGGGAAGTACGGCCGCAAGGCTAAAACTCAAAGGAATAGACGGGGACTTGCACAAGCAGTGGATTATGTGGTTTAATTCGTAGGTAAACGAAGAACCTTACCAAGTCTAGAAATCAACGTGAAAGCCCCAAGAAACTGGGGCCCTCGCAAGACTCGTTGACAGGTGTTGCATGGCCGTCGTCAGCTCGTGGATTGAACTGTTCCCTTAAGTGGGCTAACGAGCGCAACCCTCGTCGTGTGTTATACGTGTCACGCGAGACCGCCCAGCCCAAAGACTATAAGATATATTGTAGTTTTCGGGCTGGGAGGAAGGAGAGGATGACGCCAGGTCAGCATGTCCCTTTGATATCTGGGGCCACACACATAATACAATGGCTATTACAGTGGGATGCAATGGAGCGATCCGGAGCCAACCCCCAA
>JBPOIF010000034.1:0-12771 GCA_052034745.1 Candidatus Nomurabacteria bacterium | reverse complement strand
GTTTCGCTTGTTCTAATTATTATTAGCATCTTTATGATCAAAAATTATTACTTTACATTGCTAATTGTAGTGATGACAGTAGCTATTGTTGTTTATAGTCGGCGCCCGCCAAGAGTTATGAAGTATTTACTAAATGAACAGGGCATAACTATTGGTCAGAAATTTTATTCTTTCGAAGGGTTTCGAAGTTTTGGCGTGATTCAGGATGGCGCCATGTATTGCGTTCGTCTTCTTCCGATCGGGCGATTTAATCAGGATGCCACCGTGTACTTTGCTGAAAATGATGGTGAGCGAATTGTAGACATATTAGGCTCTGTTCTGCCTATGGAGAACGTAAAACTTGATTTTGTGGACCAGATTTTACGTCGGCTTCGACTTTAGATGCTACATCTGTTAAAATAGGCTTTACGTGCACCCGTAGCTCAGTGGATTAGAGCACTGGTCTTCGGAACCAGGTGTCGCAAGTTCGAATCTTGCCGGGTGTACCAAACAGAATAACGGAACTTTTTAGATGATTTACTACAATGAATAACGATGAATAGGGCTAATAGCTAGCGTATGAAAGGAGTCAATCTTGGTGGCTGGTTGGTGCTTGAGCATTTTATAACACCGTCGATTTTCGAAGACACCGACGCAAAAGATGAATACTCACTTTCAATTATTGGTGAAAAATACCGTAAACGTATCAAAAGACATCACGAAACCTTTATAACAGAATCAGACTTTAAGTGGCTAGGTCGGCATATTGAATTGTTAAGAATTCCGATTGGCTATTGGTTATTTGGTGGCGAAGATCCATACGTTGCAAGTGTCGATCGTCTTGACTGGGCTTTTAAAATGGCTAAAAAATATGATCTTAAAATACTTATAGACATTCACGGTGTGCCAGGTAGTCAAAATGGATTGCACCACAGCGGACAAGCAGGGGAACACCGCTGGCTAAGTGATAAAAAATGCAAGGCTCAATCTTTAGAAATAACAGCCAAAATTGTTGAGCGCTATAGCGAACACCCAAATTTTTGGGGCATTGAGCTACTTAACGAACCGAAGCTGACAACAGGATCTTTCTGGCAGTATATTTCTTATTATAAAAAAGCAAAAAAGCAGATAACCGAGCATAATACAAATTTAAAAATTTTTATAAGTGATTGGTATGTGCCCGCGCTAGGATTGTTTGCAGCTTGCATCCTGAGGGTTGGGCTGGATTGCCATATTTATCCTTCATTTGGCAAAGATAAAAAAACTCAAAAAACCAAGATATTTCGTCGAGTCAAAAGAGTGAAATGGTTCTTGCGCGTAGCATCTTTACTTCGACCGTTGATCGTAGGCGAATGGAGTTTAGTGATGGGGAAAGCTTATCGTCAATTACCAAGCCAAGTAGAAAAAAATAAAATTTTAAAAGAATACGCAAAGCTGCAGCTAGACTGTTACGATCAGGCTTTGGCTTGGTTTTATTTTCCATATGAATCTGAGGGAAGGGGAACATGGAGTTTTAAGGATATGGTAGACCAGGGCGCCATAGAAGCATAAGACTCTGTTTGGCGGTGTTTGTTGGACAAAGTTCGAATGTATTTCGAGCAAAATCCAAATGATTAAAAATACTAATGCGGACGAGGCAAGGCGAAACTATTTGTCTGGGGGAATGGATTCGCCTTGCCTCGGCTGTTTTCCCGCCCGCAGGAGGGGTCTGGGGAGGAATGCGGGCGGGATTTCGGCGGGATTCTGATTTTTTTATTTTCGCCAGCGACCAAAATGCCTGATTGCTTCTCCATACAAAATCACTTTTTCATTATACTCCTGAACAAGAGTTATTTTAGAGAAAAGCAATTTCATTGCTTTTGGTTTGACCATATTAAATCTAATTTCTCGATAATGAACAGGGCTATCATTTCTCATCTCAAGTTCGGCTAGGTTTGTTCCATCAAACTTAAAAATGACTTTTTGTTCTGGAAATTGTCCCGCTTGTCTTGCTTGTGAGTTTGCAACCTCAAGATTGTCTGCCATTACCTGTTCAACTTCTTTGCCCCAAAAAACATGAAATTTGTTTCCTTGATATACCGTTAAATAATTTACTTCACCACCATTAAAAATTGATTTACCAATAAATGCTCTTAATCTGTGTTTGTCTTGTAATTTTTCAGCCAACGCTACCATGTGCGGTCGTAGTTTTTCTTTTGCTTCCGCTTTGTTTTGCTCATATTCTTGATATGTCTCTGGAAAAGATTTTATGCAATCAATTAAAAGCTGTCCCATTCCATTCATTACTCTAAAAAATGCATCGCTTTCAAAACGGTTGAGCCCATATAAAAATATCTGCCATTTTTTCTCTCCACTTTTTACCGAATGAGAATCGCCAGACGGATCAATGACATCTTTTTTCGCTTTCGCATCATTTTTATAGTCCTCATTCAATCCAATAGCTAACGCAAAAGCGAGGGCATCATCATGTCCTTGTTGGCGATATCTTCTTGCTTCATCTGACGATGAAGCTCTTGATTTTCTTATTCTGGGAGTTTCCATATAATTATTTCGTGTGATTTCTTGATATGAGAACCGTTATTTTTCTCATTTCTATTTTTACCAATTCTAGTATCACCCTGACTAAAAGTGTACTGCCACGAAGGGGTTATCATATTAAAATCTTTATACCATTCTCTTATTGTAGAACAATCATTGTAGGAAAGTATAAAACCGCCCTTATGTGCCTTTAATTGGTCTCTAAGTTTTTCATGCTTAAAACCTTTGTGATGTATTGGAAAGTTTCGGTGTGGATACATTCCAATAAACATTTTACTGTCTCCGTCTAGATAATAAGGCGGGTCGCAATATAAAAAATCGTTTTTATGCTTTGGAATTATGTTTTCAAAGCTATCGCAAAAAACTTTTAGGTTTTTTGCGTCAAAGTTTTTAACTTTCTCTACTGTTGTTAAGTGCCTTTCTGGTTGGAGATAAACACTTGATTGTGAACCAAGAAAGTGTGGTCCGTAAGAATAATTGTGGTTGAAGTAATAAACAGCCGCCAAATCAAGACCTTCCAACTTTTTAATTCCTTTCCAATGTTTTTTCATTATCTCTCTCACTCGTGCATACTCCTCTTTTGTCGGCTTAAACTTCGCTATTTTTTTTGCTAATTCTTTAGGTTGAGTTATCTGATAATGCCAATAATTTATGAGAATATCGAAAATATCATAACCAATAACTTCAATGCCGAGTTCTTTTGCTAGAGCAATTTCAACGGAAGCACCACCAAGGAAAGGAGAGACGACTTTACCAATTTTATCTGGCAATAAATTAACGATATGCCCAACTGCTAGGGTTTTCCCGCCAGCATAACGAAGTGGCGTGCCAGAATATCTTTTATATCCGTCAGATTTTGAAGGGCTTTTTAGTTTTTGCAAAAGCTCTTTTTTCTTTTTTGAAATGTCAATTTTTTTTGCCATAAAATATTATTTGAACAATTCTGCTACTGGAACCCCCAGAGCTTTTGCTATTTTTTCTAAAGTATCAACTGTTGGATTAGGACTTTCTCCAGTTTCTATTTTTACAACTGTATTTAATGCTAAATCGGCATCTTTCGATAGACGATCTTGAGAAATCCCTTTTTTTGTCCGAAGTTTTCTAATGTTTTCACTAACAGTGTTTGCCATAATGTTTTGACTTTGATAAACTATCATAATACACTACTTATAGTGAGTGCATATAAAATTGTTTAATATAATGATAACAAAAACATTAAGTTTAGGCAAACAAAATATGATGGCGAAAATAAAAAAATTAGAATCCCGCCGAAAACCCGCCCGCATTCCTCCCCAGACCCCTCCTGCGGGCGGGAAATCAGCCGAGGCAGGGCAAATCCATTCCCCCAGACAAATTGTTTCGCCCTGCCTCGTCCGCATTAGTATTTTTAATCATTTGGATTTTGCTCGAAATAGTTTCGAACTTTGTCCAACAAACACCGCAAACGAGCCCGTAAGGGCTTTTTCGTTTGCGGAGACGGAGCACAACAACTGCTTGTTGTGCGTCGGGATTCGAACGCCGGAGCGATGTTGAGCCAGCAGGCGAAAACGCGAGGCGGTGCCCCCGCCTGCTCCCAAATTATTGTGAGGGCGGGCAGGCAGACCAAAACGAGTGACTGACGAACTGTGACTCGCGGGCGAATAGCGAAAGCGTTCTCACATCCTCCACCAGAAATAAAGAATTGTAAGACTTATTAGGGTATAATTTACCTGCATGAAAGAATCAAATCATATTGAGACAAAAAAGATAATTACCGAAGAAGAAATTTTAAATTCTAATGATATTGATCTTATAGCTAAATATGCAAAGGAAAATCGAAGCAGAGTAGCAATAGACAAAGTAAGAGAATTGGTAGAATTAGCCAGAAAGACAGGAGAAGAAATCGTTCAGAATTTTCTTAATTCATTCAAAGAGTGTGAAGAGACAAAGAAAGACTATTTATTTTTTGAGAATACAAAAAGTGGGAAATTAGCTTTAGACCTTTTAGAAAAAATGCCTGAACCATTTAAAACTACTGCTCATAAAAAATTAGAAGACTACAAAAAAGAGCTAAAGTATAATACAGAGTTATTAAAAAAACACAAAAATAATCCGGAAAATATATGGAAGGAGATTTTTCATTTTGATTACTATAATATTCCAGATTTTAAAGGAAGACTAAAAGATTTTCTTTTTAAAGACGTTGGAGCTATTTCTAACAAGTATTACAAGAATAGTGCCTTAGAAACCAAGCAAGATCCTTTTGCCATTAACTTTTTTGTGGAAGATTCAAAAAATTTTAACAAAGCCTACGGGGAAGATAATGATAATATCCATGAGGTACTCGGTGGTTTTTCTACTGAGAAAGATGAAACTCATGTTAATATTATTCATAAAAATAAATCGCATCAAGAAGAAGAACTTCGTCGTGATATATCTGAGATTATTTCCCACGAATCAGAACATGCTATCCATAAAAAAACAAATCTAATTAAGGCTCGTTTACTCGAGACTGCTGTTATAAACGAAAATCTAGATTTTGAGTTTAATAAAGAACAGTTAAATGATGCTATCAAATTTGATTTTGAAGAAAGATTAAAAAAAGCTAAAGATGAAATCTTTGCATATTTGAAGGCTGGGAATAATGAAAAGGAAGATGTTGAATATATTTTGACCGATAAAGATATTAATTCTACATATGATTACAATAAAGAAACAAGGGATCTAAATAATGAAAGTATTAACAATGGTGAATATTTTTCAGAAACGGAAAAACAAAAATTAAAAGAAGGTATAAATTTTCTTCAATCAGAATATGATAGAGTTTTAAAAAATATGATTGACGTAATTTACGAAAAGGTTCATTCTGTGGAGTTTTTTAGAAATGTGCCAATAAATGAATTATGGAAATATTCAAATGGAAAATATAAGAGAACAGATTTTATAATTAGAGAATTTAAATTCTAGCCTCTCTTTATTTCCTCCTAAAAAGGTTAAGAAGGAATAACTATTTATTTTAAATATTGTTATTTTTGTACTGCGCGCCTGCTTCTTCGACGAGGTGGTGGTGGGTGCGATATTCTCTGAGTGCTGACGTACTGCAAACATGGAAGTCTTGTACGAGTTCTTCTTCAAAGGTGTTGTTTGGCCATTCATGTAAATAGGTGTCGAAAAAGTTTGTAGTATTGTTGGTGACGAGAAAGATCTCCACCATGATTCCTCTGTAGAGAAATGCGCGTTTGTGAGGAAATATTTTTATGGGTTTGAGGTCGTACTTTTTGATGAATGCATCGACAGGAACGAGATCGTTGTTGCTATAGAGAAGATCGACGTCTTTGTGTGAGCGAGGGGGTGCTATCCCGCGCAACTCTTCAGCCCACCCGCCAAAGACATAGGTGTTTATACCTTCTGACACCAGGAGGTCATATATCTCTTTGAGGTAGGCGAGACTGTTTTCGGTCACATGATAAGTATACAGGCGTAGCCCTTCCTATGACCAAAAAACGGTTTTGTGTTACTGTAGATTGTATAGAGAGGGGATATGGAAGATACTTTTCACAACAACCAAAATGAAGAAAAAGTAACAGAGCGACGTTTTGAGTTGCCTGTTCAAGAGGATGCGCGGGGCCGTTTAGAGGCTTTCCGTACCACAGTTAAAGAATTTCAAAAAGAAAACCCTGAAGTTTTGGGAGCAACAGTTTACGGTTCTATGATTAAAGGAAAGCAGGCTCATTCGGAAAGTGACATAGATGCATTTCTTTATATTGATGCAGAAAACCCTGCTTGTAATAGTACCAATCCTGATTTATATAGAGACAAATTTCTCAATAAGCTCGGAGCAGAAACTCTTGAGGAGCGATCTCGATATTATGAAGATCTGCGCTCACAATTTCTCAGTACAGATATTCTCGAAAAAGAAATAGCTGATCAATTAGATTTTTATACAAAAGAAAGTCTCTATAAAGAGATGCTCAGACAGAGGTATGGTGAATCTTCAGAAGAAGAAAAAGAGCAATTATTAAAACAAGAACCTGATTTTCGAACGATTCAATTTGGAATTTCGGGGATGTTCCACGCTCGTGTTGGTTCTGGGATTGAGAAATACAGAAAGGTGTTTTTAGAAAAAATCGCACATTTATCTGATAAAAACAAAGCTGAAAAAATATGGGGCGAAGTAGCATCTCAGATACGAACTATGGAGCAACGGAGAGATCATGATGTTGTTATTGAAACACCTGATACGTTTATGGATGCTCTTAGAAAGTATGACCCTGAATTTTATTCCGCAATGCAAAAGAAAGAAGACCAAGAAAAGATAGAAAAAATACGACAAGAAATCTTAATGACTAGTGACGAGAACGCTTCGTTTTAATGGGTGTTTATTTATGAAAACATACAAAAATGTATCTGACTATATAAAGAGTGCGGACAAGGAAAAGCAGGGGCTTTTGCGAGAGATTCGCACGATCGTCATCGACACTGTTCCTGACGCACAAGAGGGTATCGCTTATGGAATGCCCGCCTATACGTGGAAGGGGAAGCCACTCTTTTATTTTGCGGCAATGAAAGGGCATCTCGGTCTCTATCCGACACCAGGGCCGATACAGGTATGCGCAGAACTTTTGAAAGACTTTTCTACCTCAAAGGGGTGTATCAGGGTCCCGTATGGAGTGAAAGTTTCAAAGAAACTCATCACGGCTCTCCTCAAACACCGAATAAAAGAAATACGAGGGTAGTATTGGGATATTTCAAAATCGAAGTACAATAGACCAATGACTGCAAAGAAACCGACAAAAAAAGTCCGCCCGCTTTCACCGCTTGCCTTTCACAAGGCACATCGAGGCAAGATACAAACAAAAGGAAAGGTCTCTCTCAAACAGCGTGCGAACCTCGCCCTTGCGTATACCCCAGGGGTGGGGAGTGTCTCGACGTACCTCGCAGCACATCCAGAAAAAGCTCGCGAATACACATTTAAAGGGAACTCGGTCGCTATCATTTCTGACGGCTCGGCAGTGCTTGGGCTCGGCAATATCGGTCCCTATGGCGCCTATCCGGTAATGGAAGGGAAGGCACTCATCTTCAAAGAGTTTGCCGATATTGATGGCGTGCCGATCGTACTGTCGACACAGGATCCGGACGAGATTGTTCGTACAGTCCTCGCTATCGCGCCTTCGTTTGGGGGCATCAATCTCGAAGATATCAAAGCACCGCAGTGTTTTGAGATAGAGCGACGACTCATAGAAGCGCTCGATATCCCCGTGATGCACGATGATCAACACGGCACCGCAATCGTGGTGCTCGCAGGACTCATCAATGCATCGCGCGTGGTGAAGAAAAAGTTTGCGTCACTTCGTGTGGTTATCTCGGGAGCAGGAGCTGCAGCGACTGCGACCGCACAACTACTCGTTGCATCCGGACTTCGTGATGTCATCCTTGTTGATCGAAAGGGAGCAATCGTCCGCAGTCGCACCGATCTCAACACAGAGAAGCAGTCGCTCCTTGCATTTACAAATCCACGCAACATCTCAGGTTCGCTCATCGAGGTACTCCGAGGTGCTGATGTGTGCATCGGTGTATCGGGGCCAAATCTTTTGAAAGCAGACGATATCGCTTCTATGGCAGAGCGTCCGATCGTCTTTGCACTTTCAAATCCTACTCCTGAGATTATGCCCGATGAAGCGTACAAGGGAGGTGTGGTGGTGGTGGCGACTGGTCGGTCAGACTTTCCCAATCAGATCAACAATGCGCTTGTATTTCCGGGGATTTTCCGCGGGGCACTCGACAAGAAACTCACCGCGATTACGACCGAGACGAAGCTCCGTGCAGCACGTGCGCTTGCAGGTTTGGTAAAAAATCCAACCGCAAAGAAAATCATCCCAGACATCCTCGACAAACGCGTCGTCCCGGCAATTGCAAAAGCAGTGAAATAATTTTGGAAATTTTATGACAACATCAGTCGTTATTGCTGCACACAACGAAGCCAGGCACATCGAGGCGTGTATCGTCTCACTTCTTGCACAAGCGAAGCGTCCCGAGGAGGTCATCATTGTGGCGCACAATTGTAGTGACGATACTGAGCGTATCGCTCGAAGTTATCCGGTGCGCGTCATACCGCTCGCTGGTCCATCAGGGGTGATCCATGCGCGAATTGAAGGTATACGTCAGGCAACAGGGGAGATTATTCTGTTGTCTGATGGCGATAGCTATTTTCCGCACAACTGGGTCTCGGTGATGAGCGAGACATTGTCGCGAGGTTATGTGCTCGTAGGTTCGTGGGTGAAGTTTCGAGGAACTGTATGGATGTGGCTTTCAAACTTTTTTAATAAATATTTTATTACGACGAAACATAGCCGCTCCAAAGTTGAACGCTGGATTTGGGGAGCGAGTATGGGATTTTGGGGCAAGGACAAAGAGTTTGCGATGGAGGTGTTTGAACGCAGTGGGAAACTTTCTCGTGAGCTTGGACTCACGCGCAATCCTGATGATTTTTGGTTTGCGCTTTTTATGAAATCAAAAGGTTCTCTCGCTGTCACCAATAGGACCTATGTCACGACATGGGAGACCGAGTCCTCAAGTCGAGAGGCGATTCGTCGCAGTCGAGAAAACATGTCCAATGCCAAAAAGATGGAAGCGTACATGGCAAAAGTGAAATAAAACCCGCCCTCAATCGTCATCATAAGTAATGAATACACAACGAGGAAATACCCTATGGCTCGCTATCGTGCTCATCGCGCTTGCGGTGATTGCGTTTTTTACATTTCGCACGAATCGTCCGGATGAGGTCACGCCTCCCGCAGGGGAGCCGCTTGGTGCACAGACGCAGATGGTAGTTCGAGAAGGGGTGGTGACGTGTCTGCCACACCGCGATACGACCGGTCCGACAACAATGGAATGTGCCTACGGTCTCAAGACTGACAGTGGTGAGTACTATGGGCTCGATGCTTCTGCTCTCCCGACGGACAAGCAAGGTGGGTATGATGTTGGACAGCAAGTTTCATTTGAAGGAGTGTTGGTACCACAAGCAGATATCCCGAAGCTTTTTTGGAACACATACAACATCGTCGGGCTCATGCAGGTGGCTGACTACTGGATCTATCGAGATAAATAATGAGGAATAAAAAACAGCCCTTCGGTTCTATCGAAGGGCTGTGTGTTTTTGTTTCAAATTTTTTGTTCTGCGAGGAGCGCGCGCATATTCATGAGAGCGTAGCGCATTTGTCCGGTACAAGTGTTTATAGATACATTTTTCATTAGAGCTATCTCTTTGAATTTTAATCCATAAAAATACCTTAAAGCGACAATTTCTCGCTGTTCGGGAGGAAGTTGTTCGATGAGAGCGTGTACATCATCCGCTTTTTCTTTCTTTAGTATTTCTTTTGCTTTACCTTCATCAACACCACTTGGTGTTTTGTAGGTAAGGGGGACAATTGGTTTTCGTTTTGTTAAACGAAAATAATCCATGCAAAGGTTGGTACTAATAGTAAGCAACCAGCTACGCTCTTTTCCTGTTTCGTAGTAGTCTGGTTTTTTTCGTAAGCATTCAATTGCTCTTATGAAAGTGTCTTGTGTGATGTCCTCCGCTACTGAGGGGTCATTTACTTTAGAAAGGACATTTCTGTAGACTACTGTTCGGTGAGTGGGGAGAGTGTCTACAATCAGTTTTTTTGTTTGTTGGTTCATGGTTTGAGGTTTTGGTGTGACTAAATCCCATGCATCACAAAATCAATCTTTTTAAAACTGTACCACCGCGATGCACTCTTTGACAAAAACGATTTGTGTAGTAGTATCAGCACAAACAAAACGCCCTTTATATGAACAATCCTACAAAACGCATCCTCAAAAAGTTTGAGGAGTTTTTAAAAGAGTTTGAGATATCCAAATCAAACGATGTCTCTGTTGTTGCGAGTCGTACTCTACTCGTTTCGTATGAAATGATTTTTGCGAGAGTGCCGGCCTTGATCCTCTTCACCGTTTACCAGGTGAGAAGTGATGAAGCAAAAAAAGCACTCTCCAATCTCTCTTCGAAATCAAGTACAGATCTCAAGAACCTCGCTCAGTTACTCGCGGAGGTTCTCAATAAAAACCCGAGGATGCTCGAGTGGGGAGAGCAGCTCCAAAAGATTGAAAAACGGATGGAACCCCATCGTGATTTTTTGGACCACCTATCCTTTCGAGCTTCGGGAGGAGATCAGATGTTGTTTACCTTGTTCCTTTTGGACAAGGTGGAACGGCATTTTGCAGGATTTTTTTTGGAAACATGCAAACATCGCCAAGGTGTCACGAGTCAGTATTTCGATGCCCTTATCGAGGATGGGAACGATGCTCTCCTGGGTCATGCGTTTGAAGCAGAGTACGCAGTATCCCTTGAAGGTGCAGAGCCTGCCGCTTTGGCAAACACCGAAATTATGATGGAGCAAACTGCAAAACAGATTCAGTGTATGGTACGCGATATGTTTGCCCCTGCGCTGATGATTCACCGGTTTGTGATGTAATTGTGATGTAAAAAAAGTACGTTGTAAGCCCCTGGATGTTCCGGGGGCTTTTTTGACAAAAGAGTATTATCTGGCAATATGCAACAAGCGAAACGTTTTCGCACACTGTGTCGGCAGGATTCCGATGTTCTTTAAATCTTTATACAATGACTACACAGTTATTGGCGGGAATCATCATAGTACCGCTCCTGATTCTCGTTGTTTCCTTTCGGAGGTATCAAAAGTATCTCTCACTCAAAAGTGTATGCTCGGAAGCAGCTTCTTTCGGGCAACTGTACGTCGCGTACCTGTTGGTATTTCGCGCGTACCAGAGGGCAACGAAATTTTTGTTCTGGTGGAACTTTTCCATCTCACGGTATACGAGCCTGCTTCATCTGATGACTGGTCGTCTCAAGTATGAGCTCGACAGATTGAGTGAATTTGAAAAGCCGGTATCAAAAGGATTCTCTCCTCTCTGGAGGAGATCGTTTCTTGCCCAGTTTGAAATTGTTCATGCTGACTTGTTTGGAGTGAGTATGGACAAATACACTGGTCCATTCCGTTTTACAAAAAAGTTTGCAGGGCCGCGCACACCTATGGATAGTATCATCGAAGCGAAGCTCTTCGAGCTGTACAGTAAGCAAGCATTGTTGCTGTTGCGAAAAGGAGGATTTTTGCCGTTTATGAATTTTCTTTACGGTACACAAGAGAAGTTCAAACGGTATACTGAAGAAGTTCCATTTGCGGTACTCGGTCGTGATTCGTGGATATCAGAAGTTTCATTTTCAAATTCGAACGAAATCTCTGAGCGGTTGATGTGCTTTTTTAAAGATTCTAAATCGATGTCTTTAAAAGAAGGAGGAAACTTTTTAATTTTTGACGAAAGTTTCATCAAGTATTTCTCTCCAGAGGTTCAACAAAAAGCAGCTTCTTTTAAAGATCGCCGTGGTGTGAAGGTGGCAAAGGTTGTTACTTTTGGTAAGGAATGATTATTCAAGCGTATCGAAGCGCCCGCTCTGCGGGCGCTTTTTCTTTTCAAAGGAAAAATATTGAGAGAGCCGAGCACATTTTTTATTTCCTTGCATAGCCGTGGGCGAGCGCTACTGCAAGTACTTTTCGTATACCGACGTGTTTGAGGGCTCGCATCGCTTCAAGGACGGTTGCTCCCGTGGTGGTCACGTCATCGACGATGATATAGAGCTTGTGAGGGTCGATATCGCGGCGAGCCGTCATCGAGCCGACGAGATTTTCGAGGCGTTCTCTTTTGTTGTGAGTATGTGCCTGAGGTTTTGTTGCGCGAGTTTTTTTGAGTATCGTTTGCACCACAGCTCCTTCTATCGAGCGGGTGAGTGCTCGCGCGATGAGGAGACTTTGATTAAATCCACGAGCGCGGTCTTTTTGTTTGTGTTGAGGAATAGGGACGAGCACAATCGTTTCTGCAGACAGGCTCTGCAAGTAGTCACTGATGTATTCGCTGATGTACGGGGCGCTTGCCCCTGCAAGGGCGAGGAGCGCTTCGCTTTTTCGGTAGTATTTTGCATCGTGGATTGTTTTTTGTACGGTTTTGTTGCCATAGTCAAACACTCCGTACACAGCATTGTCACCTGTAGGATCGGCAAAGGGGATGCCTTTGAGGCAGGACGCGCAGAGAGCACTGCCTTGTGCATCGCACCGAACACATCGCTCGGGAAAGATCATCTTTGCGAGGGTGTTTATGATGATGGCAACAAATCGTCTCATACTATTAGAAAAGAAATGAGTTTGCAGGTATACTATATATAGTATGAGTATACTCGATGGATTA